>JBBNAI010000593.1:0-1643 GCA_037994305.1 Pseudomonas sp. | reverse complement strand
GGTCGGCGTCGATATTGGTGACGACCGAGACCATCGGCTGCAGGTGCAGGAAGCTGGCGTCGCTCTCGTCCGCCTCGGCGATCAGGTAGCGGCTGCTGCCGAGCTGGGCGTTGGTGCCGGCGGCGTTCAGGCGGCCACCGATGACGAAGGTCGGATCCAGGCCACCGGCGGCGAACACCGACGCCAGCAGGCTGGTGGTGGTGGTTTTGCCGTGGGTACCGGCGACGGCGATGCCGTGGCGGTAGCGCATCAACTCGGCGAGCATTTCGGCCCGCGGCACCACCGGAATACGACGTTCCAGGGCAGTGGCGACTTCCGGGTTGCTGGTGTTGACCGCACTCGACACCACCAGCACGTCGGCCTGTTCGGCGTTCTCCGCGCGGTGGCCGATGAAGATGATGGCGCCGAAGCTTTCCAGGCGCTCGGTCACAGCCGAGGCCTTGAGGTCGGAGCCGGAGACTTCGTAGCCGAGGTTGAGCAGCACTTCGGCGATGCCACACATGCCGGCACCACCGATGCCAACGAAGTGGATGCGGCGGATGCGGCGCATGCGGCGGATTTCCGAACGCGCGGCGGCGGGAGATTTAGCCACGGGCCACCTCCAGGCAAGTATCCACCACCGTACGGGTGGCATCCGGCTTGGCCAGGCTGCGCGCAGTGCGGCCCATGGCCTTGAGTTTTTCAGGGTGCATCAGAACCTCGGTCAGCTGCGCGGCAAGTGTGTCCGCGTCAGTCTCGTGTTGCGGGAGCAGGAAGGCAGCGCCCTCCTTCGCCAGATATTCGGCATTGCGGGTCTGGTGGTCGTCGATCGCGTGGGGCAACGGCACCAGGAAGGACGGCAGACCAGCGGCAGCCAGCTCGCTGACAGTCAGCGCACCGGCACGGCACACCACCAGATCAGCCCAGGCGTAAGCACGCGCCATATCGCTGATGAAGGGCGCGACCTCGGCTTCGACCGCAGCTTCGCGATAACGCTCCGCAGTCACCTGATCATGTTGCTTGCCGGCCTGATGGAACACCTGCGGACGCAGCTCGCTGGCGACTTTGCCCAGCGCTGCCGGCAGCAGTTTGTTCAGTGGCTCGGCGCCCAGGCTGCCGCCCAGCACCAGCAGACGCGGCTGACGCTTGGCCAGGTCATCGCGCGGGGTTTCCAGGAACAGTTCCTCGCGCACCGGGTTGCCGGTGGTACGGCGCTTGGCACTGTTGCCGAAGGTATTCGGGAAGCCTTCGCACACGCGGCTGGCAAACGGCACCAGGCTACGGTTGGCGGTGCCGGCCACGGCGTTCTGCTCCTGGATGATCAGCGGCGCGCCGTTGAGCTTGGCGGCCAGGCCACCCGGACCAGTGACATAGCCACCCATGCCCAGCACGCACACCGGTTGCAGCTCACGCATCACCCGGCGTGCCTGCCACAGGGCACGGACCAACTGGAACGGCGCCTTGAGCAGCGACAGCTTGCTCTTGCCGCGCAGGCCACTGACGTTGATCAGGTGCAGCGGCAGACCGGCAGCCGGCACCAGCTCATTTTCGATACCGCGCGGCGTACCCAGCCAGTGCACGCTATAGCCGCGCGCCTTGAACTCGCGGGCACAGGCCAGCGCCGGGAACACGTGGCCGCCGGTGCCGCCAGCCATGATCAGGAC
>JBBNAI010000592.1:0-1824 GCA_037994305.1 Pseudomonas sp. | reverse complement strand
CGGATCTCCGGTGAAATCGCCAAGGCGCACGGCAACCAGGGCATGAAAGACGCCCCGGTGACCTTCCGCTTCAAGGGCACGGCCGGCCAGAGCTTCGGCGTGTGGAACGCCGGCGGCCTGCACCTGTACCTGGAAGGCGACGCCAACGACTACGTCGGCAAAGGCATGACCGGTGGCAAGGTAGTGATCGTTCCGCCGCAAGGCAGCCCGTTCAAGACCCAGGACTCGGCCATCATCGGCAACACCTGCCTGTATGGCGCCACCGGCGGCAAGCTGTTCGCCGTGGGCACCGCGGGTGAGCGTTTCGCCGTGCGTAACTCCGGCGCCCACGCCGTGGTTGAAGGCACTGGCGACCACTGCTGCGAGTACATGACTGGCGGTTTCGTCTGCGTGCTGGGCAAGACCGGCTACAACTTCGGTTCGGGCATGACCGGCGGCTTCGCCTACGTGCTGGACCTGGACAACAGCTTCGTTGACCGGGTCAACCACGAACTGGTGGAGATCCAGCGCATCAGCAATGAAGCCATGGAAGCCTATCGCAACCACCTGCAGCGCGTGCTCACCGAGTACGTTGCGGAGACGGCCAGTGCCTGGGGCGGTCACCTGTTGGAAAACCTGGACGACTACCTGCGCAAGTTCTGGCTGGTCAAACCGAAAGCGGCAAGCCTGGGCTCTCTGCTCAGCAGCACCCGCGCCAACCCGCAATGATTGCGCCTGAAGTAGTTTGATGAGGTTTTGAAATGACTGAACGTCTGAATAACGACTTCCAGTTCATCGAAGTCGGGCGCAAGGATCCGAAGAAGAAGCTCCTGCGCCAGCGCAAGAAGGAGTTCGTGGAGATCTACGAACCCTTCAAGCCGGCCCAGGCGGGCGACCAGGCACACCGTTGCCTGGGCTGCGGCAACCCGTATTGCGAGTGGAAGTGCCCGGTGCACAACTTCATTCCCAACTGGTTGAAGCTGGTTTCCGAGGGCAACATCCTGGCCGCCGCCGAGCTGAGCCACCAGACCAACACCCTGCCGGAAGTCTGCGGCCGCGTGTGCCCGCAAGACCGCCTGTGCGAGGGTGCCTGCACCCTCAACGACGGCTTCGGCGCGGTGACCATCGGTTCGGTGGAGAAGTACATCACCGATACGGCCTTCGCCATGGGCTGGCGTCCGGACATGTCCAAGGTCAAGCCGACCGGCAAGCGTGTCGCGGTGATCGGTGCCGGCCCGGCCGGCCTCGGCTGTGCCGACGTGCTGGTACGCAACGGCGTGGCGCCGGTGGTGTTCGACAAGAATCCGGAAATCGGTGGCCTGCTGACCTTCGGCATCCCCGAGTTCAAGCTGGAAAAGAGCGTGCTCAGCCGCCGTCGTGAAGTCTTCACCGGCATGGGCATCGAATTCCGCCTGAACACCGAGATCGGCAAAGACATCACCCTCGACCAGTTGCTGGACGAATACGATGCTGTGTTCATGGGCATGGGCACCTACACCTACATGAAGGGCGGCTTCCCTGGCGAGGACCTGCCAGGCGTCACCGACGCGCTGGACTTCCTGATCGCCAACGTCAATCGCAACCTCGGTTTCGAGAAGGCGCCGGAAGACTTCATCGACATGAAGGGCAAGCGCGTCGTGGTACTTGGCGGTGGCGACACCGCGATGGACTGCAACCGCACCTCGATTCGCCAGGGCGCCAAATCGGTCACCTGTGCCTACCGTCGTGACGAAGAAAACATGCCGGGCTCGCGCAAGGAAGTGAAGAACGCCAAGGAAGAGGGCGTGAAGTTCCTCTTCAACCGCCAGCCCATCGCCATCGTTGGCGAAGACAAGGTGGAAGGCG
>JBBNAI010000591.1:0-2252 GCA_037994305.1 Pseudomonas sp. | reverse complement strand
ACCGATACAGCGCTTACCGCCACCGTCACCCATGAGTGGAATCACGGGCTTGGCGAGGTCATTTCCGCCCTTCTGCGCCACGGCCTGAACCTCGTCGCCATCGAGGAACATGACTGCATCCCCTGGGAGGCCCTGCCGGGCCAGATGGTTCTTGGCGAAGATGGAGAGTGGCGCCTGCGAACCGACCCGTGGCGTCTCCCCCTGAGCTACACGCTACAGGCCGTCAAACGCTGACCTGATGGTTCCAACCAACGCTGGACAACGCTTTGCTTGTCCAGCAGGTATCTCAGTTGCGCACTGTCCCGCTCTTGCGCAGCAGGTAGCTATCCATGATCCAGCCGTTGCGCTCGCGCGCTTCTAGGCGGGTTACGGCGATGCGCTCGGCCACGTCGTCCAGTGGACCGGCGATGAGGATTTCGTCGGCGGTGCCGACGTAGGCGCCCCAGTAGATGTGCAGGTCCTGGCCGACAAAACCACGGTAGGTGTCCTTGGCATCGAGCATTACCGCGACGCTGTCCACGCCCTGTGGCCAGCCTTCAGCCAGCAGGCGGCCGGTGGTGATTTCCACGGCGCGACCGATGCTGTTGAGCGGTACCCGGTGGCGCGCGGTAAGGGCCTGCAGGCTGGTGATACCGGGGAGCACGTCGTAGCTCAGATCGCTGCGGGCGTTGGCTATGGCTTCGATGATGCGGATGCTGCTGTCGTACAGCGAAGGGTCGCCCCAGACCATGAAGGCCGCGACTTCGCCGTCGGCCATCTGCTCATCGATCAGCTGCTCGAACACCGCCTGCTTATCGCGGTTCAGCTCATCGACGCTGGCGCGGTAGTCGGCGGCTTCGCGCTCACGCTCCGGCTGCAGGCCTTCGGCGAAACGTGGCGTATGCCCCTCGAGGTAACGGGCGCAGATTTCCCGGCGCAGCGCGTTGAGCTTGTGCTTGGCCGCGCCCTTGTCCAGCAGGAAGATCACGTCGGCGCGGCGCAGCGCCTTGAGCGCCTGCATGGTGATGTAGTCGGGGTCGCCGGCGCCGATGCCGATCAGCAGCAGTTCTTTCATGGTCTGTTCCAGGTAGGAGACGTGGCGCTGGGCGCCAATGAGTCGATATGGCGGTAGTCGGCGCCCAGTTGCGCGGCCAGCAGCTGGGCGCGGCCCAGGCGCACCGGGGTGCGTTCGAGATCCACCAGCAGCGCCGGGCACTGGCTGGCGGGCAAGACGGGCCAGTCACGCAGACGGCCGTCGGTGAGAATCAGCAGGCGCTGCTGCTCGCCCGGTTGCAGGCGCTGGCGCCGGGCCTGCCACAGTGCGGCTTGCTGCAGAGCGTCGATCAGTGGGGTGCCGCCGCCCGCACCGAGCTGGTCGAGCCAGTCACGCAGGGCACCGCTGGTTTTCTGCCCGTGCCATAACCAGCGCGGTTGCGGGCCGGTGGCGTGCAGCAAGGCCAGGCGTGCGCGCTGGCGGTAGGCCTGGTCGAACACTTCGGCCAGCAGGCCCTTGGCCTGGCTCAGGGCGCCACCCCGGCGGGTCGAGGCCGAAGCATCGACTATCACCAGCCAGAGTTCGCTGGGCTGTGCGCTACGCGGGCGGCGCACCAGGTCCTGACGGCTGCGCGGGCGGCCCTTGAGCAGCGTTGCCGGCCAGTCGATGGCGCCCAGCAGCCCGCTGCGGCTGGCGCCACTGCGCCCGCCTTTCAGGCTGCCCGGTTTCGGTCTGGCATCCGCACCCAAGGGCTGACGCGGGCGGATGCTCAGGGCTTTTTTGCCCAGCGCGGCGGTTCGCGCCGCTCGCCCATGGCCTGGGGCTGGGCCGGCAGCTCGCCCCACTGGCCTTCGCCCGAGGCCTGTTCACTGGCGGCAGAGGGGCTCTGCGGCTGTTGTGGGGCCTGAGCTGGCGGCATGTGTCGGCGGCGATGGCGCAGGACGAAGTCGGCCACCACGTCGATATCGCTGTCGTCGATACGCTCGGCAGAGCGCCAGGCGGCATGGGCACGGGCCGCACGCAGCCAGACCAGGTCGGCGCGCAGGCCGTCGACCCCGGCGGCGAAACAGCGCTGGGCGATGGCTTCCAGCGCTGCATCGTCCAGGGGAATCGCCGCCAGGCGCTCGCGGGCGCTCAGGCAGCGACTGCGCAGCTCGTCCTGGGCGCTGCCCCAGGTGTGTAGGAACGCCTGTGGATCACTGTCGAAAGCCAGGCGCCGCCGCATGATCTCGGCCCGTTGCGTCGGTTGCGGCTGGCCATCCAGGGCCAGGTTGAGACC
>JBBNAI010000590.1:0-7359 GCA_037994305.1 Pseudomonas sp. | reverse complement strand
CGACAGCCTGCAGGCTGGTGATCTGATCAACGCTCAGGGCCGCCACTTGCGCCCCGGTCAGCGCCGCTGCCTGGGCGGTAGTCAACGCTACCAGTTGCACATCGGACAGGGTCGCGACATCAGCAGTTTGCATGGCCGCCACCTGTGCGGTGGTCAGCGCGGCAATCTGCCCAACCGACAGTTGCTCGATCTGTACGGTGCTCAGCGCGACGATCTGCGCGGTGGTCAGCGCGGCAATCTGGGCGGTTCCCAACGCCGCAACTTGGTCGACACTAAGGGCTGCGATGTCCGCAGTTTCCAAGGCACGGATCTGCGCCGTGGTCAGTGCGGCCAGATCGGCCACTTCTATCGCAGCAACCTGGGCAGTGCTGAGCGCAACGATCTGCGCAGTGCTCAAGGCAGCAGTCTGGATGCTTGTCAGCGCGGCAACCTGCTCAGTGCTCAGAGCAGCCAGGTCGGCGGTTTCCAGGGCACGGATCTGCGCCGTGGTCAGTGTGGAGAGCTGCTCACCGGTCAGTGCATGCACCTGAGCAGAGCTGAGCGCCACTATCTGCGCAGTACTCAGGGCAACCAGATCGGCAGTGCTCAACGCACTCATCTGTACGGTAGTCAGCGCCGCAACCTGATCGGTCGACAGCGCCGCCGCTTGAGCAGAGGTAAGTGCACCAATCTGCTGCTGGCTCAAGGCCACGAGATCAGCGGTTTCCAGCGCCCGAATCTGGGCGGTAGTCAGAGCGGCCAGATCAACGGTCTGCAGGGCAGCAACCTGAGCAGAACTCAGGCTGACGACCTGAGCGGTGCTCAAGGCAGCGACCTGATCACTGGTCAGGGCGACGATCTGTGCGGTGCTCAAAGCCTGGATACTGGCAGTGGCCAGGGCACGGACCTGGGCCGTGTTCAGTACAGCGACCTGTTCAACGGTCAGCGCCCGCACCTGAGCCGTACTCAGCACTTGCAGCTGGGCGTTGGTCAGGGCCGCCAGATCGGCAGCTTCCAAGGCTGCAACCTGGGCGGAGGTCAGGGCCATAACTTGTGCCGTGCTCAGCTTGCCAACCTGTACAGAGGTCAGTGCTGCCACTTGCTCGACCGTCATGGCAGCCAGATCGGCAGTCTCCAGGACCGCCAGCTGGCTGGTGGTCAGCGCAGCAACATCGACGGTTTCCAGCGCAGAAACCTGCGCCGTGGTCAGGGCCACGATCTGTGCCGTCGTCAGCGCCTGGATCTGTGCCGTAGTCAGCGCGGACAGTTGGTCACTGGTCAGCGCCGCGAAGTCCACGGTTTCCAGCGCACGAACCTGAGTGGTACTCAAGGCTGCGATCTGAGTCTGGGTCAGCGCCCGTACCTGGATGCTGGTCAGGGCCGCGACTTGGGCCACGCTCAGCGCCTGTACATCGGCAACCTCCAGGGCTGCAACCTGATCGGTAGTCAGCTTGGCCAGTTGAGCGGTAGTCAGGGCGGCGACTTGATCCGAGGTCAGAGCGACCACCTGATCGATGGTCAGTGCAGCCAGATCAGCCGTCTCCATCGCAGCGATCTGCGCGGTGGTCAGTGCGGCAACCTGGGCATCGCTCAATGCGCCAATCTGGCCGACAGTCAGGCTCGGGATAACCTGGGTGCCAATCGAGGCCAGATCCGCTGCCTCCATCGCGGCAATCTGATCCACTGTCAGGCTAGCCAGCTGTACCGAAGTCAGAGCAGCTGCCTGGGCAGTGGTCAGCGCGACAATTTGCGCAGCAGTCAGGGCTGCTACATCGGCCGCTTGCAGCGCCTGGATCTGCGCGGTGGTCAAGGCCGCCACCTGGTCGGTGGTAAGCGACTCGACCTGAGCAGTGGTCAACGCAACGACCTGCGCGGTACTCAGCGCCTGCACTTGGGATGCGGTCAGTTTGTTCAGCTGGGAACCACTCAGGGCTGCCAGGTCGGCGGTTTCGATGGCCTTGATCTGCGCGGCCGTCAGCACTTGCAGCTGGATGCTGCTCAGAGCCGCCAGTTGCGCCGAACTCAGGGCAACGATCTGCGCCGTGCCCAACACCACTAGGTCTGCAGTCTCCATCACGGCAACCTGGCTTGGCGCCAGGGCTGCAACTTGCGCAGTGGTCAGCGCGGCGACCTGGGCAGTGGTCAAGGCGACTACCTGGCTGCTGGTCAGAGCTGTCAGGTCCGCGGCATCCAGTGCACGGATTTGTGCCGTGCTCAGGGCCTGCAGATCAATGGTGCGCAGAGCAGCCAATTGGTCGCTGGTGAGGGCCACGATTTGTGCGGTGGTCAGGGCCGCCGTCTGTGCAGTGGTCAATGCAGCGATCTGGCCAGCCTGCAGAGCGGCGATATCGGCGGTTTCCAGCTTGCTGATCTGGCTGGCGCTGAGAGCGGCGACATCCACTGTTTCCAGCGCCGCTACCTGGGCCGTGGTCAGGGCCTGCAGTTGAGCACTGGTCAGCGCAGCCACCTGAGCGGTGGTCAGCGCCTCGACCTGGTCAGTACGCAACGCAGCCAAATCGACGGTTTCCAGGGCCACGATCTGCGCGGTGGTCAGCGTCTGCAGGTCGTCCAGCGCCAGGGCCTGGATTTGTGCCGTGGTTAGCGCCACCAGCTGAGCTGTGCTCAGTGCCTGGATTTGCGCAGTCGTCAGCGCAGTCAACTGTTCAGCACTGAGTACCGCCACATCGGCAGTCTCGATGGCGCGAACTTGCGCGGTAGTCAGCGCAGCAATCTGGCCGACGCCCAAAGCCTGGATCTGAGCGGAAGTCAGCGCAACGATCTGGTCCGTGCTCAAGGCACGCAGGTCGGCGGTTTCCAGGGCAGCGATCTGACTGGCGGTAAGCTTGCTGACTTGGACAGTGGTCAGGGCAAGTACCTGAGCGGTACTCAGGGCAGCAATCTGCTCCTCGGTCAGGGCTGCCAGATCGGCAGTTTCCAGAGCGCGTATCTGCGCGCTACTCAGAGCGGCCAGATCAGCCAACTCCAAAGCCGCGACCTGGGCCGTAGTCAGGGCAACAATCTGCTCGGTGGTCAACACCGCCACCTGAATGCTGGTCAGGCTGGAGATCTGCTCGGCAGTCAGCGCAGCAAGGTCGGCGGTTTCCAAGGCGCGAACCTGGGCCGTGGTCAGTGCCGGGACTTGCTCCAGCGTCAGAGCACGCATCTGCGCCGTGGTGAAAGCAACGATCTGTGCAGTGGTCAGGTTGACCAAGTCAGCCGTCTGCAACGAGGCGATCTGGCTGGTCGGCAGGCTGGCGATCTGAGCAGTAGTCAGCGCCGTCGGCTGCGAGCCGCTCAAGGCCACTACTTGTTCCTGGCTCAAGGCGGCAAGGTCGGCGGTTTCCAGCGCGGCGATCTGCGCACTGCTCAAGGAAACGATCTGGCTCGTCGTCAGCGCCTGGATCTGTGTAGTAGTCAGCGCGACGATCTGCGCGGTGGTGAGCGCTCGTACATCGGCGGTTTCCAGAGCAGCAACCTGATTCTGCGTCAGGCTGGCCACCTGCGTGGTGCTCAGAGCAACAATCTGTCCAGTGGTCAGAGCTTGCACCTGGGCGGTAGTCAGCGCCGCCAGGTCAGCCGTTTCGAGAGCACGGACCTGCACCGTAGCAAGCGATTGCACCTGGCCATTGGTCAACGCAGCCACCTGCTGGCTGGTCAGAGCGACGACTTGCGTGGTGCTCAGTGCCGCCAGTTGGGCAGTACTCAGACCGGCGATTTGTGCGGTAGTGAAGGCCGCCAGATCGGCAGTTTCCAGAGCCTGCAACTGGGCGGTGGTCAGCCCAGCCAGGTCAGCCACTTCTATCGCGGCTACCTGCGCAGTGGTCAAGGCCACTA
The DNA here is from genome assembly GCA_037994305.1 of Pseudomonas sp. Taxonomy (GTDB): domain Bacteria; phylum Pseudomonadota; class Gammaproteobacteria; order Pseudomonadales; family Pseudomonadaceae; genus Aquipseudomonas. The sequence continues at coordinate 3,546 of JBBNAI010000590.1, read as the reverse complement.
CCTGGGCAGCGCTCAATGCTCCAATCTGATCCTGTGTCAGCGCTGCGATCTGATCGCTTTGCAGTACGGCCAGGTCTTCGGTGGCCAGTGCACGAACCTGGGCGGTAGTCAGCACCTCAATCTGGTCGGCAATCAGCGCACGGACCTGAGCAGTACTCAGCGCAACGATCTGCGCCGTGGTCAGCGCCTCGATCTGAGCGGTCGACAGAGCGGCAATCCGGTCAGTCCCAATGGCTGCCAGATCGGCGGTTTCCAGGGCGCGGATCTGCGCGGTCCCCAAGGCATAAACTTGGTCAATAGTCAGTGCGGCAGCCTGCGCAGTAGTCAGGGCAACCAGCTGCGCGGCACTGAGCGCAGCCACATCATCGGCACTCAAGGACACCACTTGGGCAGTGGTCAGAGCAGCGATCTGGGCTGTTTTCAGCGCAGCAATCTGCAGCGTGCTCAAGCTGGCCAGTTGATCGGTACTGAGTGCTGCCAAGTCCTGGGTTTCCAGCGCCGCAACCTGGGCTCCCCCGAGAGCATCAAGCTGCTCCTCAGTCAGTGCACGGACCTGCGCGGTACTCAGGGCAACCACCTGAGCAGTGGTCAAAGCTGCAATCTGCGCCGTGCCCAGGCTGGCAAGTTGTGCCGTACCCAAGGCCGCAACATCTTCGGTTTCCAGTGCACGAATCTGGCCGGTGCTCAATGCTTCCAGCTGGCCGACCGTCAACGCGCCAACTTGGGCGGTGGTCAGTGCCGCAATGCGGGTATTGCCCAGTGCTGCAATATCCACTGCATCCAAGGCTGCCACCTGAGCGGTGGTCAGCGCTGCGATCTGCGCCGTAGTCAGCGCAGCAACCTGGGTCGAGGACAGCGCGGTGACCTTGGCTGCGCTCAGTGCCGGCAGGCTAGTGACATTCAGTGCAGCAACCTGAGTCGCAGTCAGCGCACTTACCTGATCAAGTACCAGCCCTGCCACCTGCGCCGAAGACAGCGCGGCGATGGCAGCAGTGGACAGCTTGGCAAAATCGGCCGTCTCCATGGCTGCCAACTGGCCCGGGCTCAGGGCAGTAACCTGAGCAGCAGTCAGCCCGCGGACTTGAGATTGGGTCAGGGCAGCTATCTGATCGGTGCTCAGTGCCGCAATATCTGCGGTATTGAGTGCGGCGATTTGATCAGAAGTCAGCGCAGCGATTTGCGCGGTGTTCAAGGCTGCTACTTGCGCAGTGGTCAGACCGGCAATCGTGGCCGAGGCCAGGACCGCCAGATCAATCGCCTCGAATGCAGCGATCTGTGCGGTGCTGAAGACCGCCATCTGCACACTGGTCAAAGCCGGCATCTGGTTTTCAGTCAGCGCCTGGATTTGCGCAGTGGTCAGCGCCTGGATCTGCGTAGTGGTGAAGCCGGCAATGGTGGCACTTGCTAGAGCCGCAATATCCTGAACTTCCAGCGCCTGGATCTGCGCAGTTGTCAGGGCGGCCAACTGCGCAGAGCGCAGGGCAATAACCTGCTCCTCAGTCAGCGCGGCAACCTGCGCCGTGGTCAGGGCACGAATGTCGGCAGTTTCCAGCGCCGCTAGCTGGGCGGAGCCCAGGTTGGCGATTTGCTCGACCGTCATCGCACGCACCTGATCGCTGGTCAGCGCAACGATCTGCGCCGTGCCGAGCAGGGCAACATCCTCGATATCCAGCGCCACAATCTGATCGGTACTCATGTTGGCCAACTGAGCAGTACCCAGGGCCGCTACCTGCGAGCCAGTCAGTGCCTGTACCTGTTCAGTGGTCAACGCCGCAACCTGCGCCGTGCTCAAGCTGCGGATCAGCGCAGTGGATAGCTGCTGCAAATCTGCTGTTTCAATCACTGCCACTTGCACGCTGCTCAACGCAGCCAGCTGGCCGGAGCCGAACGCCACCATTTGCTCATTGGTCAGTGCCACGACCTGCGCTGTACCCAATGCGCCGATATCCTGGCTATCCAGCGCGGTAACCTGCGCAGTAGTCAGTATGGCGATCTGATCGGTGGTCAGCGCAGCCACTTGGGCGCTGCTCAGGGCCTTGATGCTGGCGCTGGACAGACCGACCAGGTCGTCTACTTCCACGGCCGCTACTTGGGCTGTGGTCAACGCGGCAACCTGATCAGTGCTCAACGCAGCAACCTGCGCAGCTGTCAGCACCTGAATCTGCTCAGCACTAAGCGCCCGCAGGTCAGCAGATTCCAGGGCACGTACTTGTGCCGTAGTCAGCACAGCAACTTGGTCGGTACTCAAAGCTGCGACCTGTGCAGAGCCCAGCGCTGCGACCTGCGCGGTGCTCAAGGCACGCAGTTGCGCACTGTCCAAGGCGAGCAGTTGCTCCTGATCCAGCACCGCCACATCAGCAGTATCCAGCGCGCGGATCTGGGCAGTGGTCAGCACCGCAATCTGGTCACTGGTCAGTGCCGCAACTTGAGCGGTATTCAACGCCTGGATTGCAGCGGAAGACAGCAATCGCAGATCGGAAGTATCAATCGCCGCGACTTGGTCGGCACTCAGCAGGCCAATCTGTTGCGTGCTCAGTGCAAGAATTTGCGCACTGGTCAGGGCAGTAATTTGCTCGGAGGTCAGCGCTTGCAGTTGTGTCGACAGCAGCGATGCAATACTTGCCGTGGACAGCACTGCCAGATCGGCCGTCTCCAGAGCAGCCAGCTGTGCAACGGTAAGCGCCCGGGTTTGCACGGTCGTCAGAGCCGCCACTTGCAAGGTGCTCAGCGCGGCTACTTGATCATCGCCCAAGGCGCGAATCTGTGCGGTAGTCAGTACTTTGATACTGGCCACTTTGAGCCCGGCGATCTCAGCCGGATCCAGCCCTGCAATCTGGGCAGTGGTCAGGCTGGCAATCTGTGCCGTCGTCAGTGCGGCCACTTGATCACTGCTCAGCGCGGCGATCTGCTCATTACTGAGCACTCGCAGATCAACCGTTTCCAGAGCTGCCACCTGAGCGGTGCTCAGCGAAGCCAGCTGAGCAGTGGTCAGCTCTGCTACCTGAGTCGAGGTCAGCGCCTGGATGGCGACTGATGACAATTGGGCAAGATCCTGGGTCTGCAGCGCCGCGATCTGCTCCGGGGTCATGCCGGCAATCTGTGCGGTGGTCAAGGCCGCTGCCTGGGCGGTCGTCAGCGCTGCAATCTGAGCGCTGTCGAGGACTGCCAGGTCGGTAGTTTGCAGAGCCCTGATCTGAACAGTGGTCAACGCAGCAATCTGTGCGGTGCTCAGCGCAGCCACCTGGGTATTGGTCAGGTTGATAATTGCTGCCGTACCAAGAGCAGTCAAATCCTGAGTTTCCAGTGCCGCAATCTGAGCAGTCAGCAGCTTGGAGATTTGCGCAGTAGACAAGGCTGCGACTTGAGCGGAACTCAGCTTGGCAATCTGCGTTGCACTCAACTGACGCAGATCACTGGTTTCAATCGCTGCAATTTGCGCCGTGGTGAATGCCGCCAATTGAGCAGTGGTCAGCGCAATGAAATGAGCACTGCTCAGCGCGACAATATCCGCCGTCTCAAGAGCGCGAATTTGCGCCGTGCTCAAAG
>JBBNAI010000589.1:0-5849 GCA_037994305.1 Pseudomonas sp. | reverse complement strand
GCCCGGCGGCGCGCGACAAAGGCCCAACCCAGCAGCAGGCTGCACAGCACCACCAGTGGCCAGGCGCGCCATTGCAGATAAGGCGTCAGGCCCTGCATCGGTTGCACCTCGCCATACAGGATGCCCTGCTCGAACTGCGGGATCTGCGTGGTGATGCGGCCTTGCGGGTCGATCAGTGCGGTGACGCCGTTGTTGGTCGCGCGGATCATCCAGCGTCCGGCTTCCAGGGCCCGCATCTGCGCCATCTGCAGGTGTTGCAGGGGGCCGATCGAGGTGCCGAACCAGGTGTCGTTACTCACCGTCAGCAGCAGGTCGCTGCGTGCGGCCAGGCCGGCGGCGAACTCCGGGTAGACCACTTCGTAGCAGATGAACGGCGCAATCTGCAGGCCCTTGGCTTGCAGCAGTTGCTGGTCGCTGGGGCCGCGGGCGAAGTCGGACATCGGCAGGTCGAAGAAGGCAATCAGGCCGCGCAGGACTTCCTGCAGCGGCACGTATTCGCCGAACGGCACCAGCTTCTGTTTGAGATAAGTGCCGCCGCCCTCGCCAACCACGGTGATGCCGTTGTAGTAGCGCTTCTCGCCGCGCTCATTGACCTCACGTACCGGCACGCCGGTGATCAGTGCGGCCTTGCGGTCCTGGGCGATGCGCGCCATTACCTGCAGGTAGCCTTCGGCGAACTCCTTGAGTACCGGCACGGCTGTTTCCGGCCAGACGATCAGGTCGGCGGGCTGGCTGCTGAGGGTCATGTCGCGGTACAGCTCGAGTTGCGCGGTGAGCTGTTGCGGGTCCCATTTCATGTGCTGCGCGACATTGCCCTGCATCGCGGAGACTTTCAGTGGCGCGCCCTTGGCCTGGGTCCAGGCGTGCTCGCCAAGGGCCAGGCTGACCAGCCATGGCGCCAGTAGCAGGGCGATGGCGCCAAGCAGTTGGATTTTGTGCGCGCGCAGGCGCGGCAGATTGACCAGCAGCACTGCGCTGAGGGCCAGGCTCAGGGAAATCAGCCACATCCCGCCCAGTGGTGCCAACGGGGCCAGCGGGCCGTGTAATTGGCTGTAGCCGGCGTAGAGCCAGGGGAAGCCGGTGAGGAACCAGCCGCGAAACGCTTCCTGGGCCAGCCACAGGGCGGCAAAGCTCAGGGCGTCGGCCACGGGTGCCTGCTCGCGGCGCAGCCAGCGGGCCCAGGCCCAGGCGGGCAGGGCGAAGAACAGGGCCACGCCGGCGCAGAACCCGGCGGTGAGGAAGGCCGCCAGCGGCATCGAGGCAGCGCCGTAGTCATGGATGCTGACGTAGATCCAGCTGGTGCCGCCGAGAAACAGGCCGAAGCCATAGCACCAGCCGCGCGCCAGCGCCTGGCGTGGATTGACCTGGCGCAGGCCGAGGTAGAACAGGGCGATGGACAGGATGGCCAGCGGCCAGATATCGAACGGGGCGAGCGCCAGGGGGGTGATGGCGCCAGCGGCCAGCGCCAGCAGGTTGCCCGGCCAACCGGGGCGGGTGATCCAATGCATCGTGTGCAAGTCCTTGGATGGAAGAGCGGCAAGCGTAGAGCGGATTGGCGCGGGGGTGAAGGCGTGTGCAGGGCCAGCAAGCTGGCGGTCGGTGCTTTGCGGCACATCACGCTCGCCAGCAAGCGGGCTCCTGCAGTGGCGGGCGCTAGCGCTCCAGTGGGGTCAGGCGCAGCAGGTGCACGCGGCGGCTGTCGGCGTTGAGCACGCGGAAGCGGTATTCGCCGATCTCGGTCACTTCGTTGCGCTTGGGCAGGTGGCCGAAGGCATTCATCACCAGGCCGCCGACGGTGTCGAACTCGTCGTCGGAGAACTCGGTGTCGAAGGTTTCGTTGAAGTTATCGATCGGCGTCAGTGCCTTGATCAGGAAGTCGCCGCTGGGCAGTGGCTTGATGTAGCTGTCGGACTCGACGTCGTGCTCATCCTCGATGTCGCCGACGATCTGTTCGAGCACGTCCTCGATGGTCACCAGGCCAGCCACGCCGCCGTATTCGTCGATGACCACGGCCATGTGGTTGTGGTTGGCGCGGAACTCGCGCAGCAGCACGTTGAGGCGCTTGGACTCCGGCACGAAGGTCGCCGGGCGCAGCAGGTCGCGGACGTTGAACGGCTTGCTGCCGTTTTCCAGGATCAGCGGCAGCAGATCCTTGGCCAGCAGGATGCCGATGACTTCGTCGATGCTTTCACCGATCACCGGGTAGCGCGAGTGGGCGGAGTCGATGATCGCCGGGAGAAACTCTTGCGGAGAATGCGCGGCCTTGATGCTGATCATCTGCGAACGCGGAACCATGATGTCGCGAACCTGCAGGTCGGCGACCTGGATCGCGCCTTCGACAATGGTCAGGGCCTCGCTGTCGAGCAGCTTGTTCTGGTGGGCTTCGCGCAGCACCTCCAGCAGTTCCTGACGGTTTCTCGGCTCATGAGCAAAAGCCTGGGTCAGCTTGTTGAACCAGGACTTTTGCTCGGTGCTCGATCGGTCTTCGCTCATGGTGTGTTTCTCAGGGCCTTCTTTGGCAAGTTATTCATCAGCGGCGTACGGGTCGGGGTGACCCAGTTCAGCCAGCAATTCCCGTTCCAGGGTTTCCATCTCTTCGGCTTCGGCGTCGTCTATGTGGTCATAGCCGAGCAGGTGCAGGCAGCCGTGCATGACCAGGTGCGCCCAGTGTGCGGCGCTGGTCTTGGCTTGTTCGGCGGCTTCGCGCTCGACCACCGGTACGCAGATCACCAGGTCGCCCAGCAAGGGGATGTCCAGCAGGCCGTCCGGGATGTCGGCGGGGAAGGACAGCACGTTGGTGGCGTAGTCCTTGTGCCGCCAGGTGCGATTCAGCTCGCGGCCTTCGGGCTCGTCGACCAGGCGAATGGTCAGCTCGGAGTCGGCGCTGCGCTGGCGCAGGGCCAGCTCGCACCAGAGGCGGAACTGTTCTTCGCTCGGCAGCGTGGTGGCGTTCGAGGCGTTCTGCAGGTCGAGTTCAAGCATCGCTGTGGTTGTCCCGGCCTTCGGTCTTGCCTGGCTGGCGCTCTTCGAAGCGCTCGTAGGCTTCGACGATGCGCTGCACCAGTGGGTGGCGCACCACGTCCTTGGGCTTGAAGTGGGTGAAGCTGATGCCCGGCACGTCGCGCAGTACCTCGATCACGTGCGCCAGCCCGGATTTGGTGCCGCGTGGCAGGTCGACCTGGGTGATGTCGCCAGTGATCACGGCGGTGGAGCCGAAGCCGATCCGGGTGAGGAACATCTTCATCTGCTCGAGGGTGGTGTTCTGACTCTCGTCGAGAATGATGAAGCTGTTGTTAAGGGTGCGGCCGCGCATGTAGGCCAGCGGGGCGATCTCGATCACCTGCTTCTCGAGCAGCTTGGCCACCTGCTCGAAGCCGAGCATCTCGTACAGCGCGTCGTACAGCGGGCGCAGGTAAGGGTCGATCTTCTGCGCCAGGTCGCCAGGCAGGAAGCCGAGCTTCTCGCCGGCCTCGACCGCCGGGCGCACCAGCAGGATGCGTCGCACCTGCTCGCGCTCCAGAGCGTCCACGGCGCAGGCCACCGCCAGGTAGGTCTTGCCGGTACCGGCCGGGCCGACGCCGAAGTTGATGTCGTTGTCGAAGATCGACTTCACGTAGCGCTGCTGGTTGGTGCCGCGTGGCTTGATCACGCCCTTGCGCGTACGCAGGGTGACGCCGCCGTCGGCGCGCGGGTTGCTATTCAGCTCTTCGAGGCCGGATTCCTGCAGGAACAGGTGGACCAGGTCCGGCGACAGCTCGGCGCTCTTGGTCTCGCGGTACAGGCGGCGCAGGAGGTTTTCTGCGGAGAGGGTGTGCTGAGGCTCACCGACCAGTTCGAACTGGTTGCCGCGGTTGCGGATCTCGACGGCCAGGCGCTGTTCGATCAGGCGCAGGTGCTCGTCGAATTGCCCGCAGAGGTTGGCGAAGCGGCGTGCTTCGAAGGGCTCGAGGATGAAACGATGTGGTTCTATGGGTGCGTTCAATGTGGTGTGGTGGCCGCCAGTCGGCTGGGGTAGTGGTCGAAGAATAACCCCGCGCGGCCGAGGGTGAAAGTTCGGCGGCGCGAGGAAAGGTTAGCCATTAGTCGATCAGGCTGCCGCGCAGGGAGTGCGGCAGGGCGCCGTCGATGTGTACGTCGACGAACTGGCCGATCAGGCTCGGGTTGGTGCAGTGAAAATTGACGATGCGATTGGCCTCGGTGCGGCCCTGGAGCATGCCCGGGTCCTTCTTCGAGTAGTCGCTGACCAGGATGCGCTGGACGGTGCCGACCATGCGGCGGCTGTTCTCGAAACCCTGCTGGCTGATTCTGTTCTGCAGACGCGCCAGGCGTTCGCGCTTGGTTTCCTGCGGGGTATCGTCGCTCAGGTCGGCGGCCGGGGTGCCGGGGCGCGAGCTGTAGACGAAGGAATAGGAGAAGTCGAAGCCGACATCTTCGATCAGCTTCATGGTCTGCTCGAAGTCCTTTTCGGTCTCGCCGGGGAAGCCGACGATGAAGTCCGAGCTGATCAGAATGTCCGGCACGGCCGCCTTGAGCTTGCGGATGCGCGACTTGTATTCCAGTGCGGTGTGGTTGCGCTTCATCGCCGCCAGCACCCGGTCGGAGCCGGATTGCACGGGCAGGTGCAGGTGTTTGACCAGCTCGGGGATCTCGGCGTGGGCCTGGATCAGTGCATCGGAGAACTCCAGCGGGTGGCTGGTGGTGTAGCGAATGCGCTCGATGCCGTCGATGGCGGCCACCAGGTAGAGCAGTTCGGCGAAGTCGGTGATGCCCCCGTCGCGGTTATCGCCGCGGTAGCCATTGACGTTCTGGCCGAGCAGGGTGATTTCCTTCACGCCGTGTTCGGCGAGGTGGATGATCTCGGCCAGCACATCATCCAGCGGGCGACTGACTTCTTCGCCGCGGGTGTAGGGCACCACGCAGAAGGTGCAGTACTTGCTGCAGCCTTCCATGATCGAGACGAAGGCGCTGGGGCCGTCGATGCGCGGCTCGGGCAGGCGGTCGAACTTCTCGATTTCGGGGAAGCTGATATCGACCTGGGCAACCTTGGTGCTGCGTGCGGCGTCGATCATTTCTGGCAGGCGGTGCAGGGTCTGCGGGCCGAAGACCACGTCGACATAGGGCGCGCGATCACGAATCGCCGCGCCTTCCTGGCTGGCCACGCAACCGCCGACACCGATCACCAGGTCGGGGTTTTCCAGTTTCAGCTCGCGCCAGCGACCCAGTTGCGAGAATACGCGGTCCTGGGCTTTTTCGCGGATCGAGCAGGTATTGAGCAGGATAACGTCGGCTTCAGCCGGGTTCTCCGTAACTTCCAGGGCCTGATGTTCGCCCAGCAGATCGACCATGCGCGAGCTGTCGTACTCGTTCATCTGGCAACCGTGGGTTTCGATATAGAGCTTCTTGGCCATCTGTCTTCGTCGGGTGATTCGTCAGGACCGCGCATTATAGGGTGCGCGCGGCGTGCTTCCTAGGCTTGCCGGTTGAGCGGCTATGCTATGATCCGCGCCCTTCCAATTTCCCCTCGTCTTTTCCCAGACTGCCATGAGCAAGCGTGAACCGATCTACAAGGTGATTTTCCTGAACCAGGGCCAGGTGTACGAGATGTACGCCAAGCAGATCTATCAAAGTGATCTGTGGGGCTTCCTGGAAGTGGAGGAGTTCGTCTTCGGCGAGCGCACCCAGGTGGTGGTCGATCCCAGCGAAGAAAAGCTCAAGGCGCAGTTCGAAGGTGTGGTGCGCAGCTTTGTGCCCATGCATGCGATCGTGCGTATCGACGAAGTCGAGCGCCTGGGCACGCCGAAGATCAGCGAGGCCAAGGGCGGCGGCAACGTGATGCCGTTCCCCATGCC
>JBBNAI010000588.1:0-1312 GCA_037994305.1 Pseudomonas sp. | reverse complement strand
CATGGCCGGCTTGCTGCACGACATTGGCAAGATGGCGATCCCTGACATCATTCTCAATAAGCCGGGCAAGCTCACCGACGCCGAGTTCGGCACCATGCGCAGCCATCCGGAAGCCGGCAGCCGCATGTTGCGCGACAGTCGCCATGTCAGCGCGCTGGTGCTCGATGTGTGCCTGCATCACCATGAGAAGTTCGACGGTTCCGGCTATCCGCACCGCCTGGCGGGCGAGCAGATCAGCGTGTTCGCGCGGATGGGGGCGGTGTGCGACGTATACGACGCGATCACCTCGGATCGCCCGTATAAGAAGGGTTGGGATCCGGCCGAGTCGATCCGCAAGATGGCCGAGTGGAAGGGCCACTTCGACGACAAGGTGTTCCAGGCCTTCGTCAAATCCGTCGGCATCTACCCGGTTGGCGCTTTGGTGCGCCTGGAAAGCGGCCGTCTCGGCGTGGTCATGGAACAGCACGAGAAGTCGCTGCTAACGCCGCGGATCAAGGTGTTCTTCTCTGCCCGCTCGAAAGTACCGATTGCCCAGGAAGTCATCGACCTGGCCAAGCTGGTCGGGCGGGACAAGATCGTCGGCCGCGAATCCGCCGAGGAGTGGGGCTTCAAGAACATCGAAGAACTCTGGTCGGGTATCGCCGGCGGCAGCGGTTCGCTGTTCGACTGATTGACGCCCACGCTGCGCTGCGGCACCGTGCCGCCATCAGCCCCAGCCCGCACGGACGCCATGTCGCACATTCTGATTGTCGAAGACGAAGCGGCGATCGCCGATACCCTGGTCTATGCCCTGCAGGCCGAGGGCTTCACCACCACCTGGCTGCAACTGGCCGAGGCCGCCCTGGCGCTGCAGGCGAGCAGCCCGGCTGACCTGCTGATCCTCGATGTCGGCCTGCCCGATATCAGTGGCTTCGAGGCATGCAAACGCCTGCGCCGTTTCTCCGAGGTGCCGGTGATCTTCCTCACTGCCCGTGATGCCGAAATCGACCGGGTGGTGGGCCTGGAAATCGGTGCCGACGATTACGTGGTCAAACCCTTCAGCCCGCGTGAAGTGGCGGCGCGGGTCAAGGCCATCCTCAAGCGCATGGCGCCGCGCACGGTCGCTCCAGTCGAGGCCGCCCACGGGCCGTTTCAGCTGGATGCCGAGCGTGTGCAGATTCACTACCACGGTCAGTTGCTGGCCCTGACCCGCCACGAATTCCGCCTGCTGCAAACTCTGCTCGGCCAGCCCGAGCGGGTGTTCTCCCGCGAGCAACTGCTGGATGCCGTCGGCGTGGCCGCCGATGCCGGCTACGAGCGCAACATCGACAGC
>JBBNAI010000587.1:0-1315 GCA_037994305.1 Pseudomonas sp. | reverse complement strand
CGACGCAGGCGCTTGTCCTCGGGGAAACCCTGCAGGTCCTTGTCCAGCAGCATCAGCACACTGATCGGCTGGCCGCGCAGCTCGCCCGCCTCGAGCAGGCGCTGCACCAGCGCCCGCCCGACAAAACCATTGGCCCCTGTGACCATCACGCGCATGGCGTACTCCTCAGCCGGCGGCCGCTACGACACGTTGATCGATGCCGCCGAACAGCGACTGTCCGTCGCTATCCAGCACCTCCATGCGCACACGGTCGCCGAAGCGCATGAAGCCGGTCTGCGGCGCGCCGTGTTCGATCATCTCGATGGCGCGCAATTCGGCGATGCAGGCCGAGCCGACACGGCGATCGGCATTCGACACAGTGCCGGAGCCGATCAGCGTGCCGGGCCCCAAACGACGGGTCAGCGCGGCATGGGCGATCAGTTGCGGAAAACTGAAGTTCATCGCCCCGCCGTTGGGGTTGCCGAACCACTTGCCGTTCCACTCCACGCGCAGCGGCAGGTGCACACGGCCGTCGCGCCAGGCGTCGCCGAGTTCGTCCGGGGTTACCGCCACGGCGGCGAAACTGGACGAGGGTTTAGCCTGCAGGAAGCCGAAGCCGGTCTTCATCTCGCGCGGCGCCAGGGCGCGCAGGCTGACGTCGTTGATCTGCAAAATCAGCTTGATATGGTCGCCCGCCTGCTCGGCCGAACAGCCCAGCGGCACCTCGTCGACCAGCACCACGAACTCGCCCTCGAAGTCGATGCCCTGGCTCTCGCTGGGCAGCGCGATGTCGTCGCGGCCGCCGAGGAAATCATCACCGGCGCCCTGGTACATCAGCGGGGTGCTTTCGACGCCGTCGATCGGGTCGAGGTGGAAAGCCTTCTGCATCAGCGCGCCGTGGTTGAGAAAGGCCGAGCCGTCGCACCACTGGTAGGCGCGCGGCAACGGCGCCATGACCGCTGCCGGGTCGAAGGCGAAGCTGCCTTCGGCGCGGCCTGCGTTGAGCTCGCGGTACAGCGCCTGCAACTCCGGCTCGACGCTCCACCAGTTCTCGATGGCCAGTTGCAGGGTGGCAGCGATATGCCCGGCGTCCAGCGCACGGGTGAGGTCACGCGAGACCAGCAGCAAACGCCCGTCGCGGCTGCCGTTGTTCAGGGTTGCCAGCTTCATGGGTGTACTCCGTGCAAGGCCGCGAGGTCGGCGGCGTACTGGCCGTCGAGAAGGATGAAGACCATCCGCGCCATCTGTTCGGTGCGGTTGCTCCAGGCGTGGTTGGTACCGCGCTGCACAACGATGTCGCCGCGCTTGAGGTGCACGTCTTCGCCGTCCAGCACCA
>JBBNAI010000586.1:0-12258 GCA_037994305.1 Pseudomonas sp. | reverse complement strand
TCGCCAACCTTGCGCTGCAGGCTGGCCAGCAACTCGTCGTGGGGCCAGCCCTGCTGCTCGCTGCTGGGTAGCAGGCGGCGGATCTCTTCCAGGCTGAACCCCGACTGCTGGGCGCCGGTGATGATGTTGAGGATCTGCACCGTCTGCTCCGGGTACTCGCGATAGCCATTGGCCTGGCGCTGGGCGCTGATCAGCCCGCTGCCCTCGTAAAAGCGGATGCGCGAAGGCGCCAGACCCGAACGTTTGGCCAGCTCACCTATTTTCATTTTTCGCTCTCACGGCTATTGACCTTAAAGTTGACTTTAACCTTAGGCTTGCTCCATCTGCTACCCCCGGAGCCCACCATGCCTGCCTTCCAATCGCTGCAACTGCCCAACGGCACCACCCTCCCCAACCGCATCGCCAAGGCGGCAATGGAAGAGAACCTGGCCGACGCCAGCCAGGGCCCGTCCACCGAGCTGCTGCGCCTTTATCAGGCCTGGGCCGAAGGGGGTGCCGGGTTGCTGCTGACCGGCAACGTGATGGTCGACCGCCGCGCCATGACCGGCCCCGGCGGCGTGGTGCTGGAAGATGAGCGGCAGCTGGACAAGTTCCGCGAGTGGGCGCGCATCGGCCGCTCCCAGGGCGCGCAGTTCTGGATGCAGATCAACCACCCTGGTCGGCAGATGCAGGCCAACCTCGGCCAGCAGACCGTCGCGCCTTCAGCCGTGGCCCTGGAGCTGGGTGGCCTGTCGAAGATGTTCCCCATACCCAAGGCACTCAGTGACGAGGAGATCGGTGAGCTGATCCAGCGTTTCGCCCGTACCGCGCAACTGGCCGAACAGGCCGGTTTCAGCGGCGTGCAGATCCACGCAGCGCACGGTTACCTGCTCAGCCAGTTCCTCTCGCCGCTGAGCAACAAGCGCAACGACAGCTGGGGCGGGCCGCTGGAGAACCGCGCTCGGCTGCTGCTGGAAGTGGTCAAGGCGGTGCGCGCCGTGGTGGCGCCAGGCTTCAGCGTGGCGGTCAAGCTCAACTCGGCGGACTTCCAGCGCGGCGGATTCGACGGCGCCGATGCCAAGCGCGTGGTGCAGATGCTCAACGAACTACCAGTCGACCTGGTCGAGCTGTCCGGCGGCAGCTACGAGGCGCCGGCCATGCAGGGCGATGCCCGCGACGGCCGCACCCTGGCCCGCGAGGCCTACTTCCTCGAATTCGCTGGCGAGATTGCCGCAGCGGCGAAGATGCCGGTGATGGTCACCGGTGGTATTCGCCGCCTGCCGGTGGTCGAGCAGGTGCTGCAAAGCGGCGTGGCCATGGCCGGTATCGCCACCGCCCTGGCCATCGAGCCAAACCTGCCGCGCCGCTGGCAAGCCGGCGAGCGGCAGGTCAGCGCCGAGCTGACGCCGATCCGCTGGAAACAGAAGGCCCTGGCTTCACTGGCCTACATGGCCACGGTGAAATTCCAGATGCGCCGCCTCAGCGTTGGCGGCCAGCCCAAGCCGGACGTTTCGCCGCTGCGTGCCCTGCTCTCGGATCAACTGAAGACCGCCCGCCGCACCCGCCTGTACAAGCGCCTGATGGCCGCGAGCTAGTCCTCCGTCATTACCAGGAGCCGATGTTGGTCATGGACAGCCACGGCTCCTGGGGCGCCAGCGGTTCGCCCGCCTGCAGCAGCTCGATGGAGATATTGTCCGGCGAGCGCACAAAGGCCATGTGACCGTCACGCGGCGGGCGGTTGATGGTCACCCCGTGCTCTTGCAGGCGCCGGCACAGCGCGTAGATGTCATCCACGCGGTAGGCCAGGTGGCCGAAGTTGCGCGCGCCGCCGTAGTCCTCGCTGTCCCAGTTGTAGGTCAGCTCGACCTGGGCATCCTCGTCGCCCGGCGCGGCCAGGTAGACCAGGGTGAAACGCCCCTGCGGGTACTCGCGCTGCTTGACCACATCCAGCCCCAGGGCATCGCGGTAGAAACGCAGCGAGGCGTCCAGGTCGCTGACGCGCACCATGGTGTGCAGGTACTTCATCGATTATTCCTCTTGGCTAGTCCCGGGCTTGCAGCTTGTCGATCAGCGTCTTGGCCAGGGCATGGACGGAAAACGAATTTTGCCCGGTGATCAGCTCGCGATCGACCACTATGTTCGGTTTCCAGGCTTAGACCTAGAGGTACATGCCTGCCGTACGCGGTAAAAGCCGCCCCAGAGCACCCCGCACAATCCCTTGCCGGTTGCCTGCAAGCGCTGACGATGGCAACGTGGATGCTCGTCCCACTGCCGACAAGGAAGCCCCATGAACCGTCTACTGCCTGCCGCCGCCCTGCTCGCCAGCGTCCTGCTCGCCGCCTGTGCCAGCGAACCGCAAGCGCCGGAAACCCAAGGCGACGGCACCTGCAACGCCGAAGCCGTACAGAACCTGACCGGCAAGCGGATCACCAGCGAACTGGCCGAAGAAGCACGCGCCAAAGCCGGGGCCAACTTCCTGCGCGTGACCACGCCCAATCAGCCGGTGACCCTGGATTACAACGCGCAGCGCCTGAACATCGATATCGACGATGACGACAGCATCCTCCGCCTGAGCTGCGGCTGACCCGTTCGGCACCGGTGTCAGCCCGCCCGCGCCGGCTCGACCTGCATCTCCATCTGCTGCACCAGCCCGCCTGCCACTAAGCCACCGAGCAGCTGCATATGCGGCAGCTGCAGGTGACTCTGCAGCGCCTGTTCCGAGCACCACTGCCCACGCAGCTGCCAGCGCTGCGGCTGCTGCGCGTCGTGTATCAGCTCGCAGCCCAGGCAAGTAGCATCCAGCCGTGCACGCAACAACAACTCGCACAGGCGCAGCCCCAGCTCCTCGCTACGACCGGTACACGCCTGGAAGCTGGCCAGGCTGACAATGGCATCATTCATCGTGGTAGCTCCCGATAGCGGTCAAACAGGCGGCGCGTTCAGTACAGGCTGCTGGTGGGGCGCACCACCAGTTCGCTGACATCGACTGCGGCGGGCTGACCGATGGCATAGGCAATGGCCTCGGCAATCGCACTGGCCGGAATGGCTTCACGACGGAACTCGCGGATCATCTCCAGGGTGCCGGTATCGGAAATGGTTTCCGCCAGGTCGGACTCGGTGACACCCGGAGAAACCACGGTGACGCGAATATCACCGCCCACCTCCTGGCGTAGCGCATCGGACAGCGACACCACCGCCGCCTTGGTGGCGCAGTACACCGCCCCGGTGGCAATGGGTTTGTAGGCGCCGATGGAGGCCACGTTGATCAAGTGCCCGGAGCGCTGACGCTGCATCAGTGGCAAGGTCGCGGCGATCCCGTGCAGCACGCCGCGAATATTCACGTCGATCATGCGGTTCCACTCGTCGACCTTCAGCGCATCCAGGCGCGACAGCGGCATCACCCCGGCGTTGTTGATCAGCACATCGACCCGACCAAAATGCTGCACGGCGAGGTCCACCAGGGCCTGGACCTGCTCCTGGCGGGTGACATCCACCGCCAGGTACTCGGCGCTGCCGCCCTGGTTGCGAATCTCGGCCGCCAACGCCTCGAGGCGCTCGGTGCGTCGCGCCCCCAGCACCACCCGGGCGCCTTGTTGCGCCAGTAACCGCGCGGTGGCCTCGCCAATGCCGCTGCTGGCACCGGTGATCACGATGACTTTCTGTGCAATGTTGGACATGGCGAATTCCTCTGTCGGATCAGGCGCCGAGAGTGGCGCCATGGCAGGACAGAGAGTGCGCGCAGGGGGTTGCCTGGAGGTAATCGGATCCTGCGAATGACTTGCCTGATTCTGCGAAACTCATGAACATCAATAAGCGCAAGACCAATAGCCAGGCGAAATGCTCTGACACATTTGTGCAGGACACTTACCTAAACCTGTCATTAACTTGCCCAATCCTGCTCGCTTTACCGCCATTGCAGGATTTGCCGGCAAGCCCGGCGTAAGCTCCAGGCCATACCTTGCAGGAGCGTGCGAACATGCACCCGAACACCGCCAGTCATGTCGACATCCAGCCGCGCCGCCAGGAGCTGGCCCAGCTGATCGCCCGTCTCACCCCACAGGAAGGCCTGACGCTGTCGGCCATCGGCCCTCTGGTGCTGTTTCGTAGCACACAGCCGTCGGCCATCACTCACACGCTCTACCAGCCGGCACTGTGCATCATCGCCCAGGGGCAGAAAGTGGTGCGCCTGGAGGACGAGGCGTATACCTACGACCCCTTGAGTTACCTGGTGGCCAGCGTGGCGCTGCCGGTTACCGGTCAGGTTACCCAAGCATCGCCGCAGCAGCCGTACCTAAGCCTGCGCCTGGACATCGACCCCAGCGAGATCGGCAAGCTGATCGCCGAAGCCGGCCCCATCGGCGTACCCAGCCTGGGCAACGGCCGCGGCATCCATGTCGACTGCCTGGACAGCGCGATGCTCGACGCTATCCTGCGCTTGGTACGCTTGCTCGACGCCCCGCGCGACATCGCCATGCTCGCCCCGCTGATCCAGCGCGAAATCCTCTACCGCCTGCTGTGCAGCCCACAGGGCCAGCTGCTGCGTGACATCGCCACCGCCGACAGCCAGGCGCACCGAGTCAACCGCGCCATCGAGTGGTTGAACCAGAACTTCGACGCGCCGCTGCGCATCGAGGAACTGGCCAAGGTGGCCAACCTCAGTTCGTCCACCCTGCATCACCGCTTCAAGGCCGTCACGGCGATGAGCCCGCTGCAGTACCAGAAACAACTGCGCCTGCAGGAAGCACGGCGCCTGATGCTCTGCGAAAACCTCGAAGTCTCGGCTGCCGGTTACCGCGTCGGCTATGAAAGCCCGTCGCAGTTCAGCCGCGAATACAGCCGCCTGTTCGGCGAACCGCCGGTGCGTGACCTGGCTCGCTTGCGCAACGCGGGCTGATCACCAGTCCAGCGTCAGCCCGCTCTCGAAGCTGCGCACCTCACCGCTCAACGGATCGCTGAAGTTCAGGCTGTGGGCCAGCAGCTTGAGCGGGCGAGTGAAGTCGTCCACGCCTTTCTCGTCGTTCAGCTCGGGGTAGAAGGTGTCGTTGCAGATCGGCGCGCCGAGGGCGGCCATGTGCACGCGTAGCTGGTGCTGCTTGCCCGTGACCGGGTAGAGCCGGTAGCGCCAGAACTCGCCGTTGCGCTCCAGCACCTCGAACAGGGTCTCGCTGTTCGGGACGCCGGGGACTTCTTCCATGCGAAAGAACGGCTGGCCCTTTTCCAGGCGGGTGCGGCGCTCCAGCGGAAACTGCAGGTGTGGCAAGGCCGGGGCGATGGCGTGGTAGCGCTTGTCGATCTGCCGCTCGCGAAAGAGTGCCTGGTAGGCCCCGCGCGTCTGCGGGTTGGCAGAGAACAGCACCAGCCCGGCGGTGTGCCGATCGATGCGGTGCAAGGGGGTCAGGTTGGGATTGCCCAGACGCTGGCACAGGCGGGTCAGCAGGGTCTGCTCGGCATAATCGCCAGCAGGCATCACCGGCAGGAAATGCGGTTTGTCGGCCACCACCAGGTGCTCGTCGGCATACAGCACCGACTCCTCGAAGGGAATCACCCGCTCATCCGGCACTTCACGAAAGTACTGCACCCGCAGGGCTTCGCGGTAAGGCTCGTCAGGGCCGAGTGGGCGGTTGCTGCTGTCCAGCACCCGGCCACGCGCCATGCGCTCCAGCCAGGTGTCACGGCTGATCGCCGGAAAGCGTGCACAGAGGCAGTCGAGCACAGTAATCCAGTCACCCTGCGGCAGGTGCAGGTAGCTCGGACGAACACTGAAAGAGGAGACGGACATGGGCATCGGGCCTGAACACTGAGCGGGCATTATCCCCGCCGCGCCAGTACAGCTCCAGCCGTAGCTAGCCGATGGACTGCGCCACGCCCGGGTCGAACAGTTGCACGCGGTCGCGGCCGGCCGCCTTGGCGGCATACAGCGCCTTGTCCGCGGCCTGGATCAGCATTTCGGGGCCATCGCCCGTACCAGGAATGCAGATATGCACGCCGGCGCTGAGGCTCAGGCGCATCCAGGGGCATCCAGCATGCACGATAGCCTGGGCCTCGACTGCCAGGAGCACCTGTTCGGCCACCTGCAGGGCACCCTCGCCGCTGGTTTCCGGCAGGAGCAGGCAGAACTCCTCGCCACCATAGCGGGCGGCCAGGTCCGCCGGGCGTTTTTGCCCACTGCGAATGGCCCTGGCGACCTGGCGCAAGCAGTCGTCGCCCGCCGAATGGCCATAGATATCGTTGTACTGCTTGAAGTAATCGACATCGAAGAGGATCAGCGCCAGTGGCCGCTGGTAGCGCGCGGCACGGGAAAACTCGTCTTCCAGGGTGCGCATGAAACGCCGGCGGTTGGCCAGGCCGGTCAGTTCATCCTCAAGCGCCTGCTTTTCCAGGCGCTGGTTGAAGGAGCGCAGGGCATCGCGAGTGGCCAGCAGCTCGGTTTCAGCCAGCAAGCCCTTCTTGATCAGGCCGATCAGGTAGAAGCCGAACAGGCCGAGCAACCCGGCCAGCAAGGTGACCACTGTCAGCTGCAGCAGCGTATCGCGGCGCCAGTCGGCAAGGATGTCGTCGCGCGCCAGGGCGGCGATGGAAACCAGCGGGAACTCCTGGATCTGCCGGTAGCTGTACAGGCGCTCCACCTTATCCACGATGGACGTCAGCATCTGTGTGCCGGTAGGGCTCTCCGGCAGTAGGTCACGGAAGATCACGCCTTCGGCAATGCTGGCGCCGATCAGTTTCTCGTTGAAGGGACTGTGCACCACCATCTGGCCACTGTTCATCACCAGGTTGATCGAGCCATGGGCGCGGACATCGAAGGTGGCATAGAACTTCTGGAAGTAGTCGATGGAGACGCCGGCCAGGGCCACGCCAAGGAAGTTGCCCTGGGCATCTTCGAAACGCCGTGACACCGGGATGATCCAGTCCCCCGTGGTACGGCTGCGCAGCGGCAGGCCGATATGCACGCTGTGATCGTTGGGGTGATCGCGGTGATAGATGAAGTATTCGCGGTCGGCATTGTTGGCGCCCGACGGGATGGTGCCAAAGGAGCTGGCCAGCCAGTTGCCGCTACGGTCATAGGCGAACAGGCCATGCAGCTCCGGCAGGGCATGCACGTGCTGCTTCATCAGCAATTGCAGGCGCGGCAGCGCATCCGGACCGGTGCCGCCCTCCTCCAGCCGCTCGACCATGCCGATCAGCACCGTATCGGCCTTCTTCAGCGTGTCGGTCGCCTGGCGCGCCAGGGCCGATGCCAGGTTGGAGGTTTCCACCTCGGCATCGCGCAGCTGGATGCTGCGGTTGGTCCAGATCAGCCAGCCATCGGTAGCCACCAGCGACAGGCAAACCAGCACCACAAAGATTCTCGCCAGCGGCAGAACCGAGGGTTTGAGTAACCAGCGTTGCCAGTTCGATACTGCGTTTTCGCTCATGGGCGGCTACTGCCTACGCCTGTTCCTGTTGCCTGAATAATAGAGAAGCACAGGTTGGGTCAATAAAGCCCACGTACTTGCTGCAGCAAGAGCCCCAGCACCGCGCAGGCCAGTAATACCTCGATCACCCCGCGCCGAAAGCGCAACAGGGCCACCGCCGCCGCCAGGGCGAGCAACGCAGCCGGCCAGTCGAATGCCTGTGCCAGCCCCTGTGGCCACAGCACATGGTATGCAAAGAACAGCGCCAGGTTGAGGATTACCCCCACTACCGCCGCAGTAATACCGGTCAGTGGCGCGGTGAAACGCAGTTCATTGTGGGTCGACTCCACCAGCGGCCCGCCCGCCAGGATGAACAGGAAAGACGGGAGGAAGGTAAACCAGGTCACCAGGCAGGCCGCCACGACGCCACTGAGCAGCCCGGAGTCAGCGCCGAATTGCGGCTGTGCGTAGGCACCGAGGAACGCGACGAACGCCACCACCATGATCAGCGGCCCCGGCGTACTCTCGCCCAGGGCCAGGCCATCGATCATCTGTGTCGGGCTCAGCCAGCCGTAGTGCCCGACCGCGCCCTGATAGACATATGGCAGTACCGCATAGGCGCCACCGAAGGTCAGCAATGCCGCCTTGGTGAAGAACCAGCCCATCTGCGTCAGCGTGCCATGCCAGCCCTGCAGCGCCCACAACAGCCCCATCGGCAGCGACCACAACAGCGCGCCAATCACCAGTAACAGCAGCAGGCGCGACCAGCGGAAACGCGCATGCGGCGGGGTCGGCGTGTCATCGTCGATCAGCGCCGGACCGTAGGAGCGTGCGGACGCCGCATGCCCGCCGCCGGTACTGAACTGCTCCGGACGCAGGCGCCCGCCCAGCCACCCCAGAGCGGCCGCCCCCAGCACGATCAGCGGGAAAGCTACATCGAGGGCGAAAATAGCGACAAAGGCGGCAGCGGCAATGCCCCACAGCCAGCGGTTGTGCAGCGTGCGCGAGCCGATGCGATGAGCGGCCTGCACGACGATGGCGGTCACCGCCGGCTTGATGCCGTAGAAGATCCCCGCCACCAGCGGCTGATCGCCAAACGCGACATAGAGCCAGGACAGGCCGATCAGGATCGCCAGCGAAGGCAGCACGAACAGCACCCCAGCCATCACCCCGCCCCAGCTGCGATGCAGCAGCCAGCCGATGTAAGTCGCCAGCTGCTGGGCCTCGGGGCCGGGCAGCAGCATGCAGTAGTTGAGGGCATGCAGAAAACGTCGCTCCGAAATCCAGCGCCGCCGCTCCACCAGTTCCTGATGCATGATCGAGATCTGCCCGGCCGGCCCGCCAAAACTGACGAAGCCCAGCTTGAGCCAGAACAGCAGGGCGCTGAGCAGGCTGACCGTCGGTACCACCTGCTCCTGATCGACAGCCCTGTGCGTTTGAGTCATCACCTCTCCTTGTTTAGCCAGCCAGGGCCGCCGGCAGGCTGATTGGCGTGTTCAGCCGGGACGCCGGTGGCCAGGATGCATACACTAGCGACCTGAGCCCAAGCCTTGCCAACTCTTGTACGAGGTAATACATGACTGACGCTGCAACCTCCACCGCGATCATCATCGGTGCCGGCCATGCCGGCGGCGAACTGGCCATTGCCCTGCGCAACGAAGGCTGGACCGGCCGCATTCTGCTGATCGGCGAAGAGGCCCACTTGCCTTACCATCGCCCGCCGCTTTCCAAGGCCTACCTGGCCGGCGCGACGGCCGCGAGCAGCCTGTCGATCCGCCCGCAGGCCGCGTATGACAAGGCCGCTGTGGAGTTTGTCGGTAGCGCCAAAGTCGTGCATATCGACCGCGCGAACAAGTCCCTGCAACTGGCCGATGGTCGCCGCCTTGACTACGACAAACTGGCCATCGCCACCGGCGGCCGCCCACGCCCGCTGAGCGTGCCGCAGGCAGCCGCCGCCGAACGCTGCGCCAACTTCCATTACCTGCGCACCCTCGATGATGTCGAATGCATCCGTAGCCAATTCGCCGCAGGCAAGCGCCTGGTCATCGTCGGCGGCGGTTATATCGGTCTGGAAGTCGCTGCCTCGGCCGTCCAGCAAGGCCTGCAGGTTACCGTGCTGGAGGCTCTGCCACGGGTGCTGCAACGGGTCACCGCCGCTGAGCTTTCCGCCTACTACGAACGCAAGCACCGCGAAGCCGGGGTGGAAATTCGCACCGGCGTGCAGGTCGCTGACCTGGAGCTGAGCGGTGATGCCGTCAGCGCCCTGCTCTGCGCCGATGGCAGCCGCGTGGAAGCCGAACTGGTGGTCGTCGGCATCGGCCTGCTGGCCAACACCGAACTGGCCGCCGAAGCCGGGCTGGACGTGGACAACGGCATCCTGGTCGACCAACACGCCCAGACCAGTGACCCGGACATCTACGCCGCCGGCGATTGCACCAACCATCCCAACGCCCTGCTCGGCCGCCGCCTGCGCCTGGAGTCGGTCCCCAATGCCCTCGAACAGTCGCGCGTCGCCGCCGCCGGCATGGCCGGCAAGATCAAGGCCTACGCCTCGGTGCCGTGGTTCTGGTCCGACCAGTACGAGCTGAAACTGAAGATGGTCGGCCTGTCCGAAGGCTATGAGCAGTTGGTGCTACGCGGCACGCCAGACAGTGACAGCTTCTCGGCCTTCTACCTCAAGGATGGTCGCGTGCTGGCCGCCGACACCGTCAATCGTCCGCAAGACTTCCTCGCCGCCAAACGCCTGGTAGCCGAGCAGATAGCGGTCACCGCCGCACAACTGGCCGACGATGGCGCCCCGCTGAAAGAACTGCTGCCCAGCCCTGTGGCCTGAAGCCTCAGCGCTGATATGCACCGGCCACCGACCACGAGGCCGGTGCATGGGCTGCGGCCAGCTGTCATACCGTACCTGCGCACAAGCCTAAGTCACTGACTTTACTGTCATACACTAGGCCGTGGACGTCATCACCGGCAACCGATTACCCTGCAGTACCGTATCCGTCCGGGTACACACTCTTTTGCCGCAAGAGGCCCCGCGCATGCCCCTGACCCACCTCGAACGCCTCGAAGCGGAGAGCATCGACATCTTCCGCGAAGCGGTTTCCGAAGCGGAAAACCCGGTGATGCTCTATTCCATCGGCAAGGACAGTGCGGTCATGCTGCACCTGGCGCGCAAGGCTTTTTTCCCTTCACGCCCGCCCTTCCCGCTGCTGCATGTGGACACCACCTGGAAGTTTCGCGAGATGTACGCAATGCGCGATCGCATGGTGCAGGAGTCCGGCATGGAACTGCTGATCCACCATAACCAGGAAGCATTGGAAAAAGGCATCAACCCCTTCACCCACGGCTCTGCGCTGCATACCGACATGTGGAAAACCCAGGGCCTGAAGCAGGCACTGGACAAATACGGCTTTGACCTGGCCTTTGGCGGCGCCCGTCGCGACGAAGAAAAATCACGGGCCAAGGAGCGTGTGTTCTCCTTTCGCAGTACGCAGCATCGCTGGGACCCGAAGAACCAGCGCCCCGAGCTCTGGCGTCTGTACAACGCCCGCAAGCTACAGGGCGAAAGCATCCGCGCCTTCCCGCTGTCCAACTGGACCGAGCTGGACATCTGGCAATACATCTATCTGGAAAACATCCCGATCGTGCCGCTGTACCTTGCCGAACACCGCCCTGTGGTGCTGCGCGACGGCATGCTGATCGTGGTCGACGATGAGCGTATGCCGCTACACGACGGCGAAGTTCCAGAGATGAAAAGCGTGCGTTTCCGCACCCTGGGCTGTTACCCGCTGACCGGCGCGGTCGAGTCCGAGGCCAACACCCTGCCTGCGATCATTCAGGAAATGCTGCTGGCCACGACAACCGAGCGTCAGGGCCGGGTCATCGATCACGACAGTAGTGGCTCCATGGAGAAGAAGAAAGTCGAGGGGTACTTCTGATGAACGCACAAAACCGGCTCATCGAAGAAGACATCGAGCAATATCTCAAGACTCACCAGCACAAATCCCTGTTGCGCTTCATCACCTGCGGTAGCGTGGATGATGGCAAGAGCACGCTGATCGGACGCCTGCTCTATGAAGCCAAGGCGTTGCTGGAAGACCAGATGACGGCACTGGAGATCGACTCGAAGAGACTCGGCACCCAGGGGGACGAGCTGGATTTCGCCCTGCTGGTCGATGGCCTGAGTGCGGAGCGCGAGCAGGGCATCACCATCGATGTGGCATACCGCTTTTTCGCCACCGAAAAACGCAAGTTCATCGTCGCCGACACCCCCGGCCACGAGCAATACACCCGCAACATGGTCACCGGCGCCTCCACCGCCGATGTCGCAGTGATCCTGGTGGACGCACGCCGGGGCCTGCTGACGCAAACGCGCCGGCACAGCTACCTGGTATCACTGATCGGCATTCGCCACGTGGTGCTGGCCATCAACAAGCTGGATATGGTCGATTACTCTCAGGAGGTCTTCGAGCAGATCGACGCCGACTACCGTGCCTTCGCCAGCAAGCTGGGCCTCGAACATATCCAGAGCATTCCGCTGTCCGCCCTGCGCGGCGACAACATGACCAGCGCCAGCGTCAACACACCCTGGTACCACGGGCCGAGCCTGATGGAGTACCTGGAAACGGTGCAGATCGACGGAACCCTGGAGCACGCAGCCCTGCGCATGCCCGTGCAGTGGGTGAACCGGCCAAACCTCGACTTCCGTGGTTTCTCCGGACGCATCCTCGGCGGTAGCGTACGTCCGGGCGACGCAATCCGCGTCCTACCCTCTGGCAAAGTCAGCACGGTGGCACGCATCGTCACGCTCGATGGCGATCTGCCGCAGGCCGTGGCCGGGCAATCCGTGACCCTGACCCTGAATGACGAGATCGATATCAGCCGT
>JBBNAI010000585.1:0-3227 GCA_037994305.1 Pseudomonas sp. | reverse complement strand
CTTCCTGGCCTTGGTCGCACCGCCGCAACAGGTGCGCAGCGAGATGCTGGTGCCGCGCGAATACATCTTCGTGGTGGATATCTCCGGCTCGATGCACGGCTTCCCGCTGGATACCGCCAAGCGCCTGTTGCAGAAGCTGATCGGCCGCCTGCGCCCGGTCGATACCTTCAACGTGCTGCTGTTTTCCGGCAGCAGCACCATGCTCGCACCGCAGTCGCAGGCGGCCACGCCGCAGAACATCGAGCAGGCGCTGGCCATGCTCGACACTCAGATGGGCAGCGGTGGTACCGAGCTGCTGCCGGCGCTGCGCCAGGCCCTGGCGACGCCAAGCGATGCGGAGCGGGCGCGCAGTTTCATCGTGGTCACCGATGGCTATGTGACGGTGGAGCGCGAGGCCTTCGCCCTGGTGCGCAACAACCTGGACAAGGCCAACCTGTTCGCCTTCGGCATCGGCAGTTCGGTCAATCGTCAGCTGATCGAGGGCCTGGCGCGGGCCGGGCAGGGCGAGCCCTTCGTGGTGCTGGATGCCGAATCGGCGGACGCGCAGGCCGAGCGTTTCCGGCAGATGATCGAGGCGCCGCTGCTGGCCAACCCTCAGGTCAGTTTCAGCGGGGTGGAGGTGTATGACGTGGAGCCGCCGCAGCTGCCGGACCTGTTCGCCCAGCGTCCGCTGGTGGTGTTCGGCAAGTGGCGCGGCGAGGCGGCCGGCAGCATGCGGGTGACTGGGCGTAGTGCCAGCGGGCCGTATCAGGTCGAGGTGCCGATCGTTCCGACCGAGGCGCAGGAAGAGAACCGCGCGCTGGCCTATTTGTGGGCGCGTCATAAGGTGGCGACGCTGACCGACGAGGAAACCTTGGGCGGCGACTACAGCTACAGCCAGGCGATTCTCGACCTGGGCCTGAAGTACAGCCTGCTGACTGCCTACACCTCGTTCATCGCCATCGATGAGCAGGTGCGCAACCCCGATCCGGCGCAGAGCTCTGAGGTCAAGCAGCCGCTGCCGTTGCCGCAAGGCGTGGGCAACCAGTCGATTGGCACCTTCGTGCCGAGCACGCCGGAGCCGAGTGCCTGGGCCATGCTGCTGATCGCCGCGCTGGGCATGGGCTGGCTGCTGCGCCAGCGTACCCGCCAGTTGGAGCGCCAGGTGTGAAGCAGCTACACCGGGTGGCTCTGCCGGGCTGGGCATGGCTGCTGTTGCCGACGCTGGCCCTGTGGCCGCTGTGGCAATGGAGCCTGCGGCGGATGAGCGATGGTTCGGACGACCCGTTCGGCCTGGTCGCCCTGGCGACCCTACTGCTGATGCTCTGGCGCGAGCGGCGCCAGTTGCGCGCCGCACCGCGCCTGCCCTGGCTGGGCCTGGCGCTGCTGGTGACGGTTGCTGCGCTGCTCAGTCAGGCCTGGTTGCCGCCCCTGCTGCGTTCGGTGCTGGCGGTGCTGGCACTGTTCGCCTCGATCCTCGCCGTGCGGGTGCCGGGCCAGGCGCTGTTGGCCTGGCTGGGGCTGGGTTTGCTGGCCTTGCCGATCCTGTCGTCGCTGCAGTTCTTCGCCGGTTATCCCTTGCGTCTGCTAACGGCCGAGGCCAGTGCCTGGCTGCTGCGTGCCGGTGGCCTGGCGGTATCGCGCCAGGGCAGTGCGCTGGATGTGGCCGGGCAATTGGTGATGGTCGATGCGCCGTGTTCGGGCATCCAGATGGCCTGGGTCGCCTACTTCACCGCTTTCGCCACGGCGGCCTGGCTGCGTCTGACGGATCGCCGCTTGCTGCGGCGCATCCCGCTGCTGGGCGTGCTGGTGCTGGGTGGCAACATTCTGCGCAACAGCCTGCTGGTGCTGCAGGAAACCGGGCGTCTGGGCTTGCCCGGGTGGATGCACGAAGGGATCGGCCTGCTGGTGTTTGTCGCCGTCTGCGCCCTGGTGCTGCGCTATGTGGCGGCGGCCGCCGAGCCTGAGCGGCGTACTGCACCTGTTGTCCGGGTTGAACCGTCCGTGGCGCAGCCTGTACAGACCGGGCTGGTGCTGGCATTCCTGCTGCTGGCGGGTAGCCCGTGGCTGGTCGCACAGCCTGAGTCGGCGCCGCGCAGCACCGGCTTTGTCGAGTGGCCGCAGCAGTTTGCCGGTGTGTCGCTGCAACCGCTGGCGCTGTCGGCGGTGGAGCAGCGCTTTGCCGAGCAGTTTCCCGGGGCGATTGCCCGTTTCAGTGCCGACCGCCAGGTGATCACCCTGCGCCATGTCACCCGCGCGACGCGCAAGCTGCACCCGGCGGCAGATTGCTACCGCGGACTGGGTTATCGCATCCAGGCCATCAGCCTGCAGCGCCGCCCGGAGCGGGCCGGGCTACAGCGCTGTTTCGTCGCCAGCCGTGCGGGTCAGGATCTGCAGGTGTGCGAGTACATCGAGGATGCCGCCGGCCAGTCGTTCAGCGACAACTCTGCCTGGTACTGGTCCGCACTGGCAGGGCGCTCGCCCGGGCCCTGGCGGGCGGTGACGATCGCTCAGGCTCTGTAAGTTTGCGGTGGGCGTGCGGGTATAGAATCTGCCTGGACTCAACCAGAGCGGATCGACATGAAAGGCACAAACGCAGCACTGCTGGCGTTATTCGGGGGCCTCACTTCAGGCTTCTGCGTGGCGGACGCCAGCCTGCCGCTCGACCAGCGCAGCCTGCTGCTGGAAGACACTCGCCTGCCGCGCGAGGCGGCGCTGGATCGCCTGCAGCAGATCCGTTTCGCCTTCCGCGAGCGTGCGGCGCAGCCCGGGCAATGGCAGAGCTGGGCGCGCGCCTATGGCGGTTATGGTTCGTGGGACGCTGGCAGTGGCTCACCGCGTCTGGAGCGGCGCAGTGGTGGGCTGCTGGTCGGCCTCGACCGGCCCTTGCAGGGCATGTGGGTGGCAGGTGTGCTGGCCGGCGCCGGGCGCAGTGCGTTGCAGGCTGAGCAAGGCGGTGACAGCGATGTCGACAGCTATCACCTGGGCGGTTATGCGGCGACGCGCTTTTACCAGCTCGGTTTCAAGCTGGGTGCAACCTACAGCTGGCACGAGCTGCACAGCGAGCGCCACCGCGCCGGACAGTCACTGCATGCCGACAGCCGCGCCGGCAGCGCGCAGGTGTTCGGCGAGGCCAGCTACTCCCTGGATTTTCGTGATTTCAGCCTGGAACCGTTCGCCGGCCTGGCCTATGTGCAGCTGGATGCCGAGCGCGTGCGCGAGCACGGTGGCGACCAAGCGTTGCAGCT
>JBBNAI010000584.1:0-1708 GCA_037994305.1 Pseudomonas sp. | reverse complement strand
GGCAGTTTCGTGGCGATGATCGAGCCACAGGCAGCGCGGACCTGGATGGAACTGCTGTTCCTCAGCTTCACCACCCTGTCCGGCGTCGGTTTGGGCGATATCGTGCCGATCACGCCCATGGCCCGCTCGCTGGTGATGATCGAGCAGTTCGCTGGGGTCATGTACCTGGCGCTGGTGGTGTCACGGCTGATCGCGCTGACCACGGCCAAGCGCTGAAACCTTCGTATGGAAAGAAAAAAGCCCGCATCAGCGGGCTTTTTTCATGCTTGATAAGGCGGCTTACTTCTTCACCTCGAAATCACGACCCCACAAGCGAATCGACTGCACCTGCGCGCTAGGCCCCTCGAAGACGAACTTCTGCCGTACACCGGTCTGCGCCGGGACAGTCACGTCGTCCGGGTTGGACAGGCCCGGCAATGGCGCGCTGGAATAGCCCTCTTGGTCGATGGCCAGCAAGGCACCGGTCTGGCGCAGGTTGATCAGGCGCAGCGGCTTGTCGGTGGTGTTTTTGAAGCCCAGCAGGGCATTCAGGTTGCCATCTTCGGCGGTCTCGACCTTGAGCAGCTGCACGCTGACCTGGCCATCGAGTTGCTCCAGGCTGGAGACGACGATCGAGCCATCGGCGCCCTGGGCCTCCACACGGCCTTCGGTGACGCCATCCGACACGCCACCCAGCAGGTTTTTGCCGGCGGTGATTGCCGTGGACACAGCCGCCTTGGCGGAGTCCTTGATGGTGCTCGTATCCGTTGCCGCTTCCTCGGCGAAAGCCGCCGGCGCACTCAGCACGAAGGCCAAGGTGATGGCCAGCGGTGAAATCCTGTTCATGGTCGTACTCCTGTCATTGCAACGATTTAAGAGCGCCACAGATTGACCGCCGACCGGCGAAAAAGCGAGCAGGCAGGCAAGGATTTGTCAGATGGCTAACAATTCTCCTGCGCACGGATGATGGCCAAGACGATTTGCCGCCAGCATATGCCGCGCCGTCATCGTATCGCGCCAGATCACGATCACCGCCAGCGCGCCAGGCTGAGCAGTCCAGGCCCGAAACTGTGGAGCCTGCTGAATATTCAGCGAACTTCTCTGTGTACCAACGGCTCAAAACTGAACGGAGCCAATCCGGCTCACTCGATGGAGCGACCTTATGTACAAGCAGACTCTGGCAATACTCGGCGTAGTGGCGGTGGTCAGCGGTTGTGCGACCAAGCCGGAAAACCCGGTGGATTACGTAACCTATCGTGATCAGCCGCTGGTCAAGCAGGTCGAGGATGGCATGACCAAGCAGCAGGTCATGACAGTGGCCGGCCCCCCCTCTTCCGAGGTCAGCCGTCATGACACCCAAGGCAGCTGCAATAACTATGTGCTCACGCATGACGGCCACCAGCAGGTTTATTACGTGAATTTCGACAGCAGCGGGCGCGTCGACAGCAAAGGGTTCAATACCTGCGAACAGCACGAGATCAACGAGAAAGCGTTGTAGACCGCGCGCTTTCGCACCAGCAAAAGCCGCTGCCCACAGCGGCTTTTTTTCGCCCCCAGTTGCCGGACTCAATGAGCCCGCGAATCCCAGAGCACCTATGTTTGCAGCGACCCACTGAGCACACGACCAGCAGACAGGGCGTTCCACCGGATGCTCGATTTCGTTCTTCACGCACTGCATGCCGCCCCGGAAATTGCAGTTTTCCTGGCGATATCCCTGGGGTACTGATCG
>JBBNAI010000583.1:0-1680 GCA_037994305.1 Pseudomonas sp. | reverse complement strand
GCCGAAGAAGACGAAGCCGCCGGGCGCCTGTTCTCCGCTGGCGAGAAATACAACCGCGCGTCCACCTACTACCTCACCTGCGAGCGCCTGCAGGCCCACGGCGCACCAGGCCGCGAAGCACTGTATCAGCGCGTGCTGGAGACCTTCGCCCGCGGCATCGCGCTGAGCAAAGAGAACTGCGAGCGAGTGGAAATCCCCTACGAGGGCAAGCACATCTCCGGCCTGCTGGTGCGCGCCGAGGGCGTGGACGGCCCGGCGCCGATCCTGCTGCAGGTCAACGGCCTCGATTCGACCAAGGAAATGAAATACCGCGTCGGCCTCCCGGCCTGGCTGGCCAAACGCGGCGTGTCCTCGCTGATCATCGACCAGCCCGGCACCGGCGAAGCCCTGCGCCTGCACAACCTCACCGCCCGCTACGACAGCGAACACTGGGCCAGCCGCGTGGTCGACTGGCTGGAAACCCGTAGCGACGTCGACGCCAAACGCATCGGCATGGAAGGCGTGTCCCTCGGCGGCTACTACTGCCCGCGCGCCGTGGCCTTCGAGCCGCGCTTCGCCTGCGGCGTGGTGTGGGGCGCCAACCACGACTGGCGCGACGTACAGAAACGCCGCCTGGAGAAGGAAGGCGAACTGCCTGTGCCGCACTACTGGGCGCATGTGCGCTGGGTCTGGGGCGCCAAGGACATGGACGAGTTCATGACCATCGCCGAGAACGTGCACCTGGACGGCGTGCTGGACCGCATCAAGGTGCCGTTCCTGGTCACCCACGGTTCGAAGGACTCGCAGATCCCGCTGAAGTGGGCCGAGCGCACCTACGAGCAACTGGTCAACAGCCCCAAGCGCGAGCTGAAGATCTTCACCGAGCGCGAAGGCGGCGTGCAGCACTCCAGCTTCGACAACAGCATCAACGCCGGGCAGTACATTGCCGACTGGGTTGCCGAAAACCTCGGCGGCCGGGTGGCCTGATTCTCCACACCCAGTAGTCTCGACGCTACGTGGTGCTCCACGGCAGGTGCGCAAGCCCTGCCGTTTTTTTATTTATGCTGCCTACGCTCCCGCGTGGGCTGCCGACCCTGGGATGCCCCGCGCCCCACAGACGCTGCGCATCTGTAGACGACAAGCCTTTTTGACCCCTTCTCAGCCTCAAATTTGTTGGTTGCGATACTGCCTGGGCGACATGGACATGCGCTCGCGGAAGGCCTGGCGGAACACCCGATCGGACTGATAACCCACTGCCGAGGCGATATGCGCCACTGAGTCCGTGCCGCCGCGCAACCGTTCGGCGGCCAGGCTGATGCGCCAAGCGTTGAGGTAGTCGATGGGCGATTGGCCAATCAGACGGCAGAAGCGCGCGGCGAAAGTAGAACGCGACAAGTTGGCGGCCGCAGCTAGCAGCGCCACGCTCCACTTGCGCTCGGGCGCTTCGTGGATGGCGAGCAAAGCCTTGCAGATATACGGGTCTTGCAGGCCCTTCATCCAGCCGGGAGAAAAACTCTGGTCAGTGAGGATGTAGCTGCGCAGCAGACCGACCACTATCAACTCGGCCATGTGCTTGGCCACCGCGTAATAACCAGGCTTGTCGTCGGCCAACAGCGCCTCAATGGCCGGGCGAATCTGACTGAGGATGCTGGCGTCGCCGTCGCGCAGGACGATGAAATCCGGCAATGCCGCCAGCACGAA
>JBBNAI010000582.1:0-1240 GCA_037994305.1 Pseudomonas sp. | reverse complement strand
ATCAGTGTGTTGCCGGCCGCCAGGGCCGGGGCGATTTTCCACGCGGCCATCATCAGCGGGTAGTTCCACGGTGCGATGGAGGCAACCACGCCCACCGGGTCGCGGCGCACCATGCTGGTGTGGCCGGGTACGTATTCACCGGCCAGTTGGCCCTGCTGGCAGCGCACGGCGCCGGCGAAGAAGCGGAATACATCGGCGGTGGCGGGAATGTCGTCCTGGCGCGCGAGGTGCAGCGGCTTGCCGCAGTTCAGCGATTCCAGGCGAGCGAGCTGATCGGCGTTCTGTTCGATGGCGTCGGCGATGGCCAGCAAGGCTGTGGCGCGCTGTGCCGGAGTGGTCCGCGACCAGCCGGCGAAGGCACGGTGGGCGGCCTGTACGGCGGCCTCCAGCTGTTCCAGTGAAGCCTCGGCAATGGAGGTCAGCACCTCGCTGGTGGCGGGGTTGATGATCGGCTCGACCAGACCTTCCCCGGCGACCAGTTGGCCGTCGATCAGCAGTGCACTGTACAGGGTCGGTGGGGTGGCGGACATCTTCGGACTTCTTCTTTTGGTTTCTGCCTGCATGGTGGCTCCAGTTGCTGTCCGGAACCCCCGCGTCCATAAGGAACTGAGACTAGGGCTCGGCGCAGAGGTCGACAAATTCTAAATATTGAAAGTAGCGTTCGATTAAATCGAAACCTTGCGGCTATGGGGCTGTTCACGGGCCACCGAAAGGAACGGGTCGACCAGCGCAGGCCGCGCCGTGCCTCGGCGCCAGGCCAGGCCGACGTCGAGCGGCTCGCTCAGGTCGGCCAGCGGCAGGGCCTCGATGATGTCGCCTTCCAGGGACCAGGGCCGGTAGGTCATGTCTGGCTGGATCGACAGGCCGAGGCCGGCCGCCACCAGGCTGCGCACCGCTTCCACTGAGGCGGTGCGCAGGGTTACGCGTGGCGTCAGGCCGGCGCGGGTCCAGATACGCTGGGTGTGCAGGCCCATCTCGTCGGCATTGAGCTGGATCAGCGGCTCGCTGGCCACGTCGGCCAGGCTGATGCTGTCGCGCTCCAGTAAAGGATGTCGCGCTGGTAGCCACAGGCGATGTGGCGAGTGGGTCAGCACTTCGGTCTGCAGGGCGTGACGGTCTTCCAGGTTGGACAGGATCAGCACGCCGACATCGATCTCGCCGCTGACCAGCAGATGCTCGATGTAGGGGCGTTCGTCCTCGACCACGCGGGTCTGCACATTGGGGTAGGCGCGCTGGAAGC
>JBBNAI010000581.1:0-9264 GCA_037994305.1 Pseudomonas sp. | reverse complement strand
TCCTTCTCGTTGTTCGAGGTGATGATGATGATCGGGCGCTGCTTGGCCTTGATCGTCTCGTTGGTCTCGTAAACGTAGAACTCCATCTTGTCGAGTTCTTGCAGCAGGTCGTTGGGGAACTCGATGTCGGCCTTGTCGATCTCGTCGATCAGCAGGATCACGCGTTCTTCGGCTTCGAAAGCCTCCCACAGCTTGCCCTTCTTGATGTAGTTGCGCACGTCGTGGACCTTGTCCGAGTCCAGCTGCGAGTCACGCAGGCGGCTGACCGCGTCGTACTCGTAGAGGCCCTGGTGGGCTTTGGTAGTGGACTTGATGTGCCAGGTGATCAGCTTGGCGCCGAAGGACTCGGCCAGTTGCTCGGCGAGCATGGTCTTGCCGGTGCCCGGCTCGCCCTTGACCAGCAGGGGACGCTGCAGGGTGATGGCGGCGTTGACCGCCAGCTTGAGGTCGTCGGTGGCGACGTAGGACTGGGTGCCTTCGAACTTCATCGTGTAATCCTCGAACGGTAACGCTCCGGTACTGCGTGTCCGGCGCTGTAGAGACGCAAAAACCGACTATACCGCGCGTTCTGCCAGGCTGTGAACGTAGACGAGCCATTCAGTCACTGAATGACGGGTCACGGGGCGATGGATGGCGTTTCAGGTGTGCGCTGCGGCTTATCGCGCCGGCGGAGCGTTCTCGAAGCGGGTATTGAAGGCCTGGATAAACCCATTGCGCAGGATCGAGAGAAACGCCTGCAGGCCGCTGACATCCTGCTGGTGGACGCTGCCACTGAGCTCGACGCGGGTGGCGAACTGGTCCTTGCCCTGGTTCTTCAGGGCGGTTTCGCCGCCGCCGACCAGCGCTTCCCAGACCGAACGGAAGAAGCCTTTGTTGTCGTTCTCCACGTCCTGCTGCCAGTTGAATACGTCGACGTCGCGCAGCAGCGGCTTGATGTAGCCGCTGAGCTGGCCGTTTTCCGCGTTGGCCTCGATCACCACATCGCCGTGGCCGGCGTTGAAATCGAACTTGCCGTAGGCAGCGGAAAAATCATTGAGCTGGCGCAGCTGGATGTCGGTGGCGCGCAGGCGGAAGTCGAAATCTTCGAAGTTCTGGAACGGGTCGAATGAGGCCGTGGCTTCCAGTGGTGCGTGGCCGAGCAGCTGCGCGTGGCCTTCGAAGCGCGCCACGCGTGAGCCGGTGGCATCGGCCACGTTGGTCAGGTTGTAGAGGCTGGCATTGACCTGCGTGGCTTCGATATCCACCGCTGGCGTGGAGTTGAAGTTGTGGAAGGCGAGGCGCCCGTCGACCACTCGTACTTCGTTGAGGGTGATCGGCAGGAGCTTGTTCAGCTGCGCACGCCAGTCCACCCCGGCGCCAGTCTGCGAGTTTTCGGCGCTGGCACCGCCGTCGACGAAGTTGACCTGTGGGCGCTCGAAGATGACCCGCGCGACGATCCCGTGCTCGTACCACAGGGCATGCCAGCTCACGGACAGGTCGATGGAGGGTGCATCCAGCAAGGGCACGGGCACTTGGCCGTCGCTTTTGACGATCTGCAGACCGTTGATCCGGTAAGCGCCGCGCCACCAGGCGAGGTCGACATCGATAATGTGCCCGCGGTAGTCACCCATGTCGGCGAGGGCGTCATTCAGGTAGTTGCGGATCACATAGGGCAGGGCGATATGCAGCGCCAGCATAAGCAGGGCGAGGCCGAGCAGGGTCCCTAGCGGCAAGCTGTAGCGGCGTTTCATCGGGCGTCCTGTTTTGTGCGTGTCTGCATGATGGACTGCTCGCTGGGTCGCAGAGTTCGACTTGTCTGCGGCTGGACGATCCGGGCCTTGCGGCATAGGCTGACGGGCTCGTGTATCGACAAGGACACCGCACCATGAGCCGCATCTACGCAGACAACGCGCAATCCATCGGCAACACGCCGCTGGTGCAGATCAATCGCCTGGGCCCCAAGGGCGTGACCATCCTGGCCAAGACCGAAGGGCGTAACCCGGGTTATTCGGTCAAATGCCGGATCGGCGCCAACATGATCTGGGATGCCGAGGCGCGCGGTGTGCTCAAGCCGGGCATGACCCTGGTCGAGCCGACCTCTGGTAATACCGGCATCGGCCTGGCTTTCGTCGCCGCGGCGCGTGGCTACAAGCTGGTGCTGACCATGCCGGCGTCGATGAGCCTGGAGCGCCGCAAAGTGCTCAAGGCCCTTGGCGCCGAGCTGGTGCTGACCGAGCCGGCCAAGGGCATGAAGGGCGCCATCGAGAAGGCCAGCGAGATCGCCAGCTCCGATCCGGCCAAGTATTTCCAGCCTGGGCAGTTCGATAACCCGGCCAACCCGGCGATCCACGAGAAAACCACAGGCCCGGAAATCTGGAACGACACCGACGGCGCGGTGGATGTGCTGGTCGCGGGCGTCGGCACTGGCGGCACCATCACCGGCATCTCGCGCTACATCAAGAACACCCGGCACAAGCCGATCCTGTCGGTGGCGGTTGAGCCCATCGGTTCGCCGGTGATCAGCCAGACTATCGCCGGCGACGAGGTCAAACCCAGCCCGCACAAGATCCAGGGCATTGGCGCCGGCTTCGTGCCGAAGAACCTCGACCTGTCCATCGTCGACCGCGTCGAGCTGGTCAGCGACGACGAGGCCAAGGCCATGGCCCTGCGTCTGATGCAGGAGGAGGGCATTCTCTGCGGGATTTCCTGCGGTGCGGCGATGGCGGCAGCGGTGCGCATGGCCGAGAAGCCGGAGATGCAGGGCAAGACCATCGTGGTGATCCTGCCGGATTCCGGTGAGCGCTACCTGTCGAGCATGCTGTTCAGTGACCTGTTCACCGAGAGTGAGCTGCAGCAATAGAAGGTTCTTAGCCGTAGCCCGGACTGAAGTCCGGGGAGATGCCCCCGGACTGAAGTCCGGGCTACGAATGCACGAAAGCCGCCCGAGGGCGGCTTTTTCGTTTCCGGGCTCAGGCCTTGGCTGGGGCGGATGCCGGGCTGCTTGGGCGTACTACCAGCCACAACGCAATGGCGATCAGGACACCGCCGGGCAGGTAGGCCCAACTCAGCGGCTCGTCCAGCAGCAACGCACCCCACAGCACGCCGAAGGGCGGGATCAGGAAGGTGGTGGTGGATGCCTTGATCGGGCCGATATCGCTCAGCAGGCGGAAGTACAGAACGTAGGCAAAAGCGGTGCACACCAGGCCCAGGGCGGCCAGCGACAGCCACACTTCGATACCGCCCCACTGGGTCGGCATCTTCCAGGCCAGGCTGCCAACCAGCAGTGGCAACTGGAACAGGCTGGCGCCGACCAGGCTGGAGAAGGCGATCAGGCGGTTGTCCAGGCCCAGCGGGCCGATCCAGCTGCGGGTCAGGAAGCCGGCGAAACCGTAGCAGATGGTCGCCACCAGGCAGGCGGCGGCGCCCAGCAGCAATGACAGGTCGAAGGCCACCGGGCCGGTGCGGGTCAGTACCGCCACGCCGAGCAGGCCGAGGGCTACACCAGCCGCCTTGCTCGGGGTCATGGCTTCACTGAAGAACAGCGCGCCGATCAGCACGCCCATCAAGGGGGTGGTGGCGTTGAATATCGAGGAGTAGCCGGCCGGCAGTACCACGGCGGCCAGGCAGTACATCACCGAAGGTAGGCCGGCGTTGATCACGCCGAGCATTAGGCAGGCCCTGAACTTGCCACGAAAGTCCCACGCTGGGCGCAGTACCAGGAGGATTGCCAACAGGCCGAGGGCGCCGAGGCTGGCGCGGAAGAAGGCGGTGGGCAGGCTGCCCAGCACCGGCACGACGATGCGCATGAACAGGAAACTGGCGGCCCAGATGGCGGCGAGTAGAAGCAGGCGTAGCAGGTCGGCGGGTTTCATAGGGCAGCACGGCAGTAAACAGGGCGTCAGATTACGCTACCCGCCCGGTGACGCAATCCGCAGCTGACTTTCAAATCGACCATACAGTTGGCTGTGACAGGGCCCGCCATGCGGGGTCTGAGCGCCACCGGGTGATGGGGCGCGGCAGGGCGGGTGAGCTCCACTGAGGCTCACCCGCCTGACGCGTGGCAAACCGTTAGAACGTCTTGCTGACGCTGGCGATCGCACCGGCAGAGCAGAGGTCGTCATAACCGCTGAAGCTGGCGCACTCGGCATCCGACAGGTCGGTGTCGACGTAGCTCAGGCTCCAGCTGGCACCGAACAGGTCGCGGGTCAGCTTGACCTCCCAGTCGTTGTAATCCTGGCTGGCCTTGGTGTAGTCGGCATTGAAGAACACGTCGTCCTTCTGGTCGACGTTCTCATAGCGCAGCTCCAGGCCGAACTCCAGCGGCAGCTCGGTGCGGTAGCCGACGTAGCTGGTGAACTGGGTTTCATCGGAGCCGGCCGAGTGCTTGCCGCCGATGAAGAAGCTGTAGGCGTTGAGGGTCAGGTAGATGTCGGCACCGTTGAACTGGCCTTCACCCGGGTAGGTGAACTTGTTGTAGTAGCCGTCCAGGCTGACGTCATCGGTGATCTGCCAGTAGTAGCCAGCGTAGTAGTCGACTTCCTGGCGGGTGCCGTAGTCGTCGTCGTTTTCCCAGTCGTAGCCGTATTCGACGTTGCTGGTCCAGACGCCGAGGTAGGCGCCGCTGGCATGGCTGAGCATCACGTTGAGCTGGGCGGCGGGGTCGCCCATGGTCTGTGAGATACCGTTGGTGCGGAAATCGCTGGTCAGTGCGGGGGTGATGACCAGGGAGAACTGGTCGTTCAGTTCGATGGCGCTGGCCTGCAGGCTGCAGGTCAAGGCGGCGATGGCCAGGGCGAGGCGTTGGGGTGTGCGCATGGAAGAGCCTTAGTTGTGGTTGTTGTTTGGCAGTTGATGCAGGCGCAGCCGGCCGCTGCGCCCAGGGAACAGGCGCAGACAGGCGGGCGACAGGGTTGTTGTTATTGTGCTTGGGCGACGTCAGGGGTAGCGGAGGCCTGGTACACCGGCTTGCCGGCGAAGTAGGTCTGCAGCACCTGGGTGTCGAACAGCTCGGCGTCGTTGACCTTGAACACGTCGCGGTCGAGGACAATCAGGTCGGCCTGTTTGCCAGGGGCCAGCGAGCCGATCTGCTGCTCCAGGCGCAGGGCCTTGGCGGCGTTGATGGTGTAGGCGTAGAACATGGTCTCGCGATCGATGCTCTCGGCGCTGTTGAGCACGCCGAGTGGGCCTTCACGGGTGCTGGCCTGGGCGATGGCATTCCACGGGTTGGGGCTCGATACCGGCCAGTCGCTGCCGCCGGCAATAACCGCACCGGCCTTGTGCAGGGACTGCGCGGGGTACATGTAGCGGTAGGCGGATGCGTTGATGTACGGCTTGACCAGCTCCTCGGTGTAGGACTCGGCAGTGGCCCAGAGCAGCTGCATGTCGGCAATCACGCCGAGCTGCTTGAAGCGCGGGAAGTCCTGCGGGTCGATCAGCTGGATATGGCCAATGCTGTGCGCCATCGGTTTCGGGTTGAGCGTGCGGGCATACTCAAAGCCGTTCAGCGCCTCTCGTACGGCGCGGTCGCCGACCGCATGCACGTGCATGATCCAGTTGTGCTGTTCCGCTGCGGCGACCAGCTTGCCGAAGTTCGCCGGGTCGATCAGCAGTTCGCCTTTCTTCTGGCTGTTCTTGTAGGGCTCGAGCACTGCGGCGCTTTGGCCGGGGAATTCGAGGATGCCGTCGGCAAAGATCTTCAGGCCGGGGAAGGTCAGGTTGGGCACGTCCTTGAACTGCTGCATGACCTTGGCCTGGGCCTCCAGGTCGGCCGGCTTGCTTTGCGGGTAGGCGATCAGCAGGGCGGCGACGTGGACATTCAGCTCACCCAGCTCCGACAGCTTGCGGTAGAGCGGCAGAACGCCAACGCTCTGTTCGGTCGGGCGCAGCTCGAACACCGAGTCCTCGCTGCCGGCGTTGGAGGCGGCGTCCATCCAGGCGGTGATGCCGACCTGGTTGTTGATCTTCACGGCCTGGCGGGTGGCCTCCAGCATGGTCTCTTCGCTGACTTCCGGCAGCTGGCTGCGCACGCGGTCCCAGCCGTTCTCGGCAAGGTAGCCGGTGGGGGTGAAGTCGGCCTCATGGCCAATGTAGTTGCGCTCTTTCTCCGGCAGGCTCTTGACCAGCGCGGCGTCGATCTTCAGGCGCTTGAGCATGGCGTTGTTGGCCCAGCCGGTATGCCCGTCGATGCCATTCAGCACCACCGGCTGCTCGGTCCAGCGGCCCTGGTTGAACAGCTGGCCGAGCTCGCGGCTCTTCTCCCAGTACGCCGAGCTGACCCCGGCAATGCTGATCACGTCAGCGCGGCGCGCACGACCGGCCTTGTCTTCGGCAAGGATCCACTGCTCCAGCTCGGGCAGCGGTTTGACTTCATCCAGCAGGGTGGAGCCCATGCTGTCGAGGGCACCCATGATCGGGTGGCTGTGGGCGTCGATCATCCCCGGCATCAGCACCTTGCCGGCCAGGTCGACCACCTGGGTGGAGGTGTCGGCGAGTGCCTTGATCTCGGCATTGCTACCGACCTTGAGGATCTTGCCGTCCTCGACCGCTACCGCCTGCTGCAACGCTTGACCGGCTTCGGCGGTGAACACCTTGCCATTGATCAGCACCAGGTCGGCGGCGGCCATGGCTTCCATTGAGGAAAAAGCGATTGCTGTTGCCAGCAGGTTTGGGATGAACTTTTTCATTGTGAGCCCCTTGTTTTTATTGATCTGGGGGCGAGACTAGCGATTGTGCTGAGCTGGCAGAACGCCCACGCTGCGCAAAACCCTTTTGCCTGATTGGAAACATAACCATGGACAAGCTCGGCGCCCTGAACATGTTTGTTGCCACGGCTGAGCACGGCAGTTTCAGTCGCGCGGCCGAGCAATTGGGTAAAACACCGTCGGCGCTGACCAAGGCGGTCAGCCACCTGGAGGCCGAGCTCGGCTCGCGTCTGTTCGAGCGCAGCACCCGGCGCACGGTGCTCACCGAGGCGGGCAAGCTCTACCTGGAAACCGCACGGCAGGTGTTGCAGCGGCTGCATGAAGTGGGCGAGGAAATCGGCCAGTTGCAGCACGGCCTGCACGGCAATCTGCGCATCACCGCGCCGCTGGCTTACGGCCGTGCCTTCCTCGATGAGGTGTGTGCTGGCTTTCTTGCCCAGTACCCGCAGATCAAGCTGCGCGTGGATTTGAGCGATGCCTTCGTCGATCTGGTGGAAAGCGGCTATGACCTGGCCCTGCGTGAGGGGCGCAGCGACCTGCCAGGGCTGATTGCCCGGGTGGTCGGACAGAACCGTATTGCCCTGTGCGTCAGCCCGGCCTACCTGGCGCGCCCCTTGCCGCCGCTGGGCCCGGAGACCATCGACGCGCACGACTGGCTGATCTATCAGCATCCGGCGCTGGGCCGCGGCATCTGGTGGGTGGAACATGATGGCCAGCGCATTGGCCTGCCGCATCCGCGCCTGCCACGCCTGGAGAGCGACAACTATGACCTGTTGCTGGCCGCCGCCCTGGCGGGCAGTGGCGTGTTGCACACGCCGTTGTGGAGCGCCGCGCCTTACCTCGCGGATGGCCGCCTGGTGCAGGTGATGAGCGATTACCGGATCGACCCGGATGCCTTCGGCCCGCACATCCTCGCGGTCTACCCCAGCTACCGTCGGGCCACGGGCAAGGTGGTGGCATTCATCGACTACTTGCAGGCATTCCTGCGCGATAAAGGCATTGCCTGACGCGGGCTGGGCGATTGGGTCAATGGCGCCGAGCGCTTGGGTCATTGAGGCGCGCCGGAGGGCTGCCTAACCTGACGGGGTCGCCAGAGAGGGAGTTGCGCCCTGTCGTTCAGCACGGCCGCAACGGATGGCTGAGGCCAGAGCCGTTAAGGACCCGCTCAAGGTGTTGAGGCCGCGGTACACCATCGAAAGCCTGGCTTCCCACAACAATGCACGACGTACTTTCAAGCTGTAGCTCTACGCCCCCATAACAAGAACGAGAGCCCCGCATGACCGAGCAATTGCCGCTGCAACGTTTCCAGCATTGGGTTGCCCAGTGTCCCGACCGTGTCTGGCTGCGCCAGCCGGTGTCCGGCACCTGGCATGACTTCACCTGGCAGCAGGTCGACGATCAGGCACGGCGCCTGGCCACGGCACTGCAAAGCCTGGGTTGTGCGCCGGGCGAGCGGGTGGCATTGCTGGCGAAGAATTGTGCGGAATGGTTGATCAGCGACCTGGCGATCATGATGGCAGGGCTGGTCAGCGTGCCGCTCTATCCGCTGCAGTCGGCCGAGAGCATCGCCTATGTGCTGGAGCATGCGGCCTGCAAGGTGATCATCCTCGGCAAGCTGGACGAGCCGGCCAAGCTCGAGGCCGGCATCGGTCCGCAGGTGCTGCGCATCGCCATGCCTTATCCGACCCTGCGTGCGGATTATCAGTGGCATGAGGTACAGGCCCATACGCCGCTGCAGGTGCCGCACGTGCAGCAGGCCGACCAGCTGCTGAGCATCCTCTACACCTCCGGCACCACCGGCCAGCCCAAGGGCGTGATGCTCTCGGCGGGTGCCATGGCCTGCGCCGCTGCCAGCTCATGCGCGGAGTTGCGTATTGGCGAGGGCGACCAGTTCTTTTCCTTCCTGCCGTTGTCGCATGCCGCCGAGCGCTTCCTGGTGGAGATGAACAGCCTGTACAGCGGCGCCCAGGTGGCCTTTGTCGAGTCGCTGGAGACCTTCGCCAGCGATCTGCAGCACATCCGCCCGACGGTGTTCTTCTCCGTGCCGCGGCTGTGGACGCGCTTCCAGCAGGGCGTGCTGGAGCGCTTGCCGCAACGCAAACTCGACCTGTTGCTGCGTGTTCCGCTGCTGGGCGGGCTGCTGGCGCGCAAGATCAAGCGCGGCCTGGGGCTGGATCGGGCACGTATTCTGGTCTCCGGCGCGGCGGCGATTTCGCCGGGGCTGCTGGAGTGGTATCGACGCCTTGGCCTGGTGATCTGCGAGGGCTACGGCATGACCGAAAACTTTGCCTACGGCACCTTCAATCGGCCAGGGCAGGTGCGCTTCGGCAGCGTTGGCCGGCCGATGCCGAGCCTGGAGCTGCGCATCGCCGACAACGGCGAAGTGCTGTTCCGTGGCCCGACCCTGATGCAGGGCTATTACCGCGAGCCGGAGCTCACCACTCAGGCCCTGGCCGATGGCTGGCTGCACACCGGCGACAAGGGCGAGGTGGATGGCGACGGTTACCTGCGCATCACCGGGCGGGTCAAGGACATCTTCAAGACCAGCAAGGGCAAGTACGTGGCGCCGGCGCCGATCGAGGGC
>JBBNAI010000580.1:0-1600 GCA_037994305.1 Pseudomonas sp. | reverse complement strand
CGGTGCAGCGCCACGCCCAGCCACAGGTCCGCACCGAAGCGTTGGCGCAGCCAATCGCCGTGCTGCGGGTTCTCGTCGCCCGGCAGCCAGATCGCCAGCAAGCCGCTTAGTGGCGCATCGAAGTCTTCGCGCAGCAGGCGATAGCGGCCTTTTTCGGCGCGACGGCGGGCGAGGGTTATGAGGCGGCACAGGGCCTGGTAGCCGGCGAGGTCGCTTACCAGCAGCACCAGTTTGGGGCCGTTCTCGATGTGCATTTCGCTGCCGATGACCAGCGGCAGCTCGGTTTCCTTGGCCGCCTGCCAGGCGCGGACGATGCCGGCCAGGGTGCATTCATCGGTGATCGCCAGGGCCTGGTAGCCGAGACGCTTGGCGCGCTCGAACAACTCCAGGGCGCTGGAGGCGCCGCGCTGGAAGCTGAAGTTGGACAGGCAATGCAGCTCGGCATAACCGTTCATGCGAACCAGCCGTGCAGCAACAGCGGCCCGTCGCTACCGACCGTGCGATAGGCCCAGCCGCGCTGGCCGCTGCGGGTTTCGATCAGGTAGTAATCGCGGCGCACGTCGCTGCCGTCCCACCAGCCGGACTCGATGCGCTCGGGACCGGCTAGCAGGCGAGGCGTGCCCCGCAGCGGCACAGGTTGGTCGAGCAGCCATCCCGGGCGCGGTGCATTGGTCATCGGTGGTAGCGACGTGCTGGCACTGGCTCCGCGCCAGGCGCATTCGGGGCGGTGGTCGGCCAGGGCGCGCAGGCCGTGTACGGCCTCATCGCCGAGGCGCGCACGCAGGCGTTCGCGCAACTGCTCCCAGGGCAACGACTGCTGCGGCCGCTCGTTGAACAGCTCGCGGTGTTCCGGGACGAAGGCCGGCAGGTCGCGGGCCAGCAAGCGCAGAGCCTGCACGGGCGCGGGCAGCTGCAGATGCTCCAGGCGCCCGCGGGTCAGCTCGAAAAGCATCCCCGGCTCACGTTCGGCGCTGAGCAGGCCGACCGTGAGCTGGGTGTCCTCACGCTCGTGGTGCTCCAGATACAGGGTGAAGCGCTGCACGCCGCTGTCGCGCCCGGCCAGGTAGGCGGCGAGGTCGGCGGTCAAGCGGCGCACGGGAAACAGCAGGGCCTGGTGCGATTCAACGTCGAAGTTCAGCTCGATGCGCGACTCGAAGCGGTCCGGCGGCAAATCGAAACTCAGCGCGTGCGGCCGCGTGCCGTGCAGCAAGTCGAGATGGTGCAGAACCTCGGCGGGAAAGCGCCGCGCCAGGGTCTCGCGCGGCAGGGCCAACACCTGGCGCAGCGTGCGCAGGCCCATGCGGGTGAACGCGGTCGCCGCCTCGCGGTGCAAGCCAGCGCGGTCCAGCGGCAGTTGCCCGAGGAAGTGGTGCAGGGCGACGTCGCTGTCGACCAGCAGGCCGTCGTGGGCATTGGCCAGCACGCGCGCGGCCAGCGGATTGGGCGCGACAGTGATGCGGTGGCGAAAGCCCAGGGCGGTCAGTTCCTCGCGCAGATGTGCCTCGAAGCGCGGCCAGGGGCCGAACAGGCTGAAGCTCGACTGCACCTCCAGCAGCAGGGTGCGTGGATGATCCAGGCTGACCTGCGAGCTGAACCGATA
>JBBNAI010000579.1:0-6196 GCA_037994305.1 Pseudomonas sp. | reverse complement strand
GCTTTCGAGGTTGGCGCAGAAGTGCGCGAGGCTTTCGTGGCGTGCCATGCCGAGGCTGCTCAGGCCTTCCACCCCAGCGTGAACAGCGGCAAGTTCATGGCCGATATCTACGCGTTGGCGCGCATTCGCCTGGCTGCTCGCGGCGTGACGGCGGTTTATGGCGGTGGCTACTGCACGGTCAACGATCCGCGCTTCTTCTCCTACCGTCGTGCATCGCGCACCGGGCGTTTTGCTTCGCTGGTCTGGCTGGCTGATTGAACGGGTCTGTTCCCGCTTCATTCGCGGCCGTAAATGAAGTGGAAACAGACCCTAATCAAGTGCGCTGCGCTTGAATCGCGGGAAACTGTCCTCATCTAGTCTTCATCTCGGCAGGCTTTTCGTTTCAGGGGTGCTCATCGCCCCGGTCTGCCCCCAAAAGGAAGGACGAACACCATGCGAATAGACCGTTTGACCAGCAAGCTACAGCTTGCCCTTTCCGATGCTCAATCCGTGGCCGTGGGCCTTGACCACGCGGCCATCGAACCCCTGCACCTGCTGCAGGCATTGCTCGATCAGCAGGGCGGCTCGATCAAGCCCCTGTTGATGCAGGTGGGTTTCGACGTCAATGGCCTGCGCCAGGCGCTGACCAAGGAGCTCGACCACCTGGCGAAAATCCAGAACCCTACCGGCGACGTCAACCTGTCGCAGGACCTCGCGCGCCTGCTCAACCAGGCCGATCGCCTGGCGCAGCAGAAGGGCGATCAGTTCATTTCCAGTGAGCTGGTGCTACTCGCGGCGATGGACGAGAACACCAAGCTGGGCAAGCTGCTGCTGGCCCAGGGTGTGACCAAAAAGGCTCTGGAGAACGCAGTAACCAACCTGCGTGGCGGCCAGGCAGTGAACGACCCGAACGTCGAGGAGTCGCGCCAGGCGCTGGACAAGTATTGCGTCGACCTTACGGCGCGTGCCGAAGAAGGCAAGCTCGACCCGGTGATCGGTCGTGATGACGAAATCCGCCGCACCATCCAGGTCCTGCAGCGCCGCACCAAGAACAACCCGGTGCTGATCGGCGAGCCTGGCGTGGGCAAGACTGCCATCGCCGAAGGCCTGGCCCAGCGCATCGTCAATGGCGAGGTGCCGGACGGGCTGAAGGACAAGCGCCTGCTGTCCCTGGACATGGGCTCGCTGATCGCCGGTGCCAAGTTCCGTGGCGAGTTCGAAGAGCGCTTGAAGTCGTTGCTCAATGAACTGAGCAAGCAGGAAGGACGAATCATCCTGTTCATCGACGAGCTGCACACCATGGTCGGTGCCGGCAAAGCCGAGGGCGCGATGGATGCCGGCAACATGCTCAAGCCGGCCCTGGCCCGTGGCGAGCTGCACTGCGTTGGCGCCACCACCCTGGACGAATACCGCCAGTACATCGAGAAGGATGCTGCGCTGGAGCGGCGTTTCCAGAAAGTGCTGGTCGACGAACCGAGCGAAGAAGACACCATTGCCATCCTGCGCGGCCTCAAAGAGCGCTATGAGGTGCACCACGGGGTGACCATCACCGATGGCGCGATCATCGCGGCGGCCAAGCTCAGTCATCGCTACATCACCGACCGCCAGCTGCCGGACAAGGCCATCGACCTGATCGACGAGGCGGCCAGCCGCATCCGTATGGAAATCGACTCCAAGCCGGAGGCGCTGGATCGTTTGGAACGTCGCCTGATCCAGTTGAAGATCGAGCGCGAGGCGTTGAAGAAAGAAGACGACGACGCTGCACTCAAGCGCCTGGACAAGCTCAAGGAAGAC
The DNA here is from genome assembly GCA_037994305.1 of Pseudomonas sp. Classification (GTDB taxonomy): domain Bacteria; phylum Pseudomonadota; class Gammaproteobacteria; order Pseudomonadales; family Pseudomonadaceae; genus Aquipseudomonas. The sequence continues at coordinate 4,423 of JBBNAI010000579.1, read as the reverse complement.
ATCGCCAAGCTGGAGCGCGAATACGCCGATCTGGAGGAAATCTGGAAGTCGGAGAAGGCCGAGGTGCAAGGCGCCGCGCAGATCCAGCAACGCATCGAGCAGGCCAAGGCTGACCTCGAGGCGGCGCGGCGCAAGTCCGACCTGCAACGCATGGCCGAGCTGCAGTACGGGGTAATCCCCGACCTGGAGCGCAGCCTGCAGATGGTCGATCAGCACGGCAAGGTGGAAAACCAGCTGCTACGCAACAAGGTCACCGATGAAGAGATCGCTGAAGTGGTGTCCAAGTGGACCGGCATTCCGGTGGCCAAGATGCTCGAAGGCGAGCGCGACAAGCTGCTGAAGATGGAAGGCCTGCTGCACCAGCGCGTGATCGGCCAGGACGAGGCGGTGGTGGCGGTATCCAGTGCCGTGCGCCGTTCCCGTGCCGGCTTGTCCGACCCCAATCGGCCGAGCGGTTCGTTCCTCTTCCTCGGTCCTACCGGGGTGGGCAAGACCGAGCTGTGCAAGGCGCTGGCCGAGTTTCTCTTCGATACCGAAGAGGCGATGGTGCGCATCGACATGTCCGAGTTCATGGAGAAACACTCCGTGGCCCGCTTGATCGGCGCGCCGCCCGGCTATGTCGGTTACGAGGAGGGTGGCTACCTGACCGAAGCGGTGCGCCGCAAGCCTTACGGCGTGGTGCTGCTCGACGAGGTGGAGAAGGCTCACCCGGATGTGTTCAACATCCTCCTGCAGGTGCTCGAGGATGGGCGCCTGACCGATAGTCACGGACGCACCGTGGATTTCCGCAATACCGTGGTGGTGATGACCTCCAACCTCGGTTCGGCGCAGATTCAGGAGCTGGTGGGCGACCGCGAGGCGCAGCGCGCAGCGGTGATGGATGCGGTGAGTAGCCACTTCCGCCCCGAGTTCATCAATCGCATCGACGAGGTGGTGGTGTTCGAGCCGCTGGGTCGTGAGCAGATCGCCGGTATCGCGCAGATCCAGCTGCAGCGCTTGAGCAAGCGCCTAGCCGAGCGCGAGTTGCACCTGGAGTTGTCGGATGAGGCGCTGGATAAGCTGGTGGCCGTTGGTTACGACCCGGTATATGGTGCGCGGCCGCTGAAGCGGGCGATCCAGCGCTGGATCGAGAACCCGCTGGCGCAGTTGATCCTGGCGGGGACCTTCCTGCCGGGCGCGCACATCAAGGCGCAGGTCGACGGCGAGCAGCTGGTCTTCAGCTAAGCCTGGCGGCTCGCTCGGGCCGCAAACAACAACGCCCCGTTACGGCATGCCGTACGGGGCGTTTTGTTTGTGCTGTCAGGGCCTAGATATGCTGCAGGACAACTTCCAGGGCACCGGCCTGTTCGTCGGCCAGGTCGATGATGTGGAAGCCGCTCCAGCCATTCTGGTTGTTGGCGCCTGGGCGGCTCCACAGGCAGTCGGCGCCCAGGCGGATTTCGTGGATGTCCTCCACTGGCGGCTCTACGGTCAGGCGGCATTCCCAGACCGAGTCACTTTCCAGTGGGCTCTCGCTGAACAGCATGAAGCCGTCTGCGGAGAGATCGACGACGCGCCCGAGGCGGCGGCCAGAGTGAAGGTCGAAGACCTCGATATGCAGCTCGGTGGCATGCCGGCTGTGTTGGCGACGGTCGTCCAAATCAGGCTCCTTGTTCGACATCGGTGGCGCGCCCGGTAAAGCGCTGGAGAACGCGATAGATCGCACTGAGCGCACGATCTACCAGGGGTGACGCGCGCTCGGGTGTGACGATGCGTGCCAGCCCCTGTTCCATTTCCTGGGCCAGTTGGCGGATCGGTTTGATCGCCACGCGTTGCCCGCTGTGGTCGACAAACATGTAGTTATGCGTGGTCGGGCTGAACCAGGACAGCTTCAGCGCGCGAGTGTCTTCACCCTGTACGAATTCGAACCAGGTGCCGAATTCAATCTGTTGCAGCTCCTTGATCAGTACCTGGGTGCGCGGTGAAAGGGTGCCGCTAGGTATGGCCGGTTCGGCCAGTACGGCGTCCTCGCCCAGCATGGCGCCGAGTGGGCTGTCTGGTAGCTTGGTCTTGATCTGCGCCGCCAGTTGCGGTTGCTGGGCCTGCACGGCGTGCTGGCAGGCGACAATGTCCTGCAGCAGGCGGCGGACGCCATCCTCGTGATAGCCGCCGAGCAGCTCCAGGCCCTTGCGCAGGTCGTCGAGCAGCGATACGCGTTGGCTTTGCAGGCGCGCACGACCTTCTGCGTCCAGCGCAGTGCCACTCCAGGCCAGCAGTTCGGCGACTTCGCCGGAGCGTTGCCATTCCGGGCTGCGCTCGCCATGACGGAGCAGAACGAAGACCAGCACATCGGCCCAGGTCAGTTCGAGGAAGTTGCGGATGATCGTCGGCAGCTCACGCTCATTCACTGCCTTGGCGATGACCTCGACGGCCAGCTGGCGGGCGCCGAGCAGCTTGTCGCGACCCTTGGCGGCCTCCACGGCGCGGCGCTCGCGTAACTCGACCTTGTGCTTGAGGGTGGCAACGAACTCGTTGAACTCTTCCAGCAGGCTGTCGAAGAGCTGCAGGTCGCCGACGAAGCCGTGGATCACCCGTTCGACCACCCACTGCATCTTCGCCAGCAGTCCGCGTTCGTCGCCTTCGCCGCCATACAGCACGCCGGCCTGGGCCATGGTGTTGAGCAGGCGGCGGGCGGGGTGGTGATGCTGGGTGAACAGGGCTTTGTCCTGCAGCGCCACTTTCAGGTAGGGCGTGTGCAGGTGGGAGAGGGCGGTCTTGCAGGTGTCCGGTAGGTTGTCGTCATCGAGGATGAAGTCGAACAGCATGCCAACCAGGTCGATGACATCGGCCTCCTGGTCGGACAGCTTCTGTTGGCCGGGGAGCGCGCTATGGGCTTCCAGTTGCTGCTGCAGGCCGACCTTGAGCTCTTCCACCGGCTGCGGGTTGTGCAGGCGCTGGGTCAGGCTGCTGGCGGACTGTTGTTGCAGGCGATTCAGCGCATCCAGCAGTTCATTAGCGCTGTAGGTGCTGGTGGCTGTGCGTGGAGAGAAGCTGGCGATGCTGCGGGCCCCGCCGGGCAGGGGGGCGTCGATATCGCGCTCACGGCGTTCGCTGAGCAGCGCGCTCAGGCCGCCAAACAGCTGGGCCGGGTCGGCCGAAGGCGGTGCGTTGAGGTCTGCGGGTGCCAGCGGTTGGCCGCTGCTTGCGGGACCTGCATAAGCCGGGCTGCCGCCACTGCGTGGGGCGCCGCTGCCGTGTGCGCTGGTCGCCGCGTTGCCATCTTCCATGGGGGCGGCGGGTTCTGCGGGGCGCTCTGCGCTGCCTGCGGCGCGCTGTGGAGTGAACTTGAGGTTGGGCAGGATGCCGGCGGCGATCAGGCGTTGGTTGAGCATTTCATACAGGGAGTCGAGGCCTTCCATCACGTTGCGATCGAACAGCATGTAAAGGATGACTTTGATCCGCAGCGGAAACGGATGTGGTGTAAGAGCGCCACGGAAGGCATCGGCAATCGCCTGCGGGCCGAACGGGTTGCTGTCTTCGCCGAGCTTGTGACCATTGTTGAGCAGGGCCAGGCGCTGCTCCAGCGCGAACAGGCTGCGGGCGCTGTGGGCGCGCACGCGGCTGACCATATTGGTTACCTGCAGGCTTTCTTCATATTCCTCGTTCTGCACCAACTCCAGTTGCTCGGCATCCAGCGTGCCGCTGCCGGGTGAGGTTTTCAGTTTGCCCTCGAGGAAGTCGGAGAAATTCTGCGCGATGGTCTGGTGATAGCTGCGCTCTACTTGGGGGCGAAGCTTGCGGATGTCGCGCATGTTGTCGAAGAACAGGGTCTGCAGCCGATTGTTCTCGGCTTTATCAGCACATTCGAAAAGGGTGTCGTCGACCTGTGCGAAGACCCCGCCGAGATGCTCTGCCAGATTATTCATCACCAGCTTGCGGCAATCTTGTACCAGTTCGCTGAAGCGAGGCTGGATGCCGCGGCTGGCCAGCCCGGGTATGGGCTTGGAGGGTGGAGGCGGAGCGTCCTGGGAACTCATGGGTAATCCTGGGTGTAACGGTGACCTTGCTCAGGCCGCTGCGAGGGAGAACATGCTGCAAAGATAGAGTAGTCGGTTATTTTTCGGCAAAGCATTGTTCAATAAGTCTTTTAAGGGGTTGACAGCAAAGTTTTGGTGGGTAAAATGGCGCGCCTCTGATACGGGAAACGGCGAAAGCCAAAGCCAGTAAAAGAGCGAGAAAGTTACAAATTCCGCGATAGCTCAGTTGGTAGAGCAAGTGACTGTTAATCACTGGGTCCCTGGTTCGAGTCCAGGTCGTGGAGCCAACTTTCTTATCGGGGTATAGCGCAGTCCGGTAGCGCGCTTGCTTTGGGAGCAAGATGTCGGGAGTTCGAATCCCCCTACCCCGACCATTTTTGGGTCGTTAGCTCAGTTGGTAGAGCAGT
>JBBNAI010000578.1:0-2614 GCA_037994305.1 Pseudomonas sp. | reverse complement strand
GCCAGAAGCGGCTGGAGTCAGGCGTCAGCGCTTCGTCCATCAGGGTCAGGGTGCCGTCTTCGTCCAGACCGAATTCGAATTTGGTGTCGGCGATGATGATGCCGCGAGTGGCGGCGTACTCGACCGCTGCGCTGTACAGGGCAATCGCCGTATCGCGCACCTTGGCCGCCAACTCGGCGCCGATGATGGCTTCGCACTGGGCAAAGGAGATGTTCTCGTCATGGTCGCCCACAGCGGCCTTGGTCGAGGGGGTGAAGATCGGTTGCGGCAGCTTGGCCGCTTCCTTCAGCCCGGCCGGCAGCTGGATGCCACAGACGGTGCCGCTCTTCTGGTATTCCTTCCAGCCGGAGCCAACGATGTAGCCACGTACGATGGCCTCCACTGCTACCGGTTGCAGGCGCTTGGCGACCACTGCGCGGCCCTCCACCAGCGACAGTTCGGCGGCCGAGACCACGTCTTCCACCTTGTCGCCAGTGAAGTGGTTAGGCACCACGCCCGCCAGCTTGTCGAACCAGAAGTTGGAGATGGCGGTGAGGATCTTGCCCTTCTCCGGAATCGGTTCGTTGAGGATCACATCGAAAGCCGACAGACGATCCGTCGCCACCATCAGCATGCGCTTGGCGTCGATTTCATAGAGGTCGCGGACTTTGCCCGAATAGATCTTCTTCAGGCTCAAGGTAGTGGGAGTGGTCATGTCGGAATTTCCGCCTTGATCAAACGAAACAGGCGAAACCCACTGGGTTTCGCCTATCGGAGTCCTGCATTGCCGGCACGCGGCCGGCGCAGTTCGGGTTAGCCGAGGTTTTCCTGGATCAGGCTCAGCACACGGCGCGCCACATCGTCGGGCGCAACGGTATTGAGGTCCTTTTCCACGGAAACCTGTACATCGCCGCCAGCCTTGGTCAGGCGTACCTGATAACGCTCGGCGCGGGCATCGATCTCTTCCTGGCTCGGCTCGCTGCCGAACATGCGGCTGAAGAAACCTTTCTCTTCTTCCGGCTTGTTGGCGCCTTCAGCCAGGTTGACGTAGTACACGCCCAGGCTGCGGTTGATGTCGTCGATGCGCACATCACCCAGTTCCAGGGCGCGACCCACACTGGACCAGGCACGGTCGAAGTCGGTGCTCAGGTGCAGGACCGAGTTGCCGTTGCCGTCCTGGGTCAGGCTGACGCGGCTCGGCGCGTCATAGTTGCGTGCGGCCAGCAGGGATACCGAGCCATGCTCGGAGCTGCTGCTAAGGTCGGCGAGCATGCCGTCGAGCAGCGAAGCCTCCAGCGGAGCATTGCCGGTGCGCGCCGGGAACGCCACGTCGGCAGTGCTGCCTTCATCGCGCTCGGCACTGACGACGAACACTTCACTGGTGTTGCGTACAACGCCCGGTTCGATGCGTACATGCACACGCACCTGGTTGTCGCTGTCGGTCAACAGGCTGCCCAGACGGCGCCCCATGGACGGCGCAAGGTCCTTGGCAGCCTGCCATTCGCTGCTGAACTCACCCGTTTGCGGACGCTCATCAACGATGCGGAAACCGTTGTTCTGGAAGTATTCGCGAGCCACCGGCCAGACTTCCGCCGGAGTGCGCTGAGCCACCAGCCAGCGCGAGTCGCCACTCTTCTGCAGGCTGAATGCGCTGTCTTCGGCGCCGACTGCCAGGGCCTGCGGACGCGGGACTTCAAATTTTTCGGGGGTATCGGTGCTGTTGGCCACGTTGTTGGGCACTGGCAGCAGCGGGTCGAGACGTTTGGCCTCAACGTTTGGCGGCAGCTGCATGGCAGCCGTCTGCCGAGCATCCAGGTAATCAGTGCCACGGTCACGGAAGTAACCGTCGTCACCCCAGAGCCAGCCGCAACCACTGGTGCTGGAGATGATCAGGGCAAGGGTGGACAGTCCGGCCAATCGCTTCATGCGTAATGCTTCCTCGGTTAAACCAGTACGCCGGACTGGCGCAGGGCCTGCCGCAACGGTTCGTGACAACGTGGGCTGAGCCAGGTCAGGGGCAGACGAATACCGTCGGCCATCATGCCCATCTCGTTCAGGGCCCACTTCACCGGAATCGGGTTGGATTCGATGAACAGATTCTTGTGCAGTGGCATCAGGCGCTCGTTGATCGCCCGGGCGGTGGCAGCGTCGCCGGCCATCGCGGCGGCGCACAGTTCGGCCATGGCACGCGGGGCAACGTTGGCGGTCACCGAGATATTGCCCTTGCCGCCCATCAGCATCAGCTCGACGGCGGTGGCGTCATCGCCGGAGTAGACCAGGAAGTCGGCGCTGACGCGGTCGAGGATTTCCTGAGCACGCTGCAGGTCGCCCGTGGCTTCCTTGATACCGATGATGTTGGAGATCTTGGACAGGCGCTCGACGGTTTCCGGCAGCATGTCGCACACGGTGCGGCCCGGGACGTTGTAGAGGATCTGCGGGATCGCCACAGCTTCGGCAATGTGGCGGAAGTGCTGGTACAGGCCTTCCTGGGTCGGCTTGTTGTAGTAGGGGGTAACCAGCAGGCAGGCATCGGCGCCAACGCTCTTGGCGTTGCGGGTCAGCTCGATGGCTTCGCGGGTGCTGTTGGCACCGGTACCGGCGATCACCGGGATGCGTCCGTTGACCTGATCGACCA
>JBBNAI010000577.1:0-3306 GCA_037994305.1 Pseudomonas sp. | reverse complement strand
GCGGCTGTCGCGCATCAGTTGTTCCATGCCCCACTCGCGGATGAAACCGTGGCCGCCGTAGACCTGCACGGCGTGGCTGGCGACTTCCTGGCCCATGTCGGTGAAGAAGGCTTTGACGATCGGGATCAGCAGCGCCGCGCGCTTGCTGGCGGCCTTGCGCTCGGCGGCGTCGCTCGCACCGTGCTCCAGATCGAGCTGGCGTGCGGTGTAGGCGGCGAGCATGCGGCTGCCTTCGACCAGGCTCTTCTGGGTCAGCAGCATGCGCCGCACATCCGGGTGCACGATGATCGGGTCGGCGGCTTTCTCCGGTTGCTGGGCACCGGCCAGGCCCCGCGATTGCAGGCGCTCACGGGCATAGCGCAGGGCACCCTGGAACGCCGCCTCGGCGATGCCCAGACCTTGCAGGCCAACCTGGAAGCGCGCGTCGTTCATCATGGTGAACATGCAGGCCAGGCCCTGGTTGGCGTCGCCAATCAGCCAGCCGGTGGCGCCGTCGAAGTTCATCACGCAGGTGGACGCGCCCTTGATGCCCATCTTGTGTTCGATAGCGCCGCAGGACAGGGCGTTCTTGTCGCTCAGCGAACCGTCGGCCTTGGCCACGAACTTGGGTACCAGGAACAGGCTGATGCCTTTCACCCCGGCCGGCGCATCCGGCAGGCGTGCCAGTACCAGGTGGACGATGTTCTCGGAGAAATCCTGCTCGCCGCCGCTGATGAAGATCTTGCTGCCGCTGACCTTGTAGCTGCCGTCGGCTTGCGGTTCTGCCTTGGTGCGCAGCAGGGCCAGGTCGGTACCGGCCTGGGGCTCGGTCAGGCACATGGTGCCGGTCCACTGGCCGCTGACCATCTTCGCCAGGTAGTCCTTCTGCAGCTCCGCGCTGCCGTGCTTGTGCAGGGCCAGTACGGCGCCCTCGGTCAGGCCCGAGTAGACGCGGAACGACAGCGACGAGGCCATCAGCATTTCATGGAAGGTGAACGCCACCAGCTGCGGGAAACCCTGGCCGCCGAAGTCGACCGGGCCGGTCATGCTCGCCCAGCCGTTGTCGACGAATTGCTGGTAGGCGGCGCGGAAGCCCTTGGGTGTGGTCACGTTGCCGTCGACCAGCTGGCAGCCTTCTTCATCGCTGTTGCGGTTGAGCGGGGCGATTTCGTTGCCGGTAAAGGCGGCGGCTTCTTCCAGTACGCCGTCGATCAGCTCGCGGTCGAGGCCGTTGCCGAGCAGCTCGCAGTGGGCGCTGACGTCGAACAGTTCGTGCAGCACGAAGCGCATGTCGCGCAGTGGGGCTTGATAGCTCATACGTTGCCCTCCTTCACATCGGCGAAGTGCTTGCCATTGGCGGCGAGCGTCTCGATCAGTTTGGCTGGTTGCCAGTGTGCGCCAAAGCGCTCGCTCAGGTGCAGCAGGCGGTCGCGAATGGATGCCGCGCCCTGGCTGTCGGCCCAGCTCATCGGCCCACCCTTGTCGGCGGGGAAACCATAGCCGTTGAGGTAGACCAGGTCGACGTCATGGCTGTTGGCGGCGATGTTCTCTTCGAGGATCTTCGCCCCTTCGTTGACCAGGGCCAGCAGGCAGCGCTCGAGAATTTCCTCGGCGCCGATGCTGCGGCGGTCGTAGCCCAGCGCTTCGGAAACCTGCAGCACCAGGGCGTCGACTTCCGGATCGTGCTCGGCCTGGCGGCTGCCTGGCGCATAACTGTAGTAGCCCTTGCCGGCTTTCTGGCCGAAGCGGCCGAGTTCGCACAGGCGGTTGTCGACCTGTACTTGCGGCACGTCCTGGCCCTTGCCGGCCAGCTCGCGTGCGCGCCATTCGAGGTCGATGCCGACCACGTCATACATGCGGAACGGGCCCATGGCGAAGCCGAAGCCCTGCAGCGCAGCGTCGACCTGATGCGGGTAGGCGCCTTCGAGGAGCATGCTGCGGGCCTCGAATACGTAGGTGTGGAGCATGCGGTTGCCGATGAAACCGTCGCAGTTACCCGCTACCACGCTGATCTTGCCGATGCGCTTGCCCAGGTCGAGGGCGGCGTCCAGCACGGCCGGGGCGGTTTTGCCGCCGCGCACGATTTCCAGCAGTTTCATGATGTGCGCTGGGCTGAAGAAGTGCAGACCGAGCACCTGTTGCGGACGCTGGGTGACGGCGGCGATGGCGTCGATATCCAGTGCCGAGGTGTTGCTGGCGAGGATGGCCGAGGGCTTCAGCAGGCCGTCGAGGGTACGGAAGATCTGTTGCTTGAGCTCCAGGTTCTCGTACACCGCCTCGATCACCAGGTCGGCATCGGCCAGCGCCGCGTAGTCGCCGACTGCGCTGACCAGGGTGCGCCGGGCGCCTGCCTGGGCTTCGTCGATGCGGCCCTGACGCACGTTGTGCGCCCAGGTGTCGGCGATATTGGCCAGTGCCTGTTCGAGCATCTGCGGGTTGTTGTCCAGCCAGAGCACCGGGATGCCGGCGTTGGCCAGGCTCATCACGATACCGCGGCCCATGGTGCCGGCGCCGATCACGGCGGCTTGCTGGATGCTAGGACTGTTGCTCATCGATCTTCCCCACATGGCGATACAGAAAGAGACGCACCTTAGGTAAGGCATTACTATTTGAGAAATTTAGTCTTGTGATAAGTTGAATTTGCCTCGTGAATATATCGACCTTTGACCTCAACCTGCTGCGTGTCCTCGACGCCCTGCTGCGCGAGCGCAACGTCTCGCGCGCGGCCGAGCGTTTGTCGTTGAGCCAGCCGGCGGTGAGCAACGCGCTCAGCCGCCTGCGTGATCAGCTGGATGATCCGCTGCTGGTGCGGGTCGGTCGGACCATGCAGCCGACACCCCGCGCCCTGGCCCTGGAAATGCCGATTCGCGATGCCCTGCAACATATCGAGCAGAGCCTCAGCGACGGCGCCCCCTTCGATCCGGCTCGCAGCCGCCAGCGTTTTCGCATCGCGGTGACGGATTATGTCGAGCTGATCCTCATGCCCCGCCTGTTGCGGCAACTGGCCGAACTGGCGCCGGGGCTGCAGATCGACATTCAGCACCTGAGCCCGAGCCTGCCCGCCGATGCCCTGGACAAGGGCGAGCTGGATCTGGTGCTGGGCCGCTTCGAACAGGTTCCGGTGCGTTTCAACAGCCAGCGCTGGGTCAGCGAAACCTTGCACTTGCTGGCCCAGCGCGAGCATCCACTGCTGGCCGAAGGGCTCGATCTGCAGCGCTTCCTGCAACTGCGTCATCTCTGGGTGCACGGTGGCCAGACGCGCGGCATGGTCGACCAGTGGCTGGGTGAGCAGGGCCTGGAACGGCGCATCGTCTACACCACGCCGAA
>JBBNAI010000576.1:0-3256 GCA_037994305.1 Pseudomonas sp. | reverse complement strand
ATCACAGGCTTGGCGCGAGCACTCAGCTAGCGCGCTTCACTTGGAGCAGTACCTAGGTAAGAGTATTGGGACGCCAGTTCAACTCCCTAAACTACCGTTCATCGGCAATGTTGCACGGGGCACTTTTGGGGGCATAAGCAAAAACAAATTAGACTAATTCCTTTCCTAACAACAAGTTATGAAAACAATTAAAACTCCCCCGGCTCCACCAAATCAAACCCCTGAAGAACCTAGCGTTTTTCAGGGGTTTTTCTTTGGGTGTCGAAAAAGTATCGATGCCCCTCACTTCCTCAAGCGGCAGCCTTCCTGGACTGTTGCGCCTAACAGCGCTGTGAAGGCATCAACATCCAGCGGCTTGCTCAGGAAGTAGCCTTGACCTTCATCGCATGAGATCGCTTTTAGCATGTTGAGCTGCTCAGCGGTTTCAATGCCCTCTGCGGTTACGGTAAGCGACAAAGCACGCCCCAGATCCACGATGGCGAGAATGATCGCTTTGTCTTCCTCGCTACCCTCCATCCGTTTGAGGAAACTTCGATCAATTTTCAAACCATCGAAGGGAAAGGTGCGCAGGTAACTTAGCGACGAATACCCTGTTCCGAAGTCGTCCATCGCCAAGCGAACGCCGAGAGCTTTAAGTGTACCCATCAGCTCCAGCGCGCCTTCGGCGTCTTCGAACATGACGCTTTCGGTAATCTCCAGCTCGACCCGGGAAGGGCTGATGGCGGAGTCAGCGAGTGCCTTTCCAATCCGCTCGGCCAAATGCCCGCCTTTGAACTCGATGGGAGAGAGATTGATCGATAGAAACAGATGTTCAGGCCACTGCGCCGCCTGCTGGCAGGCGTTACTGACCACCCAATCGCTCAACGGGATAATCAGCCCGCTCTGCTCGGCAATCGGGATAAAGGTGTCTGGTGGTATAAGCCCTCGCTGCGGGTGTTGCCAGCGAACCAGGACTTCCGCGCCGACCATCTGGCCGTCAGCGAGACAGTAGCGCGGTTGGAAATGCAGTCGCAGCTCGCCGTATTGGATCGCGAAGCGCAGGTCGGTTTCCAGACGACGACGCTCGATGAGCTTGATGTTCATCTCGCCTGAGTAGAATCGCCAAGTGCTGCGCCCCCCGGCCTTGGCCTCATACAACGCGATGTCCGCATAGCGCAGCAACTCGCTAGCCTCCAGCGCATCATTGGGTGCCAGAGCGATTCCGATACTGGCGCTGACATAGGTTTGCTGCCCGTCGATCTCGATGGGCTGCTCGACGGATTCCAGCAGGCGTTGGCACAAGGCCTCGATGTCACTTTGCGAGCCGATATAGGAGAGGATCAGGACAAACTCGTCACCGCCCGTTCTGGCGACCAGGTCTTCACTCCGAACGCACTCGATCAGGCGACGGGACACCTCATGGAGCACTTGATCACCTGCGGCATGGCCGAGCAGATCGTTGACCGGCTTGAAGCGATCCAGATCCATGCACAACATGACCAGCGGTTGCTCATGAGTCAGCGCCTCCTTCAGTTTGCCATCGAGAAACTCCTGTAGCCGCGTTCGGTTTGCCAGCCCGGTGAGGGCGTCATGCTGTGAGAGAAACTCGATTTGCCGCCGCGCCTCAACCTCCCCGGTGACATCGGTTGCAGTGCCGCGAAAGCCTTGGCCCTGCATGGCGCGCGCTGAAACGCGGGTCACACGCTCCTGACCACAGCTGCCTGTATAGCGACAATGAATGCTGTTTTCTGCTCGGCGACTGGCGAGGCTCAACCACTGGGAAAGGGTGCCGTACTCCGTAGACATAAGCTCATCGATGGGCGTGCCCATCCAGGCGTCTCTGGCCAGCCCGGTGACCACCTCGAATCGCTCGGACAGGTAGGTAAAACGCCACTGGCTGTCGATTTCCCATATCCAGTCAGAACTGATCTCCACGATGTCGCGAAAACGGGCCTCGCTAACTGCCAGAGCGTCCTGGCTGCGTTGCAAGGAGAGATAACTTGTATCCAAGGCTTGAGCGCCTGCAGTGGTGCGGCGCAACAACGCCCAGGCCATCAGGAACACCAACAACGCGGTGATACCCAGCAGCGGGAAACCTAACCCTAACAAGCGCTGACCAGGATTTTCCGGATTCCAATGCAAACGCCCTGCAGCTCCATTTTCCCCCAAGGCAAAGGTCGACCTATCCTGAAGCTCAGCAGCGGTCGCGGTGCGTAACCCCTCTACACCGTACTCCCTGCCTAACTCCTCAAGGCCCGCTGGGTCCAGAACTCGAACAAAGATCAATACCGAAGGTAGCCGTCCATCGGGCTGTACGGTCGGGTCTGTTCCGGGGGTGATGGCTGCTGCCGCGACCAGGGCAGGCTGCCCATCGATATTGATGAACGCGGTGACCGGTGTCTCTGCCTCGGCTCCAGCGCGTGCCTGGCTAAGGACCGAACCCAGTGATTGCCCAAGCCAATCCGATGCCTGCGTGGACTGCAATTGGCCCCTGATCACGGAGTACACCGTGTGATCCGTGTCATCCACGACAAACAAGCCTTGCAACCCGAAGTCGCCATACAGGGTTGGCCCGACGTTCTGTCGCACGTATGCCCAGTCGGGGTCCACCTCATGATGCAGGTGTCGATAGGCATCCCCCCAAAAAGCGTAATCCCTGACCGTCGAGCGCAGTGACTTTTCCAACGAATGGATCGCCTTCTCCGTATAAAAGGCGCCCTCGAACTCTTCTGTCTGGTCCAAGTCATGGGCCAGGTAAATAAGCAGATAGCCAGCAAGTAAAAATACGCTGGTCAACAGGCCGACAAACTTGAAAAAGGAAGTTCGCGCCAGCGCTACGCCTGAGCGTCTATGCGAGCTGCCTCCGTTAGACGGGATATCGTCGGTCATTAGATATTCACTGGTAGGGGGCAAGGCGGAACAGCAGCTGGTCCTTGGCTATGTCAGTTTAAGTGAGTGTGGAGAAAGCGTTAGGGAATGTGCCCGGAGCGGGCCCTACCTTGTAGCAGCGAGGGATAGGGGACGGATTCGATTTCCTGCAGTAAGGGCCACTTATGGCCGATAGCGGCAAGTCATGAATGGTAGTGAGCGCATGGTTACTCTACCTTCTACTCCGGCCGCTGCTGACGGAGCCATGCCTTGGGCGAAATTCCGCACTGTGATTTGAATGCGCGCGAAAGGGCGGACTCTCCGCTGTAACCTGCTTCCTCGGCAATCAGTCGGAGTGGCTGGCCATTCTTCAGCCATTTTTGCACGAGCCCGATTCTCCAGCGCTGGA
>JBBNAI010000575.1:0-1332 GCA_037994305.1 Pseudomonas sp. | reverse complement strand
ACGGCGATGCTCGACGAGCTGATGGCGATACCCAGTTGCCCGGTTTCGGCACAACGGCCAACGATGGAAAAGGTCATGGGCGCTCCTTAGAGCTGGTCGTCAGGAATGACGGCGATCACATCGATCTCCATCAGCCACTGCGGCTGGCCGAGGGCGGACACCACCAGGCCGGTGGAAATCGGGAACACGCCCTTGAGCCACTTGCCGACTTCCTGGTAGACCGGCTCGCGGTAGCGCGGGTCGATCAGGTAGGTGGTGGTCTTGACGATGTGGCTGAGGTCGCTGCCGGCTTCTTCGAGCAGTTGCTTGACGTTCTTCATCGCCTGCTCGGCCTGGGCGCGCGGGTCACCGAGGCCAACCAGCTGGCCGTCGAAGGTGGTGCCGACCTGGCCGCGTACATACACCGTATTGCCGGCGCGCACGGCCTGGCACAGGTCGTTGTCCAGGGTCTGGTTGGGGTAGGTGTCCTTGGTGTTGAACATGCGGATGCGGGTATGGGTCGGCATCAATTGACTCCCTGAAGGCTGACTTTCTGAACGGGCGCGTCGGCATCGGCCTGGCGCTGCGCGGCATCGCGGTAGTCGGCGTAGGTGCGCTGCGTGGCGATGTGGTCGGCGATGTGCTTGGCGTCGTGCCACACCCCCCAGATGAAGGTGGAACCCCGGCGCGACAGCCACGGCAGGCCGAGGAAATACACCCCCGGCTCGCTGGACACGCCGCGCTGGTGCCGCGGCTTGCCCTTGTCGTCGAAGGCGCCCACCTGCAGCCAGCTGAAGTCGACGGCATAGCCGGTGGCCCAGATGATCGAGGTGACGCCGGCCTTGGCCAGGTCCAGTTCGAGCAGCGGGTTGCGCACGCACTCGGGCTCGGGGAACACGCGGCGCGCCTCGGGCTCTTCCGGCAGGTCGAGGCCGTTGCGGGCGATGTAGGCGTCGGCGGCATCCAGCAGCGACAGGTAGTTCTCGTCGCCCCGCGCCAGGTTGTCGGCCAGGTCCGTCTGGAAGCTCACCACGCCATCGGCGAAGGACTTGGTCAGGCCGACCAGGGTCATGCCCTGGTTGGCCAGCTCACGGAAATCGATGGTCTTGCCGCCACGGGCACCGCTCACGGCGATGGTCACGTGTTCCTTGCCCGGCTGCGCGGCCTCGGCATCCCACAGGCCGAGCACGCCCAGCCACCAGCAGAAGTCGCGGCCGCGGTAGGCGCGTGGCGGCCGGTCGTGGGCGCCGACCGAGAGGTAGACCGGCTTGCCGGCACGCATCAGCTCATCGGCGATCTGCACCCCGGATGAACCGGCGCCGACCACCAGCACGCCGCCTTCGGGCAGCTGCT
>JBBNAI010000574.1:0-4105 GCA_037994305.1 Pseudomonas sp. | reverse complement strand
CAACAGCCGACCAGCGCCAAGAAATCGTGTTTGTCGATGGCAAGTTGCAGGATGTCCAGGCACTGATCGCCGGGCTCCCAAGCGGCACGGAAGTCGTGGTGCTCGACAGCAACAAGGACGGTCTGCAGCAGATCGCCGACTATCTGAAAGGCCGCGAGGGCGTCGACGCCATCCACCTGCTGAGCCATGGCGCGGAAGGCACGGTCGAGCTGGGCAATACCTGGCTGAACAGCCAGAACATCGGCCAGCACGCCCAGCAACTGAATGCCATTGGCGCGGCACTGGCGGCCGATGGCGACATCCTGATTTATGGCTGTGATACCGGCGAAGGCAAACAAGGCGCGACGCTGCTTAGCGAGCTGGCCCGCCTGACTCAGGCCGATGTAGCGGCCTCTGACGATGCGACAGGCGCGGCCAGCAAGGGCGGTGACTGGCAGCTTGAGAGCCGTGTAGGTCAGGTCGAGTCCAAATCGCTCGAACTCGCCAGCTACAAGGAATTGTTCGCCGCACCGGCAGATGAAAACTACGACGATGAAACCCCCAACACGGTGATCGAGAGCAATAACTTCGTAAGGGATGGCATCCGCTATGTGCTGGTAGGTCCCAACACTTACCAAACCTCCATTGCGGATGGCGGCATAGGCGGCCAAGCCATCAACAACAACATGATGTTTGACTATTCGGACGCAGAACCGGATGGAAGAGGCGGTTTGTCGAGCGTCACTATCTCTGCGGCCGACGGCAGTGCCTTCAAACTCGCGGGAATCAGTTTTCTCGCGTATGACTTTGGCGGCTCCCCAAATATTCAACTGACCCCCCAAGGCGGGACGCCACAGTCCTTTACCATCAACGGTACGGTCGGCACATTGGTGCACCTAGACTTATCTGGTAACGCCGACTTTCAGAACATCACCAGCTTTACCTTCTCAGGCAACAATCTGGCTTTCGAAATCGACAATTTGGATTTCGAGGCAGCCGTCATTCCCAACGCTGCTCCCGTCATAGGCAACCTCTCCGGCGACAGCGTCGCCTGGGCCGGCGCCGGCAATACAGTGACACTCGACTCTGGCGGCAACGCCTCGCTGACCGACACCGACTTTGGCGCGCTCAACAGCGGCAATGGCGATTGGAGCGGAGCCAACCTGACGGTACAACGCTCCGGCACGGCGATTACCAACGACACCTTCGGTTTCAACACCTCCGGCGCGCTATTCACGGTCAGTGGTAACCAGTTGCAATCTGGCGGTTTGACCTTTGCCACCTTCACTAATAGCGGCGGTGTGCTGAGCGTCAACTACACCAGTAGCGGCACTACTGCCACGACCGCGCTGGTTAACGACGTGGCGCGGCACATCAACTACCGCAACGACACGCCGGCCGGCGACGCGACTGTGCGCTTCACCCTCAGCGACGGCAACAGCAGCACTACTGCCATCGTTACGGTAACCAGCGACACTATCTACGTCACCAACACCACCGACACTGCCACGATCGACGCGAGCAACGGTGTGAGCTTCAGTGAGGCGGTGGCCATTGCTGCGGCCGACGCCACCGGCAGTCAGACCATCGTGATCGCCGGCTCACTGGCCGGCCAGAGCGTCTCCACGTCGGCGGCCACTTCGCTGGGCGAAAACCTGACGTTGAACCTCGACGCGGCCAGCGGCTCCACGCTGTCCGGTGGCACGCTGTCCATCGGCTCGGGCTTCAGCCTGACCGCCAGCAATGGCACGGGCGACACCGCCACCATTGCCACCGCGCTGACCGGCGCGGGTGGGTTGACCAAGACTGGCGCGGGCACGCTCACCCTGTCGGGCAGCAACAGCTACAGCGGTGCCACCACCCTGTCGGCAGGCACGCTGACCGCCAGCGGCGGCAGCGCTATCGGCGACAGCAGCAGCGTCTCCGTGGCCAGTGGCGCCACCCTCTCGCTATCCAGCAGCGAGAGCACGGGTAACCTGTCCGGTGTCGGTACCATCAACCTGGGCAGCAATACCCTGACCAGCAACATTACGGCGGATAGCACGTTCTCGGGCGATATCAACGGAACCGGTGGCCTGACGGTCAGCCAAGCCGGGGCAGCCACCTTTGCACTGACCCTATCCGGGGCCAATACCTACACCGGCAACACCATCGCGATGAACTTTGGCTCGCTGCGACTGAATGGCGATGCCTCGGTTTCCAGCAGCAGCCAGTTGCGTGCCAATGGCAATAGCGTGATCACTCTGCTGTCGAACCAGACCGTCGGCAGCCTGTTCAGCAACAATGCCAACGCCACCATCAACCTCGGCGCCTTCACCCTCACGGCAGGCGGCGACAATAGCTCCAGCACGGTTTCCGGCGTGATTGCCGGTACCGGCTCGCTGGTCAAGCAAGGCAGCGGCACCCTGACGCTTTCCGGTACCAACACTTACGGCGGCACCACTACCGTATCGGCCGGCACCCTGTCGGTCGCCAGTGACAGCAATCTGGGCAGCGACAGCGTGACGCTGGCATCAGGCGCCACGCTGGACATCACTGGTGCGACCAACATCGACAATGCTATTGCACTGAGTGGCGATGCCATCATTAGCAATTCCGCCAACGCCACCTTGTCTGGCGTGATCAGCGGCGCCTACACGCTGAGCAAGACCGGTGGGTCGACACTCACGCTATCCAATACCAATACATACGCAGGCACCACCGTCCTCGCAGGTACTTTAAGCGCTGCTGGCGACAATAATCTGGGCAGTGGCGCGGTGACGTTGGCGAGCGGCAGTACACTGGCGGTGACGGGCGCGACCACCATCGACAATGCCGTCGTTTTGTCCGGCGCGGCCAGTATCAGTACATCGGCCAATGTCACGGTCTCAGGCGTTGTCAGCGGGTCAGGCAGTCTGACCAAGACAGGCGCGTCGACACTGACCCTGAGCGGCACCAACACGCACACCGGCAATGTCATCGTGTCGGCCGGGGGGCTCACGCTGCAAGGCGGCAGTTCCATCGGCGATGGCAGCGCGGTCAGTGTGGCCGGCGGTGCGACACTCACGCTCGCGCTCGGCAATGAAACCATCGGCTCGCTGCTGGGGGCCGGCAATGTGTCACTGTCCTATGGGCTGACCACCGGCGGCAACCAAGCCAGCACCACGTTCTCGGGTGTGATCTCGTCGACCAATACCAGTGGAATTACCAAGACCGGCTCGGGCACGTTCACGCTGTCGGGCGCCAACACATACTCCGGCACCACGACGGTGAGCGCGGGGACACTGACACTCAACGGCGGCTCGGCGCTGGCCGACACCAGCGCACTGAACGTGGCCAGCGGCGCCACCGTGGCGCTGGGCAGCAGCGAGACGGTCGGTTCGCTGGCCGGCGCAGGCAGCTTAAGCCTTGGCGCGTTCACACTCAGCGCAGGCGGCAACAACACCAGCACTACGTTCTCGGGCGCGCTCATCGGCAGCGGCGGGCTTACCAAAACCGGCAGCGGCACACTCACCTTGTCGGGCTCGAACTCGAGCACCTTCAGCGGCGCCATAGGCGTGAGCGGCGGCACGCTCAGCGTCGCCTCCGACGACAACCTGGGCGCCGGTACCGTCACGCTCGCGGCCGGCAGCACGCTATCGGTGACCGGCGCCACCACCATCGACAATGCCATCGTGCTGAGCGGGGGTACGGCTACCGTGACCAACTCGGCCACTGCCACGCTCTCGGGAGATATCACCGGTGCGGGCGGGCTGACCAAGGCGGGCACATCCGCGCTGACGCTATCGGGAACCGACAGCTACACCGGCGCTACCAGCATCGACGCCGGTAGTTTGCTGGTCAACGGCGCGCTGACGGGCACGTCGAGCACGACGGTGGCATCGGGCGCCACCCTGGGTGGCAGCGGCAGCATCGCCAGCAACGTCACGGTCAATAGCGGCGGCACCCTCGCTCCAGGCAATAGCGGCGCGGGCAGCATGACCATCAACGGCAACCTGGACATGGCTTCGGGCAGCACGCTGGCGGTCGACATCAATGGCGCCACGGCCGGTACAGGCTATGACCAGGTGATCGTGAACGGCGCTGTCGATGTGAGTGGCGCTACGTTGGCCGTGACCCATGGCTACACGCCGGGCCCGGGCGACAC
>JBBNAI010000573.1:0-1269 GCA_037994305.1 Pseudomonas sp. | reverse complement strand
CCGTGGAACTACCCCTACCTGACCGCCGTGAACGCCATCATCCCGGCGCTGATGGCCGGCAACGCCGTGCTGCTCAAGCATGCCAGCCAGACCTTGCTGGTCGGCGAGCGCTTCGCCCTGGCCTTCGAGCGTGCCGGCCTGCCGCACGGGCTGTTCCGCAACCTGGTACTGGACCACGGGCAGACCGCCACCCTGATTGCCTCGGGGCAGGTGCAGCAGGTCAACTTCACCGGCTCGGTGGCCGGCGGGCGGTTGATCGAAAGCGCCGCCGCCGGGCACTTCATCGGCGTCGGTCTGGAGCTGGGCGGCAAGGACCCGGCCTATGTGCGGGCCGACGCCAACCTGGCCCACGCCGTGGAAAACCTGGTGGACGGCAGCTTCTTCAACTCCGGGCAGAGCTGCTGCGGCATCGAGCGCATTTATGTGGACAAGGCACTCTATCCGGCCTTCGTCGACGGCTTCGTCGAGCTGACCAAACAGTACAACCTGGGCAACCCGCTGGAAGAGGCCGCCACCCTCGGCCCACTGGTGCGCAGCAGCGCCGCCGAGTTCGTCCGCGGACAGATAGCCGAAGCCAAGGGCAAGGGCGCCAAGGCGCTGATCGAGGCCAAGACTTTCGCCGCCGACGAGCCCGGTACGGCCTACATGGCACCGCAGGTGCTGGTGCAGGTGGATCACCAGATGGCGGTGATGCGTGAGGAAAGCTTCGGCCCGGTGGTCGGCATCATGCCGGTGGACAACGACGCACAGGCCATCGCCCTGATGAACGACAGCCCCTACGGCCTCAGCGCGGCGATCTGGAGCGAGGACCTGGACGCCGCCGAGCGCCTCGGCCAGCAACTCGATACCGGCACCGTGTTCATGAACCGCTGCGACTACCTCGACCCAGCCCTGGCCTGGACCGGGGTCAAGCACACCGGGCGTGGCGCCAGCCTGTCCAGCCTCGGCTACGAGCACCTGACCCGGCCCAAGTCCTTTCACCTGCGCCATCAGCTCTGACCAGGAGTCCGCCATGAGCAAGACCGCCAACTGGAACTACCCGACCTCGGTACGCTTCGGCGTCGGCCGGATCAAGGAGCTGCCCGAGCTGTGCCTCAGCGTCGGCATGCAGCGCCCGCTGCTGGTCACCGACCGTGGCCTGGGCAGCGCACCGATCACCCTCGCCGCGCTCGACTCGCTCAAGGCCGCCGGGCTCGGCGCTGCACTGTTCTGCGAACTGAAACCCAACCCGGTGGAAAGCAACCTGACGGCCGGGCTGGAGGCCTACCG
>JBBNAI010000572.1:0-3150 GCA_037994305.1 Pseudomonas sp. | reverse complement strand
TGCCTACGTTGACGTGCGGTTTGTTACGTTCAAACTTTTCTTTAGCCATCTTGACCGTCTCCCATCAATGAATTGAGCGAGTCACGCCGCCATTAAAACAAAGGCAGATATCTGCATATCTGCCTTTGTTGAAGTGGAGCTCTTGAGCGGATTTGAACCGCTGACCTCACCCTTACCAAGGGTGTGCTCTACCAGCTGAGCTACAAGAGCGAAACACGTTGCACAAACAGCAAACTTGGAGCGGGCAGCGGGAATCGAACCCGCATCATCAGCTTGGAAGGCTGAGGTTCTACCATTGAACCATGCCCGCGGAGCTTGCAACTCACGCGAAATTTGGTGGAGGGGGAAGGATTCGAACCTTCGAAGTCGTAGACGTCAGATTTACAGTCTGATCCCTTTGGCCGCTCGGGAACCCCTCCAAAACGAGGCGGCATTCTTAACTCATGCCACCCTACTGTCAAGCAATTTCTCAATAAAAACTTGAGGTTAGCAATTTCGACAGCAACCTTGCAGAGGCCTACCCTGCAAAGCGGGCGCCATTCTATGCAAACTATTGAGCAGTTGCAACGCCTTCGCACGGCATTATTTGATGTTGTAGATCTTTGAAGTCAGAAGCGAGCTGCTGCAGCAGCACATCATCAGCCAAGCGCCGACTTTGCGGCGCGATACGCACCCAGAAACTACGTTGCGCCCGCGGTAATTCGCGCAACAATGGCTCGTAACCAGCGTCACGAAGGCGCTGCACAACGCTCTCCGCCGAGTCGCTGCGCGGAAATATCCCGAGGGATATCCCGTTTGCCAAGTCACCCTGCGTGATGATGTAGCTATCAATCTTGCGCGCCTGCAGTTCCTTCAACTGCCTTAAGGACGCCTGCCGCGAAGCCAGCGGCGCAAGATACACCCAATAATCGAGCCCAGCCGTTGCATCTACGCCATGCACATCGGCCTCAATATCCAATGAAACTAAGCGCTGCTTAACCTGCTCGGCAGCCGACTCTTGCTGAAAACCGCCAAGAAACAAGCACGTCTCGGTCACCGCAACCTCAGACACCGCTGCCGGTTCACGCCGCCCCCGCTCCTTATCTGTCTTGCTGAGTAAACGAATATCCTGCTGAGCCCCACGGTATGCAGCCATGGGCTCGATTTCCTTGGCACGCAGAGGCACCTGCTGCTGATGCCAGACGTAATAAAACAGATTGAGAACCAACAGAAGAAGAAACAGCCAGCGCATTGCACACCTCAAGACAGCGGGCAGGCCGCCGCCAACCCAACAAAGACCAAATCAGAGACATGGCACGCCTGCGGCAATATCTCGCGCACAAGCAACGCATCCCCCCCCGTCAGGTAGATGGTGAAATCCTCCCCCCAACGCTCTCGCGCAATCTCTAGCTGCGTCAGCACGAAACCACGCAGCATCAGCGCACAGCCCCGCTCCACCGCCTCTACCGTAGAGCCACCCGGCTGCAAACTGAGCAAGGCCTCCTGCGCAGCCGCGTCGTCATAACGGATTCGCCTAGTGTGCGTGCGTAGCTGGTTACGCATCAGCGGAACGCCAGGGCAGATGAATCCCCCCAGGTGCTCACCATCCGGAGAAACGAAGTCCGATGTAACGGCCGTCCCCAGATCCAACACCACGCACGCACCACCACAAAGCTGGTACGCCCCCACCAGAGCCAACCAGCGATCCAGGCCAAGACGCAAATAATCGTCATAGCCGTTACGCACGCCAGCCAACTCCCGCATAGGGACAGCGCATTGAACGCTCAATGCAAAGACACCCTCAAGCCGCCCGACTAACGCGGCCGTCTCCGCATCGCTACGTACACTCACCAGCCGGCAACTCTCAAGCCGCAGCCCCTCCACAGACCGCAACGCCGCGACCAGCTCATCACCAGAATCCACAACGCCATCAGCCAGCGACGCATGCCCAGGGCGTGCAACCACCCGCCACTTGATGAAGCTATTGCCACAGTCCAGCTCAAGAATCATTACGCAACCTCAGACTCAGCTCACCACCACTGAACGAGCGCTCCTCACCTGCCACGTCTAGACGCAACGCACCCAGCCCATCCACACCCAGGACAACACCCTCGAGCCGCTGCGGCCCAGCAGAAAGCACAACCTCCCGCCCCTGCCAGAGATGCCCCGCTTGCCACTCATCGCGCAACGCGGAAAATCCCTGCCGCCGATGGGCATCGAGATAATGCTGCAACCAGCCGCTCAAACTGAGTGCTAAATCCGTTCTGTCGACAAGAACGCCAAGCTCCTGCCGCAAGGAGGTCCAAGGCTGATCAACTTCAACACGCCCCGGCAGCATATTGGTATTGACCCCAATACCAATCACCACCTGGCAGGAGCCAGCAGGGTCCCCGGAGAGCTCCAGCAGCACACCAGCAATCTTGCGGCCAGAAACCAGCACATCATTCGGCCACTTGAGCCCTGCCGCCGAACACCCTGCCTCACGCAACGCGCGCAGCACGGCAAGCCCGACAGTCAGACTGAGCCCCTCCAAGGGATAAACACCACCCTCTATGCGCAGCCCGAGACTGTAATACAGGTTTTCGGCGAAGGGACTGACCCACAGTCGACCACGCCGGCCGCGCCCGCTCGACTGAGTCTCAGCCAGCACCACACACGGCGCAGCCACCCCGCTAGACAACTGACGCAGAACCTCTGCATTGGTCGAGTCCAGCGACTCAGAAATACAAACAGACCAGCCCAGACCAGCCAAGCCAGCAACAAGACGCTCGTAGTCCAGCAAAGAAATCGGCGATGCCAATCGATAACCACGGCCACGCACACTGTGAATGGCCAGCCCTAGGTCAGCCCCCAGATGCTGGAGGCGCTTCCACACTGCCGCGCGACTAACTCCAAGCGCCGCGCCCAGAGCCTCGCCCGAATGGAACTCACCATCCTTAAGCAGTTTCAGCACTTCATGCATCGATGGCCCGCCCTTTAAAGAGGCAGGCATCATAGCGATGCGGGACATACTTGCCTAGAAAGCAGCCTTAGGGTTTTTCCGTCCCAAAAGCCAAACCCCCAACCCGTTTTCACGGATTGGGGGTTTGGGGATAGGAGCTTGACGATGACCTACTCTCACATGGGGAAACCCCACACTACCATCGGCGATGCGTCGTTTCACTACTGAGT
>JBBNAI010000571.1:0-20002 GCA_037994305.1 Pseudomonas sp. | reverse complement strand
TCGTCCACCCCATATTCGAGAAAACGCCAGGTCGCTAGACCTGGCGTTTTTGTTTCAGAGCTTGACCACGCGGACGTGGTGAAATTGGTAGACACACCAGATTTAGGTTCTGGCGCCGCAAGGTGTGAGAGTTCGAGTCTCTCCGTCCGCACCATCTTTCTTTTCTTCCTTTATATATCTCGCCGTTCCTGCGCCTTTTCCGCAGGTGACTTCTGCTATTCGACCCACTAGAATGCATGCCCTTGATTCTGGGCCTGAACGGCCGTCTTACGTCTGTGCAACGAGGAATATCCATGCAAGTTTCTGTTGAAAGCACCTCCGCTCTTGAGCGCCGCATGACCATCGGTGTCCCGGCCGAGCGCATCGAGACTGAAGTGACCAAGCGTCTGCAACAGACTGCGCGTCGTGCCAAGGTCCCTGGCTTCCGCCCCGGCAAGGTGCCGATGAGCGTAATCCGTCAGCGTTACGAAGACTCCGCTCGCCAGGAAGCCCTGGGTGATCTGATCCAGTCCACTTTCTACGAAGCCATTGTTGAGCAGAAGCTGAACCCGGCTGGTGCTCCGGCTGTTGAGCCGAAAGCGTTCGAGAAAGGCAAGGATCTGGAATACGTTGCCACCTTCGAAGTGTTCCCGGAGTTCCAGGTTGGCGGTCTCGACACTATCGCTATCGAGCGCCTGCAGGCTGACGTGAGTGATGCTGACGTCGACAACATGCTGGAAATCCTGCGCAAGCAGAACACCCGCTTCGAAGCTGCCGAGCGTGCTGCCGAGAATGGCGATCAGCTGAATATCGACTTCGTTGGCAAGATCGACGGCGAAGCGTTCGCTGGTGGTTCCGCCAAAGGCACCCAACTGGTACTGGGCTCCGGTCGCATGATCCCGGGCTTCGAAGATGCCCTGGTTGGCGTTAAAGCCGGTGAAGAGCGCGTAATCAACCCGACCTTCCCGGCTGACTACCAGAATCTCGAGCTGGCCGGCAAAACTGCCGAGTTCACCATCACTGTGAACAGCGTTTCCGGCCCGCAACTGCCGGAGCTGAATGACGAGTTTTTCGCTCAGTTCGGTGTCAAGGAAGGCGGTCTGGAAGGCTTCCGTGCCGAAGTTCGTAAGAACATGGAGCGCGAACTGCGCCAAGCGATCAAATCCAAGGTCAAAAACCAGGTAATGGAAGGTCTGCTGACCGCCAATCCGGTTGATGTGCCGAAGGCTCTGATCAGCAACGAAGTGGATCGTCTGCGCGTGCAGGCGGTGCAGCAGTTCGGTGGCAACATCAAGCCGGATCAACTGCCGGCCGAGCTGTTCGAAGAGCAAGCCAAGCGCCGCGTTGTGCTGGGTCTGATCGTCGCTGAAGTGGTCAAGCAATTCGAGCTGAAGCCGGACGACGCCCGCGTACGCGAGCTGATCGAGGAAATGGCTTCTGCCTACCAAGAGCCTGAGCAAGTTGTGGCTTGGTACTACAAGAACGACCAGCAGCTGAACGAAGTGCGTTCGGTTGTACTGGAAGAACAAGTTGTAGATACTGTTCTGCAGAAGGCCAAAGTGACTGATAAAGCGGTCTCCTACGAAGAAGCGGTCAAGCCGGCGGAAGCTCCGCAAGCAGCCTGATCCGTCGCCTCGTTCGAGCACACCATAAGCCAGCCTTCGTGCTGGCTTATGCGTATTTGAGACATGACTATTAGGGAGAGATCGCTGGACATGTCGCGTAATTCATATATGCAGCAAATGCCTGACATCCAAGCCGCCGGTGGCCTCGTGCCTATGGTGATCGAGCAATCTGCCCGCGGCGAGCGTGCCTACGACATCTATTCCCGCCTGCTGAAAGAGCGGGTGATCTTCCTGGTTGGTCAGGTTGAGGACTACATGGCCAACCTGGTGGTTGCCCAGTTGTTGTTCCTCGAGGCCGAGAACCCTGACAAAGACATCCATCTGTACATCAACTCCCCAGGCGGCTCGGTGACTGCAGGGATGTCGATCTACGACACCATGCAATTCATCAAGCCTGACGTGTCGACCATCTGCATTGGCCAAGCCTGCAGCATGGGTGCACTGCTCCTGGCGGGCGGTGCCGCTGGCAAACGTTCCTGCCTACCGCACTCGCGCATGATGATTCATCAGCCGTTGGGCGGCTTCCAGGGCCAGGCTTCGGATATCGAGATCCATGCCCGGGAAATTCTCACCATTCGTGAGCGCCTGAACAAGATTCTTGCCGACCATTGCGGGCAGCCGATCGATGTGATCGCCCGTGATACTGATCGCGACAACTTCATGAGCGCTGACGATGCGGTCAAATATGGCCTCATCGACCAGGTTCTGAACAAGCGTCAGGTGGCTGGCTAATCTGCAGTAATGGTGGACGGTCGGGTATGTCCGGCTGTCCTGCGGGCTTGAAAATGCCTGCAATTGCCTCCATCTTGTGTTTCATGCCTACCGTATTTGGATCGATCGAATGACTGACACCCGCAACGGCGAGGACAACGGCAAGCTGCTTTATTGCTCCTTCTGTGGCAAAAGCCAGCATGAAGTGCGCAAGCTGATCGCCGGTCCCTCCGTATTTATCTGCGACGAGTGCGTCGACCTGTGCAATGACATCATCCGTGAGGAGGTGCAGGAAGCCCAGGCCGAGAGCAATGCGCATAAGTTGCCCGCGCCAAAAGAAATCAGCGGCATCCTGGATCAGTATGTCATCGGTCAGGAGCGCGCCAAGAAGGTGCTCTCCGTAGCGGTGTACAACCACTACAAGCGTCTGAATCAGCGCGACAAGAAAGATGATGTCGAGCTGGGCAAGAGCAATATTCTGCTGATTGGTCCGACCGGTTCGGGCAAGACCCTGTTGGCTGAAACGCTTGCGCGTCTGCTCAATGTACCGTTCACCATCGCCGACGCCACCACCCTGACCGAGGCTGGTTATGTGGGTGAGGACGTCGAGAACATCATCCAGAAGCTGCTGCAGAAGTGCGACTACGATGTCGAGAAGGCCCAGATGGGTATCGTCTACATCGACGAAATCGACAAGATTTCGCGCAAGTCGGACAACCCGTCGATCACCCGTGATGTTTCGGGTGAGGGCGTCCAGCAGGCATTGCTGAAACTGATCGAAGGCACCGTGGCTTCGGTTCCGCCTCAAGGTGGGCGTAAGCATCCGCAGCAGGAATTTCTGCAGGTAGATACGCGCAACATCCTGTTCATTTGTGGTGGTGCGTTTTCTGGTCTGGAGAAGGTTATCCAGAACCGCTCGACCAAGGGCGGGATTGGTTTCACGGCCGAAGTTCGCAGCAAGGAGGCCGGCAAATCGGTTGGCCAATCCCTGCGTGAAGTCGAACCGGATGATCTGGTTAAGTTCGGCCTGATCCCGGAGTTTGTCGGTCGCCTGCCGGTGATCGCGACCCTCGAAGAGCTGGATGAGGAAGCGCTGATGCAAATCCTCACCGAACCAAAGAACGCGCTGACCAAGCAATACGGCAAGCTGTTCGAAATGGAAGGTGTGGATCTGGAGTTCCGTCCGGATGCGTTGAAGGCCGTGGCCCATCGTGCGCTGGAGCGCAAGACTGGTGCACGTGGCCTGCGCTCGATTCTCGAGGGCGTGCTGCTCGACACCATGTATGAAATCCCTTCGCAGTCCGATGTCAGCAAGGTGGTTATCGACGAAAGCGTTATCGCTGGTTCTTCCAAGCCGCTGCTCATCTATGAAAATAGCGAGCCGCCGGCCAAGGCTGCACCTGACGCTTAATGCTAGATACCTGATGAAACAAAGGGCCCTGCGGGGCCCTTTGCTTTTCTGCCTTTCTTGCTTGTTTTTTCTGGGGGGTGGCCCCATCTTAGGGTCAAGGGTACTCCCGTCCGATTACGGCCAAATGGCCGCCGTAGAGCTGAAATCATGAAGACAACCATCGAATTGCCTCTCCTGCCATTGCGCGATGTTGTGGTCTATCCACACATGGTCATTCCGCTGTTTGTAGGCCGTGAGAAGTCCATCGAGGCCCTTGAGGCTGCGATGACCGGTGACAAGCAGATTCTCCTGCTGGCCCAGCGCAACCCGGCGGACGACGATCCGGGCGAGGATGCGCTTTATCGGGTCGGTACCGTAGCTACGGTGCTGCAG
Source organism: Pseudomonas sp. (assembly GCA_037994305.1). GTDB lineage: Bacteria > Pseudomonadota > Gammaproteobacteria > Pseudomonadales > Pseudomonadaceae > Aquipseudomonas. Next base: position 15,904 of record JBBNAI010000571.1, on the reverse strand, counting down.
TTGCTGAAACTTCCGGATGGCACGGTCAAGGTGCTGGTGGAGGGTGAGCAGCGCGGTGCCATCGAGCGTTTCATCGAGGTGGACGGTCATTGCCGTGCCGAGGTGCAGCTGATCGATGAGCTGGAAGTGGCCGAGCGTGAATCGGAAGTCTTTACGCGTAGCCTGCTGAGCCAGTTCGAGCAGTATGTGCAGCTAGGTAAAAAGGTGCCGGCTGAGGTGCTGTCCTCGCTGAACAGCATTGATGAGCCGAGCCGCCTGGTCGATACCATGGCCGCACACATGGTGCTGAAGATCGAGCAGAAGCAGGAAATTCTTGAAATCACCGAGCTGCCCTCTCGGGTTGAGCATGTGCTGGCCCTGCTGGATGCGGAAATTGACCTGTTGCAGGTCGAGAAGCGTATCCGTGGCCGGGTGAAGAAACAGATGGAGCGCAGCCAGCGTGAGTACTACCTGAATGAGCAGATGAAGGCCATTCAGAAAGAGTTGGGCGATATTGACGAAGGGCACAATGAAGTCGACGAGCTGAAAAAACGCATCGACAACGCCGGTCTGCCCAAGGAGGCACTGACCAAGGCCAATGCCGAGCTGAACAAGCTCAAGCAGATGTCGCCAATGTCCGCCGAGGCGACAGTGGTGCGTTCCTACATTGATTGGCTGGTGAACGTGCCGTGGAAGGCCGAGAGCAAGGTGCGTCTGGATCTGGCCAAGGCCGAGGATATCCTCGATGCCGACCACTACGGCCTGGATGAGGTCAAGGAGCGCATCCTTGAGTATCTCGCCGTGCAGAAGCGAGTGAAGAAGCTCAAGGGGCCTGTGCTGTGCCTGGTAGGGCCGCCTGGCGTGGGTAAAACCTCGCTTGCCGAGTCGATCGCGCGTGCCACCAACCGCAAGTTCGTGCGAATGGCCTTGGGTGGCGTGCGTGACGAAGCCGAGATCCGTGGTCACCGTCGTACCTATATAGGTTCCATGCCGGGTCGCCTGATCCAGAAGATGACCAAGGTAGGTGTGCGCAACCCGTTGTTCCTGCTCGACGAGATCGACAAGATGGGCAGCGACATGCGCGGCGATCCAGCTTCGGCGCTGCTGGAGGTGCTGGATCCGGAGCAGAATCACAACTTCAACGACCATTACCTGGAGGTCGACTACGACCTGTCGGATGTGATGTTCATCTGTACCGCCAACTCGATGAATATCCCCGGCCCGTTGCTGGATCGGATGGAGGTCATTCGTCTGCCCGGTTATACCGAGGACGAGAAGGTCAATATCGCGGTCAAATACCTGACGCCCAAGCAGACCGAGGCCAACGGCCTGAAAAAAGGCGAGATCGAGTTCGAGGAAGCGGCTATTCGCGACATCGTTCGCTATTACACCCGCGAGGCCGGTGTGCGGAGTCTGGAGCGGCAGATTGCCAAGGTCTGCCGCAAGGCGGTGAAAGAACATGCCAAGGAAAAACGTTTCAAGGTGTTGGTAACTGCCGACCTGCTGGAGCATTTCCTCGGGGTGCGTCGCTATCGCTACGGCCTGGCTGAGCAGCAGGATCAGGTCGGTCAGGTGACCGGTCTGGCCTGGACTCAAGTGGGCGGCGAACTGTTGACCATCGAGACGGCCGTGGTGCCAGGCAAGGGTCAGTTGATCAAGACCGGTTCGCTTGGCGATGTGATGGCCGAGTCGATGACCGCTGCTTTGACGGTTGTGCGCAGTCGCGCGAAAAGTCTGGGTATCCCGCTGGATTTCCACGAAAAACGCGATGTACACATCCATATGCCGGAAGGTGCTACGCCGAAAGACGGGCCCAGTGCGGGGATTGGTTTGTGCACCGCGCTGGTCTCTGCGCTGACGCAGATTCCGGTGCGGGCCGATGTGGCCATGACGGGCGAGATCACTTTGCGTGGCCAGGTGCTGGCTATCGGCGGTCTGAAGGAGAAGTTGCTGGCCGCTCACCGTGGCGGCATCAAGACAGTGATCATTCCCGAGGAGAATGTTCGCGATCTGAAAGAAATTCCTGAAAATATTAAGCAAGACCTGACCATTAAGCCGGTTAAATGGATTGACGAGGTCCTGCAAATTGCGCTGCAATACGCCCCGGAGCCCTTGCCCGATGCGGCTCCCGAGATGGTTGCAACGGATGACAAACGCGAGTCTGATTCCAAGGAGCGAATCAGCACGCATTAGGCCGAAGGGTTCCTTGACACAATTTTCGAGCCCTTGTTATAAAGCGGCTCTTATGTGTCAGCTGGCCCTTCAGCACCCGCTTTGCTTACACCAAACTACTAAGAAACAACTCAACAGAAATAAGGGGACTTAGATTGAACAAGTCGGAACTGATTGATGCCATCGCCGCATCTGCTGATATCCCGAAAGCTGTTGCTGGCCGCGCGCTGGATGCAGTGATCGAATCCGTCACTGGCGCTCTGAAGGCTGGTGATTCCGTGGTACTGGTTGGCTTCGGCACCTTCGCTGTTAAAGAGCGCGCTGCTCGCACCGGCCGTAACCCGCAGACCGGCAAGCCGATCAGCATTGCTGCTGCCAAGATCCCAGGCTTCAAAGCTGGTAAAGCCCTGAAAGACGCCGTCAACTAAGCGTCTCTCTGGCCTTACCTGCCAGGTCGGCTAGCCCGGCTTGGTTGTGGGGCGGAGGGTCGCTAAAACCTCTTCGCTCCATTAGTTACGAGAAGGCGCATCCTAGGATGCGCCTTTCTTTTATCCGGATTCTTTTTACCCACGCTGCATAGCGGTTTCAGTGCAGACGTTTCGGGGGATGCATGCTGCAGAACATCAGGGACAACTCTCAAGGCTGGATTGCCAAGACCATCATCGGCGTTATTGTCATGCTGATGGCGCTGACCGGCTTCGATGCGATCGTCCGTTCGACCGGTCACAGTGGTGAAGCTGCCGAAGTAAACGGTGAAAAAATCACCCTGGACAGCTTGAATGGCGCCGTGGAAATGCAGCGTCGCCAACTGATCCAGCAGTTCGGTAAGGACTTCGATGCCTCCCTTCTGGACGACAAACTGCTACGTAAGTCGGCACTCGACAACCTGATCCAGCAGAGCCTGCTGCTGCAGGGGGCCAAGGATTCCGGCATGGCTTTCTCCGATACCGCGGTGGATCAACTGATCCTGAGCATGCCGCTGTTTCAGGTTGAGGGAAAATTCAACGCTGATCGTTTCGATCAGATGCTGCGTCAGCAGGGTTTTACTCGCATCCAGTTCCGTGAGCGCCTGAAGCAGGACGTGCTGATCAGCCAGCTGCAGGCTGCCCTGGCTGGTAGCAGCTTCGTCACTGACGCCGAATTGCAGGCTTTTGTGCAGCTGGAGAAGCAGACTCGTGACTTCGCCACGCTGACCCTCAAGGCCGACAGTCAGGCTGTTCAGATTAAGGATGAAGAGCTCAAGGCCCACTACGAGCAACATCCTGATCAGTTCATGAGTCAGGAGCAGGTTGTGCTCGACTACATCGAGCTGAAGAAGAGCGCCTTCTTCGATCAGGTCAGCGTCAACGACGAAGATCTGCAGGCCAGCTACAAGCAGGAAGTTGCCGGCCTGGCCGAGCAGCGCCGTGCTGCGCACATCCTGTTGGAAGTCAGCGACAAGCTGACCGACGATCAGGCCAAGGCCAAGCTGGAAGAAGCCAAGCAGCGTATCGAAAAGGGCGAGGATTTCGCCAAACTGGCCAAGGAGCTGTCGCAGGATGCCGGTTCGGCAGCCACTGGTGGCGATCTCGGCTTTGCCGCTCCTGGCGTGTATGACCCGGATTTCGAGAAGGCGCTGTACGCGCTGAACAAAGGCGAAGTGTCGGCGCCGGTGCGCAGCCAGTTCGGTTGGCACCTGATCAAGCTGTTGGATGTGCAGGCACCTGAAGTGCCGACTTTCGCCAGCCTGAAGGGCAAGCTGGAGCACGATCTCAAGGCGCGCAAAGTTGAGCAGCGCTTCGTCGAGGCCACCAAGGCGCTGGAAGACTCCGCCTATGAAGCCTCCGATTTGGCTCAGCCGGCTCAGGATCAGGGCTTGCAGGTGAAAACCAGCGCAGCCTTCGGGCGTGAAGGTGGCAGCGAGGGTGTGATTGCCAATCGTCAGGTGGTGCAGGCTGCTTTCAGCAGCGAAGTGCTGGAGGATGGTGCCAACAGTGGTGCTATCGAACTCGACCCGGATACCGTCGTGGTACTGCGCGTCAAAGAGCACAAGAAGCCTGAGCTGATGCCGCTGGAACAGGTGGTCGCGGGTATCCGCGAGACCCTGACCAAGCAGAAGGCCAATGAGGCGCTGAAGGTCAAGGGTGATGCTCTGTTGGCCGACCTGCGTGAAGGCAAAGCGGCTGCTGGCCAGGACTGGAAAGTGGTGGAAGCCGCTACCCGTAGCCAGGAAGGTGTCGAGCCGGTGGTGTTGCAAGCACTGTTCCGCATGCCGAAACCAGCCGACAAGGCGCCGACCTTTGCCGGTGTAAGTCTGAACAATGGTGACTTCGTGCTGCTGCGCCTGGATGGCGTAAGTGAAGCGAAAGGCGAGCTGTCTGCCGAAGAGAAGACCAATGCTCGCCGTTACCTGGCATCGCGCATCGGTCAGCAGGACTTCAGTGCATTCCGCAAACTGCTGGAAGCCCAGGCTGATATCGAGCGGTACTAAGGGGTAAGCAGCCCCGTCGAGAGACGGGGTTGGCTGCAAATAAAAAAGGCCGCTGAGACGCGGCCTTTTTTCATGGGCGTGAAGATCAGTCTTCGATATTGCCCATGGCGGTGGTGTTGAAGCCGCCGTCGACGTACATGATCTCGCCGCTGATGCCTGAGGCCAGGTCGGAGCAGAGGAAGGCGCCAGCGTTGCCGACTTCGTCGATGGTCACGTTGCGGCGCAGCGGGGTCTGCTTCTCGTTGGCGGCGAGCATCTTGCGGAAGCTCTTGATGCCGGAAGCGGCGAGGGTGCGGATCGGGCCGGCGGAGATGGCGTTGACGCGAGTGCCTTCCGGGCCCAGGCTGCCTGCCAGGTAGCGTACGCCGGCTTCCAGGCTGGCCGTGGCCATGCCCATCACGTTGTAGTTGGGCATGGTGCGTTCCGCGCCCAGGTAGGACAGGGTCAGCAGGCTGCCGTTACGGCCCTTCATCAGCTCGCGACCGGCCTTGGCCAGGGCGACGAAGCTGTAGGCGCTGATGTCGTGGGCGATGCGGAAACCGTCACGGGTGGTGACATCGGTGAAGTCGCCATCGAGCTGGTCGCCCGGGGCGAAGCCAACCGAGTGGACGATGCAGTCCAGGCCATCCCATTTCTTGGCGAGGGCCGCGAACACGCTGGCGATTTCCTCGTCGTTGGCCACATCACAGGGGAAGCACAGCTCGGCATTCGAGCCCCAGCCTGCGGCGAACTCTTCGACGCGGCCCTTGAGCTTGTCGTTCTGGTAGGTGAAGGCGAGCTCGGCGCCTTCGCGATGCATGGCGGCGGCGATGCCCGAGGCAATCGACAGTTTGCTGGCCACGCCAACGATCAGTACGCGCTTACCGGCGAGAAAACCCATGTGCGTTGTTCCTCTTCTGGTTAATCGGCAGTGGCGGGGGCCAGGAAGGCGGCCTCCAGCAACTGCCGGGTATAAGTGTGCTGCGGTGCAGCGAAAATCGTCTCGGCAGCGCCTTGCTCGACCACCTTGCCTTGCTTCACCACCATCAGTTGGTGACTCAGGGCCCTGACCACCGCCAGATCGTGGCTGATGAACAGGTAGGTCAGGTTGTACTTGGCCTGTAACGAGCGCAGTAACTCCACCACTTGGCGCTGGACTGTGCGGTCGAGCGCCGAGGTGGGCTCGTCCAACAGAATCAGCGCCGGTTTCAGTACCAGTGCCCGGGCAATGGCGATTCGCTGCCGTTGCCCGCCTGAAAACTCATGGGGATAGCGATGCCGGGTTTCCGGATCCAGACCTACCTCCGTGAGCGCGTCGATGACGGCTTGCTCCTGTTCCGCTGGCGTCCCCATGCGGTGGATGCTCAGGCCTTCGCCAACGATCTGCCCGACTGACATACGCGGGCTGAGGCTGCCGTAAGGGTCCTGAAAGACCACCTGCATCTGCCGTCGAAAAGGCCGGATGGCCTGTTGCGACAGCCCGTTCAGCGCCTGCCCCTGGAAACGGATGGCACCCTGGCTGCCGAGCAGCCGGAGGATCGCCAGGCCGAGGGTGGACTTGCCGGAACCGCTTTCGCCCACAATGCCCAGAGTCTGACCCTGGAGCAGGCTGAAATTGATACCGTCCACCGCCTTCACATGGTCGACCGTGCGGCGCAGGAACCCTTTCTTGATCGGGAACCACACGCGCAGGTCGTCCACTTCCAGCAATGGCGCACCAACGGGGTTATCCGCCGGTTCGCCACGGGGTTCGGCACCGAGCAGTTCCTGGGTATAGGGATGCTGCGGCGCATGGAACAATTCTTCACACGACGCCTGTTCGACGATGCGACCGCGCTGCATGACACATACGCGGTGAGCGATTCGTCGAACCAGGTTGAGATCGTGGCTGATCAGCAGCAATGCCATGCCCAGGCGTGCCTGCAATTCCTTGAGCAATTCGAGGATTTTCAGCTGCACGGTGACGTCCAGCGCCGTGGTGGGTTCGTCGGCGATCAGCAGCTCCGGCTCGTTGGCCAGGGCCATGGCGATCATCACCCGCTGGCGCTGCCCGCCAGATAGTTCGTGGGGTAGGGCGCGCAGGCGCTTGTGCGGCTCGGGGATGCCGACCAGCTCCAGCAGCTCCAGGGTACGCACGGTGGCCGCTTTACCGGTAAGGCCTTTGTGCAGCGCGAGCACCTCGCCGATCTGCTTGCCGATGCTGTGCAGCGGATTGAGCGAGGTCATGGGTTCCTGGAACACCATGGCGATGCGGTTGCCGCGAATGCCGCGCAGTTTGGCCTCGCTGAGCTGCAGCAGATCCTCGTTGTTGTAACGGATGCTGCCCGCCGGATGGCGGGCTTGCGGGTAGGGCAGAAGGCGCAGGATGGAGTGGGCAGTGACCGATTTTCCGGAGCCGCTTTCACCGACCAGGGCCAGGGTTTCGCCCTTGCGGATATCGAAGCTGACGCCTTCGACCACGCGCTGTGCCTGGCTGCCGTCGAGGAATTCGACGGCGAGGTCGCGCACTTCGATGAGGGTGTTCGACTCGTTCATCCTATTTCCTCGGATCGAAGGCATCACGGGCGGCTTCGCCAATGAACACCAGCAGGCTGAGCATGATGCCCAGTACCAGGAAGGCGCTGATGCCCAGCCACGGTGCCTGGGTGTTGGCCTTGCCCTGGGCCACCAGCTCGCCCAGTGAGGGTTCACCGGCCGGCAAGCCAAAGCCGAGGAAGTCCAGCGAGGTCAGGGTGCCGATCGCGGTGGTGATGATGAACGGCATGAAGGTCAGGGTCGAGACCATGGCGTTGGGCAGGATGTGGCGGAACATGATGGCGCCGTTCTGCATGCCCAGCGCGCGGGCCGCGCGCACGTATTCCAGGTTGCGTCCGCGGAGGAACTCGGCGCGTACCAGGTCGACCAGGGTCATCCAGGAGAACAGCAGCATGATCCCCAGCAGCCACCAGAAACTTGGCTGCACGAAGCTGGAAAGGATGATCAGCATGAACAGCATCGGCAGGCCCGACCAGATTTCCAGCACGCGCTGGCCGGCCAGGTCGATCCAGCCGCCATAGAAACCCTGCAGGGCGCCGACGAGCACGCCGAAGATAGAGCTGAGCACGGTCAGTACCAGGGCGAACAGGATCGAGATGCGGAAGCCGTAGATGATTCGTGCCAGCACGTCACGGCCCTGGTCATCGGTACCCAGCCAGTTCTGCGCGGAGGGAGGCGCGGGCGAGGGGACCTGCAGGTCGTAGTTGATGCTGGCGTAGTCGAAGGGGATTACCGGCCAGAGCATCCAGCCATCCTTGGCGGCGATCAGCTCGCGGATGTAGGGGCTCTTGTAGTTGGCCTGCAGTGGGAATTCGCCACCGAAGGTGGTTTCCGCGTAGCGCTTGAACACCGGGAAATACCATTCGCCGTCGTAACGCACGGCCAGCGGCTTGTCGTTGGCGATCAGTTCGGCGCCGAGGCTGAGGCCGAACAGGGCGATGAACAGCCAGAGTGACCACCAGCCGCGCTTGTGCGCCTTGAAGCGGGCAAACCGGCGCTTGTTGAGTGGGGAGAGCTTCATCTCAGTTCTCCCGGCTTTCGAAGTCGATGCGCGGATCGACCAGGCTGTAGGACACATCACTGATCAGCTTGGCCAGCAAGCCGAACAGGGAAAAAATGAACAGTGTGCCGAAGACCACCGGGTAGTCGCGGTTGACGATCGATTCGAAGCCGAGCAGGCCCAGGCCGTCCAGCGAGAACACCACTTCGATGAGCATCGAGCCGGTGAAGAAGATGCCGAGGAAGGCACTGGGGAAGCCGGCGATGATGATCAGCATGGCGTTGCGAAACACATGGCCGTAGAGCACCTGGCGGTTGGTCAGGCCCTTGGCGCGGGCAGTGACTACGTATTGCTTGCTGATCTCGTCGAGGAAGCTGTTCTTGGTCAGCAGGGTCAGGGTGGCGAAGTTGCCGATGACCAGGGCCGTGACCGGCAGTGCCAGGTGCCAGAAGTAGTCGAGCACCTTGCCGCCCAGGGTCAGCTCGTCGAAGTTGTTCGAGGTCAGTCCGCGTAAAGGGAACCAGTCCCAGTAACTGCCGCCAGCGAACAGCACGATCATCAGGATGGCGAAGAGGAACGAGGGGATGGCGTAGCCGATGATGATCGCCGAGCTGGTCCAGACATCGAAGGCGCTGCCATGGCGCGTGGCCTTGGCTATCCCCAGGGGAATCGAGATCAGGTAGGTGATCAGGGTGCTCCATAGGCCGAGGGAGATCGATACCGGCAGCTTCTCGATGATCAGGTCGATGACCGAGGTGTCGCGCGCGAAGCTCATGCCGAAGTCCAGCTGTGCGTAGTTCTTCAGCATGATCCAGAAGCGCTCGGGCGCCGGCTTGTCGAAGCCGTACATGCGCTCGATCTCGGCGATCAGGTCTGGGTCCAGGCCCTGGGCGCCGCGGTAGCTGGAGCCCGCTACGGCAACTTCGCCACCACCGCCGGAAATGCGCCCGGTAGCGCCACCGGAGGCGGCATCGAAGCCTTCGAGCTTGGCAATCATCTGTTCCACCGGGCCGCCGGGAGCGGCCTGGATGATGATGAAGTTGATCAGCAGGATGCCGAGCAGGGTTGGGATGATCAGCAGCAGGCGGCGCAGGATATAGGCGAGCATCAGTTGGCTTCCTGGGCCGGGGTAACGGGGTCGGTCGGCGTGCCGGCGGGACGCTCTTCCCACCAGGTCATCAGGCCGTAGTCATACAGGGGCGTTACGGCTGGGCGGCCGAAGCGCTTCCAGTAGGCCACGCGCCAGGTGTCTACGTAATAGTTGGGCACCACATAGTGGCCCCAGAGCAGGGCGCGATCCAGTGCATGGGCGTGGGTAACCAGGGACTGGCGCGAGTCGGCGCGGATCAGCCCGTCCACCAGCTTGTCGATGGCCGGGTCGCGCAGGCCCATCAGGTTGCGACTGCCGGGGTTGTCGGCGCTGCTGGAGTGCCAGAACTCGCGCTGTTCGTTGCCCGGCGAGTTGGATTGCGGCCAGATGGCCGAGGTCATGTCGAAGTCGCGCGAGCGCAGGCGGTTGACGTACTGCGAGACATCGACCCGGCGGATCTGCAGTTCGATACCCAGTTCTGCCAGGTTGCGCTTGAAGGGCAGGATCACCCGCTCCAGGTTGGCCTGGAAGTTGAGGAATTCGAAGCTCAGTTGCTGGCCGTTGGCATCGACCATCTTGTCGTTCTCGATGCGGTAGCCGGCTTCGGTGAGCAGTTGGTAAGCCCGGCGGCTCTGTTCACGGATGATGCCGCTGCCGTCGCTGACGGGAGGGTTGAATACCTCGGTGAACACTTGCGGCGGCAGTTCCTTGCGCAGCGGCTCGAGGATCTTCAGTTCGGCCGCGTCGGGCAGCTCACGGGACGCCATCTCGGAGTTGGCGAAGTAGCTGTTGGTGCGCTTGTAGGCACCATAGAACAGCTGCTTGCTGGCCCATTCGAAGTCGAACAGCAGGGCGATGGCTTCTCGCACGCGGACATCCTGGAACTGCGGCCGACGCAGGTTGAACACATAGCCCTGCATGCCTGCCGGGTTGTGGTTGGGGATGGCTTCCTGGACGAACTGGCCGTTGCGCTTGGCGGGGCAGTCGTAGCCGGTGTTCCAGTCCTTGGCCGAGTATTCCAGGTTGACGTCGAAGCGCCCGGCCTTGAAGGCTTCCAGGGCGACCTGGGTGTCGCGGTAGTACTCGATGTCGATCACGTCGAAGTTGTACAGGCCACGGCTCACCGGCAAGTCCTTGGCCCACCAGTCCTTGACCCGTTCCAGGCGCACGGTGCTGCCCGGGTTGAATTTGGCGATCTGGTAAGGCCCGCTGCCCATGGGTGGCTCCAGGCTGTTCTTGCTGAAGTCGCGGCTGGCCCACCAGTGCTTGGGCAAAACCTGCAGCTGGCCGAGGATCAGCGGCAGCTCACGGTTGTCCTTGTGCTTGAAGTCGAAGCGCACCCGCAGTTTGTCTTCAACCACCACCTGCGCCACGTCGGCGTAGTAATGGCGGTACATCGGGTCGCCCTTTTCCAGCAGGGTGTTGAAGGTGAACACCACGTCGTCGGCGGTCACCGGGGTGCCGTCGTGGAAGCGCGCCTTGGGGTTGAGGATGAAGCGCACGTAGCTGTTGTCGGCGGCCTTGTCGATCTTCTCGGCGAGCAGACCGTATTCGGTCATGGGCTCGTCGGGCGAATGGTAGGTCAGGCTGTCGTAGATCAGCCCGACATCGGCCGCGTTGCCCTTGGGGATGAAGGGGTTGAAGCTGTCGTAGCTGCCGGTGCCAGGCTGGCGCAGGGTTCCGCCCTTGGGGGCGTCCGGGTTGACGTAGGCGAAGTGCTTGAAGTTGGCCGGGTACTTGGGGGCCTCGCCGTAGAGCGTCAGGGCGTGCTGCGGGGCAGCCTGGCCGACGCTGGCCAGGCCAAGCAACAGCAGGCCGGCGCCCAAAGTGCGTAAGGGGGTCGTCATCGAGCGGTCTCCGTGGGCTTCAGCCACCAGGCCCGCAGCCCGAGTGTGTAGGGCGGGGTGGTGACGAAGGCGAACCGGTTACGGTACGCCAGGCGGTGATGATTGATGTACCAATTGGGAATGCTGTAGTGCTGCCAGAGCAAGACCCGGTCCAGGGCGCGGGCAGCGGCAACCTGTTCGTCGCGTGACTGCGCATTTAGCAGCTTGTCGAGCAGAGTGTCGACCACCGGATGGGTTACCCCCGCGTAGTTCTTGCTGCCTTTCACGGCGGCTTGGCTGGAGTGGAAGTACAACCACTGCTCCAGGCCGGGGCTGAGGCTTTGCGGCAGGGTCATCAGCACCATGTCGTAATCGAAGTGGTCCAGGCGCTGTTTGTACTGGGCACGGTCGACGGTACGCAAAACGACACGTATGCCGAGGCTGGCCAGGTTCTCGGTGTACGGCTGGAGGATGCGCTCCAGGTTGGGATTGACCAGCAGTATCTCGAAACGCAACGACTCACCCTTGGCATTCTTCAGGCCCTGGCCGGATGGCAGCCAGCCGGCATCGGCCAATAGACCGAGCGCACGGCGCAGGGTTTCCCGGGGAATGCCACGACCGTCGGTGGTGGGCACGCTGAAGGGTTCGCTGAACAGCTTGCTTGGCAGTTGCTTGCGGTAAGGCGAGAGCAACAGCCACTCGCCACCTTCGGGCTTGCCGGTGGCGCTGAACTCGCTGTTCGGGTAGTAGCTGCTGCTGCGTTTGTAGGCGCTGTTGAACAGGGCGCGATTGGTCCATTCGAAGTCGAACATCAGGCCCATGGCTTCACGCACCTTGCGGTCGTTGAAGATGGCGCGGCGGCTGTTCATGAACAGCGCCTGGGTCTGGGTCGGAATCTGGTGCGGGATCTCGGCGCGGATCACCTCGCCACGGGCGATGGCGGGGAAGCGGTAGCCATTGGCCCAGTTCTTCGCCTGGTGCTCGATATAGAAATCGAACTCACCGGCCTTGAAGGCTTCGAAGGCGACATCGCTGTCGCGGTAGAACTCCACTTCGACCCGGTCGAAGTTGTACTTGCCGCGGTTGACCGGCAGCTTCTCACCCCACCAGTCCTTGACCCGCTCGAACTCCAGGCTACGCCCCGGCACGACCTTGGTCACCCGGTACGGTCCGCTGCCCAGTGGCGGCTCGAAAGTGGTGGCCTTGAAGTCGCGGCTCTTCCAGTAGTGCTGCGGCAACACAGGCAGTTCGCCCAGGCGCAGGATCAACAGGGGGTTGCCGGCGCGCTTGAACACGAAACGGATGCGGTGGCGGTTGAGAATGTCGACCCGCTGCACTTCCTGCAGATTGGTGCGGTATTGCGGGTGGCCCTGCTTGATCAACAGGCGATAGGAGAAGGCCACGTCGTAGGCGGTGATCGGCTTGCCGTCATGGAAGCGGGCATCCTCGCGCAGGTTGAACACCACCCAGCTGCGGTCCTCGCTGTACTCCACCGACTTGGCGATCAGCCCGTAGCTGGAGGCGGATTCATCGCCGGAAGGGTCGTATTGACCGGTACCGGCCATCAACGTTTCATTGAGCTCACTGACGCCGTACTGCAGGAAGTTGGGCGCGGCCGAGGGGCTACTGCCCTTGAAACTATAAGCGTTGAGTGTGTCGAACGTACCGTAGGCCATCATCCGCAACGTGCCGCCTTTGGGCGCATCGGGGTTGACCCAGTCGAAATGGGTAAAGCTGGCGGGGTATTTGAGGGTGCCGAACTGGGCGTAACCATGGCTTTCGCTGAGGGTTGCGAAGGCAGGAAAGCTCATGGCCAGGCCGAGTAGCAGCGGGAACAGGGTACGCATCAGGCGCAAGGTCCGATCCATGGCGTCTTTGGGCTTCTTGGTCGGTACAGTAACAGCTTGTATCCGCTGGAAAAAGAGTGCCTTTTGCGCTGCAGGTGCCATCAATTTGATTACACTCAAACAAATTGAAAGAGGTTTATGCCCGGGTGGAACGCAGTATCGGTTTACAGGCATGGATAGACCGCCTCAATCAGGCCGAATTACCGGCGCTCGCTGCGGTGGTGCAGGATCTGCATCGCCTGTCCCAGGCTGACACCTCCTCGGTTCAGCAACTGGCCGATGTGCTGCTGCGTGATGCCTCGCTGACCTCCAAGGTCCTGCGTATCGGCAACAGCGTCTACTACAACCCTTCGCAGGAAAGTATCCGCACCATTTCGCGGGCCATCGTGCTGATCGGCTTCGATAACGTGCGCCTGATCGGCATGTCGGTCAGCCTGATCGACAGCCTGTTGGTGCGGGTTCCCCGCGAGCAGTTGCAGATGCTCCTGGCGCGTTCGTTCCATGCCGCCGTGCAGGCCCGCAACATTGCCGGCTATGTGTTGGCGAAGAATCAGGAAGAGGTGTTCATCGCCGCGCTGTTGCACACCGTTGGCGAGCTGGCGTTCTGGAGCTGTGGCGGTGATCAGGCGGATGAGCTGGCCGACCTGCTCGACCAGCCTGGCATCGGTGAAGACGAAGCGGTGCGCCAGGTGATCGGTACCAGTTTCCGCCAGCTTACTCAGGGTCTGGTGAAGAGCTGGAACCTCGGCGAACTGGCCAGCTTCGCTCACGGCAGTGGCAACCAGCACGACCCGGCGGTGCGTGCCATCAGCCTGGGCGTGAAGATCAGCGAGGCCGCGCTGGATGGCTGGGATTCACCGGGCATGGAAACCCTGGTGCAGCAACTGGCGGATTTCACCGGGATCAGTCCGGAGGATGCGCTCAAACAGGTGCTGGAAAGTGCCGAGGAGGCGGTCGAGGTGGCTGCCACGTTTGGTGCCAGCCAGCTCTGCCGGTTGATCCCCAACACCGACCCGGAACAGATCAAGCTGCAGCAGCAGGAGCGCAAGGCGCGTCTGCTGCAACCCAACCTGCTGGTGATGCAGCAGGCGCTGCAGGACCTCGGCATGATGGTCAGCCAGAAGGCCGATGTCGGCCTGATCCTGGAAACCCTGCTCAAGGGCCTGCACCAGGGCGCCGGGCTGGAGCGGGTGATGCTGGCGGTGCTGGCCGACGGGCAGAGTCGTTTCCGCGCCAAGCGGGTGGTCGGCGAGGGTACCGAGAGCTGGCTGGAGGACTTCCAGCTACCGGCCAACCAACGCGAACAGCCGCATATCTTCAGTTACGTCCTGCGTAACCGCGAGGCGATCTGGATGGGCGTTCCGGCTAGTTACAATCTCAATGAACTGGTGACGCTGCCGATGCGTCAGCACCTGGGGCAGGGCATGTTCCTGATTGCGCCGCTGCTGGCAGGTACGCGTGAAATCGGTGTGCTCTACGCCGATTGCCGCCTGTCCGGGCGAGCGCTCAAGCACGAGCAGTTTGTCGCCTTCCAGCGCTTTACTCAGCTGACCGGGCGTTGTCTGGAGGCGCTGAGCAAGCGCTAACGAAAAGGCCGCCCAAGGGCGGCCTTTCTATTGCGCGAGCTTTCTCTTAGTCGAGATAGAGCGTCAGGGTCTGTCCTGGCTTCAGTGCGGTGCTGTCGCTGAGCGGGTTCCAGCGTTGCAGGTTGTTCATGTCGACGTTGAAGCGGCGGGCAATCATGTACATCGAGTCGCCACTCTTGACCCGGTAGTAGGTCACTGCCTGGCGCTTGTCGGCCTTGGCTTTGGGCTTGCTCGCTGCCACCGAGTTGCCGGTGCCACCGGAGCCACCGCGGATGTCCAGGCTTTGCCCGAGGCTCAGGCGGCTCTTGGCGGTGAGGCCGTTCCAGCGCTGCAGATCCTTGAGGGCCACGCCATTGGCGTTGGCGATCTGCCACAGGGTATCGCCACTCTTGACCTTGTAGCGCTGTGTAGCGACCGCGGGTTTCGCCTTGGCAATCTGCTGCTGGATCGGTGCTTGCGGTGCGCTGCCCGGCGTCGCGGGGATGCTCAATACCTGGCCGACACGCAGATTATTGCTGCCCAGCTTGTTCGTGTCTTTCAGGGCGTTGACCGTCAGGCCGTAGCGGTTGGCGATGCTGTGCAGGTTGTCGCCGGAGCGCACGCGGTATTCCTGCCAGGCCACCTGGGCTTGCGGCTTCATCAGCGCCAGGCTGGCGGTGAGCATCTCGGCCTTGTCGGTCGGCACCAGCAGGTGGCGCGGGCCATCCATGGTGATGCGTTTCTTGAAGGCCGGATTGAGGTTGTACAGCTCGTCTTCGTCCATGTCGGCCATGGCGGCGACACGCGACAGGTCGAGGTTCTGCTTGATCGCAATTTCCTCGAAATAGGGCTCGTTGGCGATCGGATTGAGGGAGACGCCATAGGCTTCCGGCGACATGACGATCTGCGACAGGGCCAGCAGCTTGGGAACGTAGTCCTGGGTTTCCTTGGGCAGCGGCAGGTTCCAGTAGTCGGTCGGCAGGCCGAGTTTCTGGTTGCGCTCGATGGCGCGGCTGACGGTGCCTTCGCCGGCGTTGTAGGCGGCGAGGGCGAGCAGCCAGTCGCCGTTGAACATGTCGTGCAGGCGGCTGAGGTAGCTCAGTGCGGCATTGGTCGAGGCGGTGACGTCGCGGCGACCGTCGTACCAACTGGTCTGGCGCAGGTTGAAGTGGCGTCCGGTAGCAGGGATGAACTGCCACAGGCCGACCGCATCACTGCGCGAGTAGGCGAAGGGGTTGTAGGCGCTTTCGATGACTGGCAGCAGCGCCAACTCCATCGGCATGTTGCGCTCTTCCAGGCGTTCAACCACGTAGTGGATGTACAGGCTGCCGCGGCCGCTGGCGCTTTCCAGGTAGGAGGGTTTGCTGACGAACCACAGGCGCTGGTTCTCGATACGCGGGTTGACGCCGATCTCGTCCTGCAGCTTGAAGCCTTCGCGCAT
>JBBNAI010000570.1:0-4385 GCA_037994305.1 Pseudomonas sp. | reverse complement strand
CGCCTGGAGCGCGAGCTCAAGCAACTCAAGACCCAGCAGGCCGTGGCCGCCGACCGCGCAGCGAGCAAGGCCCAGGCCGAGCAGCTGTACAAGGACGTGCTGGATGCACAAAAGGCGCTGGAAGACTTCCGCCGCTGCCAGACCCTGTCCGTCGAGGACGCCAGCAAGCTGGAGCAGCTAGCCCAATTGGAGGCCGCCCAGGACGAACTCAAGCGCGCTTCGGATGCTTTCACCGAGCGCGTGCAGCAACTGTCCGCCAAGCTTCAGCTAGTCGGCCGTCAGTTGGCCGATCTGGAAGCCAAGCAGCGCACCCTGGAAGACGCCCTGCGCCGTCGCCAACTGCTGCCGGCCGACCTGCCATTCGGCACGCCGTTCATGGACCCGGTCGACGACTCGCTGGACAACCTGCAGCCGCTGCTCAACGACTACCAGGACAGCTGGCAGGCACTGCAGCGCATCGACGGCCAGATCGAGGCGCTCTACGCCCAGGTGCGCCTGAAAGGCGTGGCCAAGTTCGACAGCGAGGACGACGTCGAGCGCCGCCTGCACCTGCTGGTCAACGCCTACGCGCACCGCCAGGACGAGGCCCTCACTCTAGCGAAGGCCAGACGAGCGGCGGTCACCGACATCGCCCGGACCCTGCGCAATATCCGCAGCGACTACGACAACCTGGAACACCAACTGGCGTTGTTCAACCGCGAGATCAACAAGCGTCAGGTGTCCAACCTGGAGAGCTTCCGCATCGTTCTGGCGCCGAACAAGGACGCGCTCAAGCACATCGACCAGATCATCCACAGCGCTGGCCAGTACGAGGAAGGCGAGACCCTCTCGGTGTTCGACCTGCAGCAGAGCGGTGATCAGGACGCGAAGAACGAGGAAGCCAAGGAGTACTTGGCGCGCCTGGTCGCGGCCAACCACAACCAGTTGGGCCTCAAGGACCTGTTCGAGCTGGCCTTCGAGATCACCAAGGTCGGCGGCGCACCGGTGATGCACACCGACATCGATGGTGCGGCCTCCAACGGCACGACCATGACCATCAAGGCGCTGACCAACATGTACCTGTTGCTGCACCTGATGGATCGCGAGCAGGCCGGCAAGGTGCGCCTGCCGTATTACCTCGACGAGGCGGCGGACATCGACGAACGCAATCAGCAAGCGCTGATCGAGACCAGCCTACAGCTGGGCTTCGTGCCGATCCTCGCCTCGGTCAAACCGCAGGTCTCGGCCCATGTGGCCATCGACCTGGAAGGTGGCAGCGGGCCGAACGGCATCTACATCGACGAGGCGGACTGGAAGTACATCAAGCGCCGCGAGGTGGTGAAAGCTGCCGAGCCGGCAAACGAACCGGCCTGATCCTGAGCCAGCACAAACGACAAGGGCCGCATCAGCGGCCCTTTCGTTATCTGGCAATCAATCAGTTGTCGCGGTGGTCCTTCAGGATCTGGCCACTGGCGGCATCCAACTCCAGGTCCCACTGCACGCCTTGGGCGTCGCGCAATTCGACCTGGTAGATGTAGCGGCCGTATTCCTCTTCCAGCTCGGTCTCCTCGACCTTGCTGCCGGGGTGCTTGGCGATGGCCGCCTCGTTGAGCTTCTCGAAGCTCTGGATGGTGCCGGCATCGCGCAGCTTAAGCGCTTCGTCCGGACCCAGATCGCGGGCCTGGGCGATACCGGCAGTGGCGGCAAGGGCAGTGATGGCAAACAGGGCAGTCAGCTTGTTCATGTTCAGTCTCCGCTAGGGCAGTTGGTTTCGACAGGAACCAAGATAGCCACGTCGACTTAACTCAAGCTGAATCCGCTTATTTATCCAACACGATCTTCGGTGCCCACTTCATCCATTCCTCGTTGGGTTCCTCGTTCAGAGCGAAGGTTTGCCCCGGGATAGCCGGCCCGCCCATTTGCGCATTGTCTGGCGTAGCAAAGGCAATCCCGCCCTCGAGCAGCGCTTCCAGGGATTCGGTACGCACCTTCACCCCCTTGAACAGCCCGGCGTCCACACCGATGCCACTGGCATTCCAGAAGCGGCTACCGCTGCGCACTAGAGCTGCGTAACGCGGCTCGATCAACACATGAATCAGCACACGGTCGGATGTAGGGCCCAACTCGAAACGGGTAACCTTGCCCACTGGCACTTCGCGATAACTGACCACCACACCCGGCTTTATCGAACCACGCCGCGGTGCACTCAGGATGACTTTCAGGCCATCCTCGCGGCTCTCGGCAATCGGTGTCTGCTGGCGTATCTCGAAAAAGGTCTGCACCTTGCCAGGCTTGCTAGCCGGCTGCACTTCGAGATACTGGCCGCTGACCAGCGTTTCCAGGTTCGCCGTACGCGCCAGCCCCAACTCCGGCTTGACCACCCAGAACTGGCTGCCGACGGTGGCGATACGCGTGGTTGCCTTGGTGATACGGGCATTGAGCAATACAGCCTGCAGATCGTTGGTCAACTCGACGGTTTCGACCTTGCCAACTTCCAGGCCTTTGTAGCGAATCACCGTCCCCGGATTCAGGCCATCGCCGCTGGCGACCTTGATCTGGATCGCCACCCCTTCCTGCAAGGCATCCTCGCGATCACTGTGCAGAGTGAAGCGCTGGATCTTGCGCTCGACAGGTGCCTTCATGTCTGGAGTCTCGAAACTGACCCCACCAGCCAGCAAGCTCTGCAATGAATCACTTTTGACTTCGATGCCGGACAGCCCGCCGGTAAGCTTGATGCCACTGGCATTCCAGAAACGCGTGGAACTGTTCACCAGGTTGGCGTATTCCGGCTCGATATGCGCACCAAGCACAACACGCTTGCGGTCATGGGTGAACTGGTAGCTCTGGATCGAGCCGACCTTGACCTGGTGGTAGAGGATCGGGCTACCCACATCCAGCGAACCGAGTACGTCGGAGAACAGCACCATGTGCAGACCCGGAGCACCAAGATCCAACGGTGGCGCCTTGGCGCGGGCAACGAAGTCCCGTGCAGGCGCAGCGCCCTTCTCGCCTGGGCGAATAGCAATGTAATTACCCTTGACCAGCGCCTCGAGGCCGGTAATACCCGCCAGAGAAATCGACGGTTTGACCACCCAGAAGTCGGTCCCTTCGACCAAGTAATCTTCTGTGCTCGGATCCAGAGCCAATTCGGTGGAAGCACCGGCCAGGTCCTCGTCAACCTTGAACGCTTTCAGAGTCCCGACCTGGATACCCTTGTACATGACCGGGGTACGTCCAGCTTCCAGCCCCTCGAAGTCCGTCAACTTCAACGCGACCTTGATCCCGGACTGGGCGGCCTCGTAGTCCTCATAGAGACGGAAAGGAATGCTCGGATCGGTTGGAGGGCTATCAGCCCGGTGCTCCGGAGTAGAAAAGGCTATTCCGCCTGCAACAATGCTGGAAAGCGACTCGGTCCGAACCTTCACGCCTGACAGACCTGCATCGATGGACACACCGCTGGCATTCCAGAAACGCGTGTGCTTACGCACCAGGGAGGCGAATTCAGGCTGAATGAATACCTTGATTTCAACTGTGCTCTGATCCTGTGCCAGGGCATAGCTTTTCACCCGTCCCACCTGGATCTGCTTGTAGAACACAGGGCTATCCCGGTTCAACGAGCCCAGACGGTCCGCCTTGAGCATGAGGTGCAATCCTGGGACGCTGTCCGCCAAAGGCGGCGGCTCCGTCAGGGCAATGAACTCTCGGGCGGGCTCACCATCACCGGGACTGGCAGTGATGTAATTACCGGAGACCAAAGTCTCCAAACCCGTAATACCAGCCAGGGACACGCTCGGTTTTACCAGCCAGAAACGCGTGTTGCTGCGCAGGTGGGACTCAACCCGCTTGTCCATCTCGATCGTGACGCGCACACCACGTTGCTTGCCGGTGTCATCCAGCTCCAACCCGACAACCTTGCCAATCGGCATGCCTTTGACAATCACCTCGGTCTTGCCGGCCTGGATCCCGTCCCCACTGGGGAAGAACACCTGAATCTCGATACCCGCCTGATCGTAAGCACGCCAGGCCAACCAGCCGCCAATCAGCATAGCGATCAACGGCAAAATCCAGATGGCAGACCAGTTGGTTGTTCGGCGGGTTTTGGCTGATTTCAGCTCAGTCATGATCGAGGCCAGACTCCATTCCAAAAATTCTTAGATGCGGGCGGAGCGCCATGATACCCCCTGCGGTAACGATTCTCGCCCCAAGAGAACCAGCTTATAGGCTAGTGACTAGAGCGGCAACGCACCATCAGAAGCCAAATCCACGCCTTATTTTTCCGCCCAAAAGCCAAACCCCCAACCCGTTTTCACGGATTGGGGGTTTGGGGATAGGAGCTTGACGATGACCTACTCTCACATGGGGAAACCCCACACTACCATCGGCGATGCGTCGTTTCACTACTGAGT
>JBBNAI010000569.1:0-3129 GCA_037994305.1 Pseudomonas sp. | reverse complement strand
TAAAAGCTACAGCAGGCGATCGAGCATGCCGCCCTGATCCAGCAGGCGGCGGGCGATGATCACCCGCATGATCTCGTTGGTGCCTTCGAGTATCTGATGCACGCGGCTGTCGCGCACCCAGCGCTCCAGCGGATAGTCGTTGAGATAGCCATAGCCGCCGTGAAGTTGCAGCGCCTCGTTGCACAGGGTGAAGCAGTGGTCGGTGGCAAACCGCTTGGCCATGGCGCAGTACAGGCTGGCCTCGCCGTCACCGTGATCGAGCTTGTGTGCGGCCAGGCGCACCATCTGCCGGCTGGCGGTGAGGTCGGTGAGCATGTCGGCCAGCTTGAACTGCAGGGCCTGGAATTCGCTGAGCGCCTTGCCGAACTGCTTGCGCTCCTCGACGTAGCGCAGGCTTTGCTCAAGCGCCGCCTGCGCCGCGCCCAGCGAGCAGCTGGCGATATTGATGCGGCCGCCGTCCAGGCCCTTCATGGCGTAGACGAAGCCCTGGCCTTCCGGACCGATGCGGTTGCCCGCCGGGATGCGCACGCCCTCGAAGGTGATGGAGCGGGTCGGCTGCGCGCGCCAGCCCATCTTCAGTTCGTTACGGCCGTACTTCACTCCCGGCGCATCGCCAGGGACCAGGAAGCAGGACACGCCTTTGGCGCCTTCTTCGCCGGTGCGTGCCATGACGATCAGCACATCGGTGCTGCCGGCGCCGGAGATAAAGCACTTGCTACCGTCCAGCACGTACTCGTCGCCGTCACGCTTGGCGCGGGTACGCAGGCGCGCGGCGTCGGAGCCGGCGTCCGGCTCGGTCAGGCAGTAGGAGGCCAGCAGCTCGCCGCTGGTCAAACGCGGCAGCCAGGCCTCCTTGAGCGCTGCGTCGCCGAACGAGGCGAGCATCCACGAGGCCATGTTGTGGATGGTCAGGAAGGCCGCCGTGGCCACGCAGCCGGCCGATAGTTGCTCGAAGATCAGCGAGCTGGACAGGCGCGACAGGCCCAGGCCGCCGTCCTCTTCCTTGATGTACAGGGCCAGGTAACCCTGGTCCGCGGCGCGTTTGATCACGTCCACCGGGAAGTGGTGGTCGCGGTCCCAGTCGGCGGCGTAGGGTGCCAGCTCGCGGGCGGCAAAGGCGCTGGCGCTATGCACCAGCAGGCGTTGTTCGTCACTCAGATCGAAATCCATAACGTGTCCCTGGCCGGTTACTTGAGCTGGATGGTCATGTTCGGGCCGGTTACCGGCGTGTCATCAAACCAGCGGCTGGTGACCGTTTTTGTCTCGGTGTAGAAACGCACCGCCTGCTTGCCGTAGGCGTGCAGGTCGCCGTAGAACGAGCCCTTCCAGCCGGTGAAGGAGAAGAACGGCAGCGGCACCGGGATCGGCACGTTGATGCCCACCTGGCCGACTTCCACCGCGTGCTGGTAGTGCCGCGCGGCGCCGCCGGAGCGGGTGAAGATGCTGGTGCCGTTGCCGTAGGGGCTGCCGTTGACCAGCTCGATGGCCTGCTCCAGGGTGTCGACCTCCATGCATACCAGTACCGGGCCGAAGATCTCCTCGCGGTACAAACCCATCTTGGTGGTCACGCCACGGAACAGGGTCGGGCCCAGCCAGTTGCCGTTCGGGTAGCCTTCAACCGTGCACTGCGAACCGTCGACCAGGCACTGCGCGCCTTCGGCCTTGCCCTCGGCGATCAGGCGCTGCACGCGCTGCTTGGCCTGCTGGCTGATCAGCGGGCCGTAGGCGGCGCTCGGGTCTTTCCAGTAGCCGGGCTTGAGTTCGGCGATCTGCGCCGCCAGTTCGTCGATCCAGGCTTTCGATTCACCCACGAACACCGCCACGCTGATCGCCATGCAGCGCTGGCCGGCCGCGCCGCAGCTGGCGCCGAGCAGGTTGCTGATGACCTGGTCCTTGGGCGCGTCGGGCATGATCACCATATGGTTCTTGGCCCCGGCGAAGGCCTGCACGCGCTTCAGGTGCTGGGTGCCGGTGCGGTAGATGTGCTGGCCGACCGGCACCGAGCCGACGAAGGAAATTGCGCGGATGTCCTCGTGTACCAGCAGGGCGTCGACCACTTCGCGGCCGCCGTGCAGCACCTGCAGCACGCCCTTGGGCGCGCCGGCTTCGATAAACAGTTCCGCCAGGCGGTTGGGCGTCAGCGGGTCCTGCTCGGAGGGCTTGAGGATGAAGCTGTTGCCGCAGGCGATGGCCAGCGGAAACATCCACAGGGGGATCATCGCCGGGAAGTTGAACGGGGTGATGCCGACGCACACGCCGAGCGGCTGGATATAGCTGGCGGTGTCTATCTCGCGGGCGACGTTCTCCACCGTCTCGCCCATCATCAGGCTGCAGATGTTGGCCGCGTGCTCGGCCACTTCGATGCCGCGCCAGACATCGCCCTTGGCGTCGGCGAAGGTCTTGCCGGTTTCTTGCGCGAGGATTTCCGCCAGCTCGTCGTGGTGTTCCTTGAGCAGGTGCTGGTAGCGCAGCATCAGCCGCGCGCGCTCCGGCACCGGCACTTCGCGCCAGGTGAGGAAGGCGCTCTTGGCGCTGGCGATGGCCGCCTCGATTTCCTCGTGGGTGGCCTTGGGTGCCAGGGCCAGGACTTCCTGGGTGGCGGGGTCGGTCACTTCGATCAGTTCGCGGGAATGGCTGGTTTGCCACTCGCCGGCGATCAGTTGGGGGATCACGCGGGCCATCAGGTTGCTCCTGAGTTTGTTTTTGTATGCCCTTGTTATAGCCACTGCCTAGCAGCTTGTGGATTGACGATCTTGTCGCAGGGATGGACGATCTTGGTATTGCTCGTCGAGACGTGAACATGAACACAGCGGTGGAAACCTCCAACTGGCCGTTGCCCGCCAACGGCCTGCGCTTCATCACCACGCCGCGCCTGCGCCGCCTGCTGGCGCGCCAGCCATTGGCCGCAGGCTGCTTTCCGCTGGCCCTGGGCTTCTACCCGGAAGCCGCCGGGCACCGCATGCAGCGCCAGCAACCGGACGATCATCTGCTGATCTACTGCCGTGCCGGGCGTGGCTGGCTGGATAGCGAGGATGGACGATTGGAGGTTGGCGGTGGTGACCTGCTGTTGCTGCCCAAGGGCCAGGCGCATGCCTATGGCGCCGATGCCGAACGGCCCTGGACGCTGTA
>JBBNAI010000568.1:0-1741 GCA_037994305.1 Pseudomonas sp. | reverse complement strand
GCAGGCGGGGGATAGCGGCCTGGCCTGGTGGCTGCGCGCCAAGCTGGCACTGCGCGACGGCGACAAGGTTGCCGCCACCCAAGCCTATGCCAAGGCGGCCAAGGCCTTCCCCGCCGATGAAGACTGGGGCTCGCGCCGCAGCGAGAACTGGGACTACGAAACCCTCAAGCCACGCTGCCGGATCGAAGGCGAGATGGCCATCCTGTCCCTGGAGCGCGGCGACTACCTGGAAGCCTTCGACCAGCTTTACCGCAACAGCGGCATCTACTGGCAGGACGCTGCGGTGGTAGCCGAGCGGGTGCTCTCCACCGACGAACTCAAGGGCTATATCGACGCCAAGGTCGCCGCCCTTGCGCAGCCTGAAGAGCACCAGGGGTACGGCTACTGGGACCGACCGCCGGCCACCAGCCTCCGCGAACTGCTCGGCCGCCGCCTGCTGCGCGAAGGCCGTTACAGCGAGGCCGTGCCCTATTTCGCCAGCACCGAGCTGCAGCAGGCCGCCCGCCAGTACGGTGCCGACCGTGCGCAAGCCGTGGATGCCTGGACCGCCATCGGCCGCGCCGAAGGCTACTACCGCGCCGCCAAGCGGGCCCGTGAACAGGGCATGGAACTGCTCGGCTACGAACTGGACCCGGACCAGGCCTGGAGCGGCGGCAACTATGGCGCCAGCGAGGGCAAGCTGGTGCTGGCCGGCGGGTTGCTCACGGCCGCCGAAGCCGAACGGCAGAATGCCAGCGCCGCCGAACCCAATCGCCGCTACCACTACCGCTGGGTCGCCGCCGACCTCGCCAGCCAGGCCGCCGACTTGCTGCCAGCCCGCAGCCAGGCCTTCGCCGCGACGCTGTGCAAGGCCACCGGCTGGCTGATCAATAACGACTACCCGGCTGCGCGGCGCTACTACCTGCGCTATGTCGAACAGGGCGCCTATGTGCCCTGGGGCGGCGCCTTCGGTAGCAATGCCTGCCAGGAGCCGGACTTCGAGCGCGCCAGCCAGTTGCTCTGGTCGGAACGCGAGCAGGCCGTGCGCCAGGCGCTGCGCCCGTACAAGTACTGGCTGCCCCTCGGCCTGCTGCTGATAGTGGCCGCCGGCATCTACTGGCGGCAGCGACGGCGCGCCTTGGCTATAGTGGATAAAACCGCAGAGGAATCACGCAATGAGTGATACGAGCAACGAGCGCCGACGTTTCCAGCGCATCGCTTTCGACGCCGCCACCGAGCTCACCCAGGGCGAGCGGCGCTGGGCCGTGGTCCTGCACGATGTGTCGCTAAAAGGCCTGCTGGTGGAGCGCCCACGTGACTGGAACGGTGACCCCGATCAGCCCTTCACTGCCACCATCAAGCTCGACGGCGACATCCAGCTGCAGATGGAAGTGGTGCTGACCCGCACCCGTGGCGAACTGCTCGGCTTCGTCTGCCGGCATATCGACCTGGACTCGATCAGCCACCTGCGCCGCCTGGTGGAACTCAACCTCGGCGACGAAAGCCTGCTGGAACGCGAGCTGGCCGCGCTCGGTGAGGACGAGTAGCCCCAAGGGCTGCCGAAGATAGAAACCACAAAGGGCGCCCTGGCGCCCTTTGTGGTTTTGGCTTGATCGACTGTTACCCGTCGGATAGCGCCGACGAAGCGCGATTACTCGAACAACGCATCCAGCGCCTGCTCCAGGCGCGTTACCGCAATCACCTGCAAGCCCGGCGGCGCTTCCTTGGGCGCATTGCCCTTGGGCACGATGGCGCGCTTGAA
>JBBNAI010000567.1:0-8977 GCA_037994305.1 Pseudomonas sp. | reverse complement strand
CGAGCCGCCGGTGATTGAGCCGCTGAGCCTGCCGATTCAGTCACCCGCGCCGGCCATGTCCGATGAGCGACTGCCGGTGCATGAGTTGCGGCGCGAGGTGATCGAGCAGCGCGTCGAGCGCCTGCTGCCTGCGGTGCCTTTTCCTGTGAGCGGCCCGAGCCCACTTGCGCCTGCTTCCGCGATGCCCATGCGCGAGCCACAGGCGCTAACAGCGGCTCCCACTGAGGCCGGGCCACGAGTGGAAATCAACATCGGCCGCATCGAGATCCTGTCCAGCGAGGCGCCGCGCAGCCCGCGACGCGAGGAGCAGCCGGCCAGGCCAGCCGCACTCTCCCTCGATGCTTACCTGAGTGAGCGCAGCAAACCGGCGCGGGGCGGGCGGCCATGAGCAGCGCCCTGGGCCTGGCAGCCGTCGCCGCGACGTTGCAGCAACTGCTGGAAAGCGGTTTTGCCGAGCTGAAGCTGGCCGATGTGCTGGCCAGTACGGGCGCGCTGGTCAGTTGCCTGGCCCCGGATCGCATCGATCGCAGTGCCGACCAGAGCCGCCTCAACCTGTACCTGTACAACCAGCAGCGCAATCCCGGCTGGGCCAATCTAGGCCTGCCTTCGCGCGACAGCCGTGGTGAGAGGGTGGGCAATCCGGCGCTGGCGCTGGATCTGTATTTCCTGGTCAGCGCCTACGGTGCCGAGGATTTCCACAGCGAAATCCTCCTGGGCGCGGCCATGCAGATCCTCCACGAAACACCGGGCCTCGGCCGCGAGGCGATCAAGGCGCTGCTCAAACCAGGGCCGAGCAAGCCGAGCCTGCCCAAGGAGCTGGAGTTGGCCGGGCTGGCCGATCAACTCGAACAGCTGCGCATAACCCCGCTCAACCACAGCATGGATGAGATCGCCCGCATCTGGTCGACCATTCAGGTGCCGGCGCGGCCCAGCGCCGCCTACCAGGTCAGCGTGGTGTTGCTGGAGGTGCAGAAGAGCCAGCGTACGCCGCTGCCGGTGCTGGCCCGCAACCTCTATGCGGTGCCATTGCGCAGCCCGCGCCTGGATCGAGTGGAGACCATCGACGGCGCCCCGATCCTGCCAGACAGCAGCCTGCGCCTGACGGGTGCCAACCTGCGCGCCCAGTCCGTGCAACTGCGTCTCAACGGGCTGGATATCAGCGCCGGGATCAGCCAGTTGGGCAACGACAGCCTGCAGTTCGACCTGTTGGCGCCGGCGCTGCCGGAGGGGTTGCAGGCTGGGGTTTGCACCTTGCAAGTGGTGCATCCGCAGCTCATGGGCAATCCGCCGCAACCACACAGCGGCCAGGAGTCCAACCTGCTGGCGCTGGTGCTCAATCCGCAGGCCGGGTTCAGCGTCGAACCGGGTGCGAGCAGCCAGGTGGTGGACGGCCAGACCTATCGCTCCGGGGCCATCAGTGTCACTTGCACGCCCGCCATCGGCCCCCGCCAGCGTGTGCGCCTGCTGCTCAACGAGAAGAACCCGCCGGCCGACCGTGCGCCCCGTGCCTACAGCTTCAGCGCCGTGGATGGCAATGGCGTGCTGCCACCGGCTGAGTCCACCAGCAGCGTCACCATCGAATATCGCCATGTGCTGCAAGGCAGCTACCTGGCGCGCTTGCAGGTGGACGCCGGCAGCAGCCCGCTGAACCTGGGCGCGGATGGCCGCTTCAGTGGGCCGGAGGTATCGCCATGAACATTGCCGAAAGCTTCGCGCGAAATCGCCAGGCGCTCAGCGAGGTGCTGGATATTTTTGCCGATTACCTGCAGCGGCGCATCGAGGGTCAGCCGGCCACGCTGGCCGCCGGCCTGCAGGCGCCGCCGGGGTTGGCCCATGTGGCGCACAGCCTGGGCCTGACGCCGTTCGAACAGCAGACCTTGTTGCTGGCGGCTGCGCCGGATCTGGATGCGCGCTTTCAGGATCTGCTGGCCCAGGCCCAGGGCGACGAGAGCAAGCCCTGGCTGAGCTTCGGCCTGGGCCTGATGCTGCTGCCGGACGCCGATTGGAGCGCAGTGATGCCGGTGGGGCGCCTGCGCCGCTGGCACCTGCTGGAGCTGGACGGAGTGGGCGGGCCGTTGGCGGCGCGCCTGCGCCCGGACGAGGTGATCCTGCATCAGATCGCCGGCTTGGCCTACCCGGACCCGCGGCTGGAGCCCTGGTTCATCCATCTACCCGGCAACCCTGGCGACGAGTCGGTGGGCGATGCCGCCAGCCAGGCTCTGCTGGACGCCTGGCAGGCCGCCCCAAGCCTGGCCCTGGCGCCGCTGGCACGTCTGGAACAGGGTGACGGGGAAGCCTGCGGGCAGGCACTCGGCCAGCGTCTGGGTCTGCGCCTGTATCGCCTGAGTGGCGTCGATCTGCCGGCCAACCATGAGGAGCGCGAACAGCTGGCACGCTTGTGGGAGCGCGAGGCGCTGCTGCAGGGCGCGCTGCTGTGGGTCGATTGCGAGCTGCCAAGCCCGGATGAGGCGCGTCAGCTGGCGGCCTTTATCGATCGCCTGCAAGCGCTGGTGCTGATCAGCGGGGCGGGCAGCTTGCCGCTGCAGCGTAGCCAGCACCGCCTGAGCTGGACGGAAGGTGATGCCAACAGCCGTCTGCAGGCCTGGCAGGCGGCGCTGGGCGAGCAGGGCGCGCTGCTCAATGGCCGCCTTGGCGGCCTGGCCGAGCAGTTCCAGCTCAGTGGCCGCAGCATCGCGCGGATTGCCGATGGCTGGCGGCTTGGCCATCAATCCGAGAGTGAATCGCCTGCTCTGGAGCCACTCTGGGATGCCTGTCGCGATGAGGCGCGGCGGGGTCTGGACAGCCTGGCCGAGCGGGTCGAGGCGCGCGCCGGTTGGGACGATCTGGTGCTGCCGGACACGGCCATCACCACGCTGCGCACCATTGCCGCCCAGGTGCGTCAGCGCAGCCGCGTTTACCGCGACTGGGGCTTTGCCGAACGTAGTGCGCGTGGCCTGGGGATCAGCGCGTTGTTCGCCGGCGGTAGCGGTACCGGCAAGACCCTGGCCGCCGAGGTGCTGGCCAATGAGCTGCGCCTGGATCTGCTGCGTATCGACCTGTCGGCGCTGGTCAGCAAGTACATCGGCGAGACCGAGAAGAACCTGTCCCGGGTTTTTGCCGTGGCCGAGCGCAGTGGCGCGATTCTGCTGTTCGACGAAGCCGATGCGCTGTTCGGCAAGCGCAGCGAGGTCAAGGACAGCCATGATCGCTACGCCAACCTCGAGGTCAGTTACCTGCTGCAGCGCATCGAGACCTACCGGGGCCTGGCGATTCTCACCAGCAACTTCAAGCAGGCCATCGACAGTGCCTTCCAGCGGCGCCTGCGTTTTATCGTGCAGTTTCCCTTTCCCGACGTGCCGGCGCGCAGTGCCATCTGGCAGCGCGTGTTCCCGCCCAGCGCACCACTGGAGCCGTTGGACATCGCCAAGCTGGCGCGCTTGTCGCTGGCTGGCGGGCATATCCGCAACCTGGCGCTGAATGCCGCGTTTCTGGCGGCCGACGAGGCCGCGCCCATTGGCATGCGTCACTTGCGCACGGCGGCCGAAGCCGAGTTCGCCAAGCTGGAGAAACCCCTGCCGGAAGCAGACCTGAGGGACTGGGCATGAGCCGCGCCGCGCGGACGCCAGCGGCGCCGGCAGCCATTACGCTGAGCATCGGTAGCCTGGCGCTGCCCGGTTATTCGCGGCGTGATGGCCAGCGCCTGGCGGGTGCCTTCGAGCATGAGTTGGGGCGCCTCCTGGCGCAGTTGTCTGCGCGTGAGTTGCACGGCTTTCAGGCCGAGCGCCTGCAACTGCCGCGCTTGCAGGGCCTGGCCGGTGAACGCCCGGAGCGTACCGGGCAGCGCCTGGCCCGGGTGATTGCCGGGCAGCTGCAAGCCGGGGCGGGGGAGTAGTGCCTTGAGCGAACGCAGCGTCACTCCGCTGATCGAGCGCGAGCCACCTGCGCCGAAGACCGCCGTGCGCAACCTGCTGCTGCAGCGCAAGTGCGCCTGTGGCGCCACTGCGGGCGGCGGTGAGTGCAGCAGCTGTGCGGCCAAGCGCGAGCAGTCCCTGCAACGCCGGGCTAGCGGCACCCCGGCTGCAGCGATCCCGGCATCGGTGGATCAGGTACTGGCCAGCCCCGGTCGCCCGTTGGACAGCGCCACGCGCCAGTTCATGGAGAGCCGCTTCCAGGCCGACTTCGCCGGTGTGCGTATTCACGACGATGCCGCTGCCGCGCAATCGGCCCGCGACGTGCAAGCGCAGGCCTACACGGTGGGCCAGAACATCGCCTTCGATAGCGGCCAGTACCGCCCGGACAGCCCCGGCGGGCGTTTCCTGCTGGCCCACGAACTGGCCCATACCCTGCAACAACAAGGCTTGCAACGCAGCGGTTCAGCCCCGATCAGCGACTATGGCAGCGACTACCAGCGCCTGGAAATGGACGCCGACCGGGCGGCCACGGCGGTGCTCAGTGGCCAGCCGGTGCCGAGCGTGGCGCACGCCGGCGGGGTGCGCCTATCGCGGGCTACGGGTTCGGCCAGCGCACCAGCGGCGCCAGCGGCGGCCTCGCGAAGCCTGACCGTGACCACCGCCTACATGACCACCACCCACCTGGTGACCGCCGAGGCCAGCGCCGCGGCGGGTGGGCGTACCGAAGCGAGCTTTGTCGTCGACAAGCTCTATGTGCCGTATTCCAAGGGGCGCGATGGCCTGGCGCGTTACCAGAGCACGGCGGGTGGGGCATTGCAGGCGGTACTGGCGATGACGGGTGGGCGCGTGCAGGAAAGCGCCGCCTGGCAGGAGCGCGACGACACCGCCGAAATGCGCGGCACCTGGCTCCAGGCCCGTGGCCTGACGCCCGGCGCGGCGGCCAATGCGGCCTGGCAGGCATCCGGCGGCAATGCGGCCTTCCCCGAATGCAGCACCGGCACTTGCCAGATGGATCACATCGTCGAGTTGCAATTGAGCGGCAGCAACAATGCGGAGAACCTGCAGCCGCTGGATGGCCCGCAGAACCGTGATAGCGGCGGCGCGTTGAAGTACCAGGCCTGGGGCCTGTGCAGCCAGATTGCCGCGCATGCGCCATTCAATGCCGCCAGCGCCGCGCAGATTCGCCTGCGCTTCGCCGCGGTGCAGGCCATGGGTACCAGCAGTTTCGGGGCCTACGAGGCGGCCCAGGTACAGCCGGTGGCCGGCAGTGCACCGCCGCTCAAACGGGGCAGCAGTTGCCTGACCATCGCCAAGGCCATGAGCGAGAACCGCGCTGCCGGTACGGCCACTGGTGCGGCCGGTGCGTCTGCGGCGCCGGCTACCACGGTGGCCTACAACCTCGTCGCCGGGGGCGCCAACACCAGCATCCAGGTGCCGGCCAACCTGGCCGCCGATGGCGAAGTGAACATCTTCGACGACACCACCAACCGCGCCGCCGGCACCCTGATTTCCGGCCTGCTGCTGAAGAAACTGAAGAAAGGCCGACCCGGCACCCAGGACCAGGTACACGCCACCCTGGACACCACCAGTGAGGCCGGCGAAGGCCGCAGCACGCGGCTGCCGCTGTCGCTGACCGGGGCGGGCGCCACGCCGATCCGTTTCAGTGTCGGCCCGCAGCCGTCGGGTGCCATGCGCATGGCGGCGGGCGCCTCGGGCATCCAGTTCACCTACCCCTATCTGAGCCCCGGGCGCATTACCAGCCTGACGGTGAATGCGCAGGGCCAGGTCAATTGGCGCGGCACCATCACGTCATCCATCCCGTTCCTGCCGCGCCCGCTGAATGTTTCCTACCAGGACGGCAGTTTTCGTATCACCTCGGCGCTGAGTCGCGCCCAGTTGCGCTCGCCGATGCCGGGTTTCCGCCTGACCGATGCGCGCCTGGAGCTGATCCTCGCACCCACCCTCAGCGCCGAGGGCATGCTGGCCTTCGCCATGGGCACCGGTGCCACGCCGGTGGCCACCGGTAGTGTCACGGTAGGCGCCGATGCCACCGGCCTGACGGCCCAGGGCACCCTGGCGGTGAACATCCCCGGCATCGACAGCAGCACCGCCACCCTGACCTGGCGCAATGGCACCTGGAGCGGCCAGGTGGTGATCGAAACGTCACAGATCCGCCTGCCCTATGTGCAGAGCGGGCGCCTGCAGATCGACCTGGATGCCGAGGGCATCCGCCCCAGCGGCGAGGTCAACCTGTTGCTGCCGCGCAACCTGGGCACCGCCACCCTGGGCTTTCGCCGCGAAAGTGGGCGTTTCGTCTTTGTCGGCGGCGGGCGCATCCGCGTGCCGGGCCTGCGCGAGGTGGACGTACGTGGCACCTACGACGGGCAGACGCTCACCGCTACCGCCAGCGATGTCGGCTTCACCTGGCGCGGGCTGGACGGGCGGGTCAATGTCACCTACACCGCGCGCCGAGGCGGCGAGGGCGCGATTACCGGCGATGGCACGCTGAACATCCGCCGCGGCAACGTGCAAGGCACGATCACGGTGCGGCTGAACAATTCCGGGCGTTTCTCCGGGCGCGGGCAAATCACCTATCCGTTCAGCATTCGTGGCCAGCGCATCGAGGCGACTGCCGGCATAACCGTGGACGAGGAGCAGAACGTCCGGGTCGATGGCGTGCTGCGTTTCCCCCAGCCCATCGAGCTGTTCCGCCGTTTCGGTGCGGATCGCCAGTTGTTCTATATCCAACGCAACATCCCGATTCCCGGTGCGTCCATCGGCCCGCTCGGGGTGGTGGCGGTGATCGAAGGGGGCGTCTCGGCGCGCTACGGTTTTGGCCCTGGTCAGCTGCGCAATGTGCAGATCACGGCGGCGTTCAACCCGTTGGCGGAAAACCCGGACCCCAACGTGGCCTTCCACTGCGAGCTGCATATCCCGGCCAACGCTGGTATTTCCGGCACCATCGGCGGCGGCATCGGTCTGGATGCCGGGGTCGGCTCGGTGACCGGCACCATCACCATCACCGCCTCGCTGGATCTCAATGCCACCCTCGGCGGCCCGCTGGATCTGCGCTACCAGAACAATCGCTTCGACCTGACGGCTCGGCCGGGGATCAACGCCGCCCTGGACCTGGGCCTGTCCCTGGATGCCCACGCTCGTGCGCGGGCCCTGGGCTTCTCCGCCGAGAAGAGCTGGAACCTCGGCCGTCGCGGCGTGACCCTGGGCCGCTTCAGCATGGTCGCGCCGATTGCCTGGTCCAGTGATGGTGGCTTCAACCCGCCGAGCATGGAGCAGATCGAATGGGGCGAGCCGCCCCGTATCGACCCTCCGCAACTGATTCGCCAACTGTTCAGTTCCGCCAGCGCCGAGGAGCGCCCCGCCGCATGAGTAACCAGGCATGAGTGGCTTTCCCGGTAGCCCGCAATTGCTCAAGGGCGGGTTGATCCTGATCGACCCTTCTAGCGGCGCGGTGCAGCGAGTGATCGCCCTGCAATACAACCCCGACCTGCTGACCCGCACCCTGCAGCCGCAGAGCGTTGGTGGCAGTGCGGCACTCAGCGAGCCGCTGCGCCTCAAGGGCCCGCCGGTGGAGATCATCAAGCTGGATGCGGAGATCGATGCCACTGACCAGCTGGAATTTCCGGCTCAGCACCGCACGGCCGTGGAGGTCGGCATCCACCCGCAGTTGGCGGCGCTGGAGACCATCGTTTACCCGGACAGTGGCGCGTTGATCCGCAACAACATCCTGGCCATGGCCGGCACCCTGGAAATCGT
This sequence comes from Pseudomonas sp., assembly GCA_037994305.1. Lineage (GTDB taxonomy): Bacteria > Pseudomonadota > Gammaproteobacteria > Pseudomonadales > Pseudomonadaceae > Aquipseudomonas. Next base: position 1,292 of record JBBNAI010000567.1, on the reverse strand, counting down.
TCCGGTGCAGGCGCCACTGCCGTTGTTCGTGTGGAGCAAGGAGCGGGTGCTGCCGGTGCGTATCACCGACTTCTCCATCGTCGAGGAGGCCTTCGACAGCCACCTCAACCCGTTACGTGCGCGCATCACCCTGAGCATGCGCGTGCTCAACATCAACGACCTCGGCTTTGGCGACAAGGGCGGCCATCTGTACATGGTTTACCACCAGGGGCGTGAGCGCATGGCGCGCAAGGCTTCCAGCGCGACCCTGGCCAGCATCGGCCTGAGCAGTTTGTTCTGAGTGAAGGGAGACACGCATGATCGAGCGTTTTCCAGCCAACAGCCGCTATCACGGCACCCCGACCGCCGAATTGAACGGCCCGGACGGACGCAGCCTGGTGTACCTGCGCCGGCGCTTCGTGCCCGATCCGGCGCGCTTCGTCACCTTGCAGGAGTACCAGGTGATGGAGGGCGATCGCATCGACCGCATGGCGGCCACGGTACTCGGCGATCCGGAGCAGTTCTGGCGTTTGCCGGATGCCAACGGCAGCCTCAAACCGGGTGAGCTGGAAGAGTTGGGCCGGCGTATTCGCCTGACCCTGCCCGAGGGTATGGCGGGGCTCGGCGATGCTTAAAGGCATGCACCTGTCGTTGCTGGTTGGCCCGGCATTACCGGTGCCTGTACCGAAGCCGGTGATGGACGCCCTGCAGAGCGTGCAGGTGACCTCGGCCGCCGGCTCGCGCAGCGGCTTCCAGCTGGTGTTTGCGGTCAGCAACAACTCACCGCTGCACACCCTGCTGGTGCTGGCGGGCGGTCAGGTGCCCTGGCTGCGGGTGCTGCTGCTGGTGACCATCAACAGCCTGCCGCTAGTGATGATGGATGGCATGGTCACGCGCCAGGAAATCAGCGGTTCCAACGAGCCGGGGCAGAGCACCCTAACGGTGACCGGTGAGGACCTCTCGGTGGCCATGGATCGCCAGGAGTTCAATGGCCTGCCATACCCGGCCATGCCGGCGGCGGCACGCGTGGCGCTGATCATCGCCAAGTACGCGATGTTCGGCATGGTGCCGTTGGTGATCCCGCCGATCTTCAGCGAGACGCCGATCCCGGTGGAGCGTATCCCGCTGCACGAAGGCACCGACCTGGCCTATGTGCAGCGCCTGGCCGCCGAAGTCGGCCATGTGTTCTATGTCGAGCCGGGGCCGCTGCCGGGGATGAATACCGCCTACTGGGGCCCGGAAATCAAGCTGGGCGTGCCGCAGCCGGCGTTGAACCTGGGCATGGACGCGCACAGCAATGTCGAGACGCTGTC
>JBBNAI010000566.1:0-1018 GCA_037994305.1 Pseudomonas sp. | reverse complement strand
AGGGCCAGTTGGATCGAGTTGATGTCGCGGATCACTTCCGGAATCGGGAAGGAGGCGATGTAGCCGATCTTCTTGGTCTTGGTCATCTTGGCGGCGAGGAAACCACCGACGTAGCGGCCTTCATAGGAAGTGGCCAGGTAGGTACCGAGGGTCTTGTCCTGCTTGTAGCCAGTGGCGTGCTCGAAGGTGACCTTGGGGAACTGCTTGGCGACCTTGGCGGTGGGGTTCATGTAGCCGAACGAGGTGGTGAACACCAGGTCGTAGCCACCCTTGGCCATGTTGCGGATCACGCGCTCGGCGTCGGCACCCTCGGCCACGTTCTCGACGAAGCTGGTTTGCACTTTGTCGCCGAAGTGCTTGATCAGCTCCTGACGGCCTTGTTCGTGCTGGTAGGTCCAGCCGTGGTCGCCGATCGGGCCGACGTAGACGAAGCCGACCTTCAGCGGATCGGCGGCCAGGGCGCCGATGGAAGCGGTCAGGCCGATGGCCGCAGCGACACCGCGCACCAGGCTTTTCAGGGAGGATGTGGACATAGGGTGAAATGCTCCGTGTCTAGTTTTTCTGTGTTGGCCGGAAGAGGCGACAGGTGCAATGCAAAAAATTGACCAGAAGGACAATTTATCTCGCAAATCGATGAACAGCCGGTTCCACGCGGGTTCTCGGTGGGCTGAAGTTGTCCGTGTGGTCAATAACGGCGCGCACGAGGGCGCGCCGGGTTGAAACTGGTGCATGGGGTGGCGTCATCAGCCGGCGATCAGGCTACTGGCGGCCTGGCGATGGGCTGAGATCAGGGCGGCGACGTCGAGGCCTTCGATCTGCCCGTCGATCACTCGCCAGGTGCCGCCGACCATCACCCGGTCGGCACGGTCGGCGCCGCACAGCAATAGGGCTGAGAGCGGATCGTGGCTGCCGGAGAAGCGCAGCCCGTCGAGCTTGAACAGCGCCAGGTCAGCCTGCTTGCCGACGGCCAGCTCGCCGATGTCGCTGCGTCCGAGCAGCTTCGCCGAGCCGCGGGTGG
>JBBNAI010000565.1:0-2412 GCA_037994305.1 Pseudomonas sp. | reverse complement strand
CGATCGCGACACCTCCGGCCTGCTGATGATCGCCAAGAAGCGCAGCATGTTGCGTCACCTGCATGAGGCGCTGCGCGGCGATGGTGTAGACAAGCGCTACATGGCGCTGGTGCGTGGCAATTGGCCTACATCGAAGAAGCGCATCAGTGCGCCATTGCTGAAAAGCAATCTGCGTTCGGGTGAGCGCATGGTCGAGGTGAATCCGGAGGGCAAGGAAGCGCTCACCGAATTTCGCGTGCTGCGCCGCTTTGGCGAGTTCGCCACCCTGATCGAGGCCAGTCCGATCACCGGGCGTACCCATCAGATCCGTGTGCACGCCATGCATGCCGGTCATTCGATTGCCGGCGACAGCAAGTACGGCGATGACGATTTTTCCCGCGAAATGCGCGACCTGGGTGGCAAGCGCCTGTTTTTGCACGCCTATGCCCTGAAGATCACGCTGCCGGATGGCCAGGTGTTGCAGGTCGAGGCGCCGGTCGATGAGATGTGGGCGCGGACCCTGGAGCGTTTGGGTGCGTGACTATCGTCTGCTGATCTTTGATTGGGATGGCACGCTGGTGGATTCCATCGGTCGTATTGTCGAGGCCATGCACCTGGCTGCCGATGTTTGTGGCTTGTCGCGACGTGATGATGAGCTGGTCAAGGGCATCATCGGGCTGGCATTGCCGGAAGCGATTGCGCAGCTTTATCCCGATATCGAAGATCCGTTATTGAGCGAGCGATTTCTGCGTGCCTACAGCGAGCAGTACCTGCAGCTGGAAAGTGAGCCTTCGCCGTTGTTTGCTGGTGTTGCCGAGTCGCTTGAGGCGTTTCGTGCCCAGGGATATCGGCTGGCGGTGGCTACCGGCAAAAGCCGTCATGGCCTGCAGCGCGTGCTGCAAGGGCGGGGTTGGCTGGATTATTTCGATATCACCCGTTGCGCCGATGAAACGGCAAGCAAACCGCATCCGCTGATGCTGCAGGAGATTCTGGCGCATTTCCATTTGGCGCCCGAGCAGGCGCTGATGGTGGGTGATTCGGTCTTCGATTTGCAGATGGCGCGCAGCGCGGGGGTTGATTCGGTTGCGGTCGGTTTCGGGGCGCAGTCGCTAGACAGTCTCAACGTGCATGGTCCGAAACTGGCTATCAATGAGTTTTCCGAATTGCGCGCCTGGCTTGGGTCGCGCGTACATGAAAAGGCCATCAAGGTGGGCGAGTATGTCGGATGAAGGCAAGGTGTCGGGCGCTGGCAATGGCGATGACAAAAGCTGGAAGTTGCTGGAAAAAACGCTGTTGGCGAGCGTGCACGAGCAGCGGCGGTCGCGGCGTTGGGGAATATTTTTCAAGCTGCTGACGTTTGTCTACCTGTTTGGTGCGCTGGTGTTGTTCATGCCGGGTCTTGATCTGAAGAAGAGTGCTGCGGCTGGCTCCGAGCATACGGCGCTGATCGAAGTCAAAGGCGTGATCATGGCGGACGAAAATGCCAGTGCCGACAATGTCGTCGGTAGTCTGCGCGCCGCCTTCGAAGACGAGAAAACCAAGGGCGTGGTGCTGCGCATCAACAGTCCCGGCGGTAGTCCGGTGCAGTCCGGCTACATCTATGACGAGATCAAGCGCCTGCGTGGCGAGCATCCGGATGTAAAAGTCTATGCGGTGATCACGGATCTGGGGGCTTCCGGTGCCTACTACATCGCCAGTGCGGCTGACCAGATCTATGCCGACAAGGCCAGTTTGGTGGGCTCCATTGGTGTGACAGCTGCGACTTTCGGTTTCGTTGGGGTGATGGAGAAGGTGGGTGTCGATCGCCGTGTCTACACCTCGGGGGTGCACAAGGCCTTTCTTGATCCGTTCCAGCCGCAGAAGGCGGAGGAAACCCAGTTCTGGCAAAGCGTGCTGGAGACCACCCATAAGCAGTTCATCGACAGTGTGAAGAAGGGGCGCGGTGATCGGTTGAAGTCTGCCGAGCATCCTGAGCTGTTTTCCGGCCTTATCTGGTCGGGTGAGCAGGCGCTGGGGTTGGGCTTGGTTGATGCGCTGGGCAGTGCTAGCTATGTGGCGCGGGAGGTGATCGGTGCCAAAGAAATCGTCGACTACACCCGCCAGGACAATCCGTTGGATCGTTTCGCCAAGAAGCTCGGCACCAGTGTGGCTGAGCGTATGTCGATCTGGATGGGCTTCCAGGGGCCGTCGCTGCGTTAACGTTGGATAGCTGAAAAAGAAGCCCGGGTTTACCGGGCTTCTTCATTTATATGGGTATGTGGCTCAAGGGATGCTGACTCCTTGGTCGTTGAGCATGCTGACCAGGCGAATCAATGGCAGGCCGACCAGGCTGGTGGCATCCTCGCCCTCGGTGGCGCGGAACAGGCTCACACCCAGGCCTTCGGCCTTGAAACTGCCGGCGCAGTCGTAGGGTTGTTCGGCTTCGAGGTAGCG
>JBBNAI010000564.1:0-5136 GCA_037994305.1 Pseudomonas sp. | reverse complement strand
GCTGCGGGGCGGACTGTTGCGGTGCCGGGCGCGACTGCTGCTGGCGCGGGGCGTATTCACCGCCGCCTTCGCTGTTGTTGCCACGGCCGCCGAGCAGTTGCAGGGTGCCGTTCATGTCGACCACGATCTCGGTGGTGTAGCGCTTGACGCCGTCTTTTTCCCACTCGCGGGTCTGCAGACGACCTTCGATGTAGCACTGGCCACCCTTGCGCAGGTATTCGCCGGCGATTTCCGCCAGCTTGCCGAAGAACACCACACGGTGCCATTCGGTACGGTCCTGCTGCTGACCGGTTTGCTTGTCTTTCCAGCTATCGGTAGTGGCGAGGGTGATGTTGGTCACCGCGTTGCCATTGGGCAGATAGCGGGTTTCCGGATCGCCGCCGACGTTGCCGATCAGAATGACTTTGTTAACCCCACGGGCCATTTCGTTCTCCTAAGCTGAATGCGTATCCGCGGCATCTTCGAGCACACGCTCGAGCAACTCGCGGTCCAATTGTTGGGTGTCCACTTTGATGTACAACGCGGTCTCCTCGGCGACCACCACGGCATCACTGACACCGGGCACTGCGAGGATGCGACCTACCAGTCCACGATCCGCCAGCGCAGCTGCTACGAGCGGGCGGCGCAAACTGGTCACATAAGGCGGCTCGCGCATAGTAGCAGCTGCCAGCAGCCAAATAACCCCCAGCAGCGCACAGCCGACGAACACCAGCCCGAGCCCGCCATGCTGGTACAACCAGCCCCCGAGAATGCCGCCCAGCGCCGCGCCGAGGAACTGGCTGGTGGAGTACACGCCCATCGCCGTGCCCTTGCCGCCGGCCGGCGCGACCTTGCTGACCAGCGACGGCAACGAGGCTTCGAGCAGGTTGAAGGCGGTGAAGAACACCACGATGCCCGCCACCAGCGCATGCAGGCTGTGGCCGAACAGCCAGAAGAACAGTTCGCACAGCAGCAGCACCAATACCGCACCGCTGAGCACGCGTTTCATGCGGCGCTTTTTCTCGGCATAGATGATGAACGGCACCATGCCGAAGAAGCCGATCAGCAAGGCACTCAGGTAGACCCACCAGTGCTCTTCCTTGGGCAGCGCACCCTCGTCCACCAGCGCCAGCGGCAAGGCGACGAAGCTGGCCATGAGGATCGCGTGCAGCACCAGGATGCCGATGTTCAGGCGCAGCAACTCAGGGTTGCGCAGCGTCGCCCCCAGCGCCTGGCGCGCCACGTTGGATTCGCGATGGGCCAGGGTGCGCGACGCCTTGGGCACCAGCAGGGCGATGATCAGAATGCCCAGCAGCGCCATGCCGGCGGTGACCCAGAACAACCCGGGCAGGCCGTAGGCGCGGGTCAGCAGCGGGCCGACCACCATGGCTACGGCGAAGGACAGGCCGATGCTCATGCCAATCATGGCCATGGCCTTGGTCCGGTGCTGTTCGCGAGTAAGGTCGGAGAGCAGCGCCATCACCGCAGCGGAAATCGCCCCGGCGCCCTGCAGCACACGACCGGCGATCACGCCCCAGATCGAGTCGGCATTGGCCGCCAGGGCCGCGCCGGCGGCGAAGATCAATAAGCCGACATAGATCACCGGCAGGCGACCGATGCGGTCGGAGAGGATGCCGAAAGGAATCTGCAGCACGGCCTGGGTCAAGCCGTAGGCACCAATGGCCAGGCCGATCAGCGCCGGCGTGGCGCCCGCCAGGTCCATCCCGTAGGTAGCCAGCACCGGCAGCACCATGAACATGCCCAACATGCGGAAGGCGAACACCAGGGCCAGGCCACCTGCGGCGCGGGTCTCACTGGCGCTCATGCGCTCGCTGTGCGGATCGTGCATTGCAACACCCCATGAAAACGAGGCGGCGATTCTACCAGCCGCAGCCCGTCCGGCACAGGCGTGACGCTTTGCCGCGCGGCAGCCCGGAGCCGTATACTTGGCGGTTTCCGGGCGCCAAACGAGGCTGCTGTTCGTGGATAAGATTCTGATTCGTGGTGCACGTACCCATAACCTGAAAAACATCGACCTGACCCTGCCGCGCGACAAGCTGATCGTGATCACCGGCCTGTCCGGTTCCGGCAAGTCGTCGCTGGCCTTCGACACGCTCTACGCCGAGGGTCAGCGTCGCTATGTCGAGTCGCTGTCGGCCTACGCCCGGCAGTTCCTGTCGATGATGGAAAAGCCCGACGTCGACACCATCGAAGGCCTGTCGCCGGCGATCTCCATCGAGCAGAAGTCCACCTCGCACAACCCGCGCTCGACCGTCGGCACCATCACCGAGATCTACGACTACCTGCGCCTGCTCTACGCCCGTGTCGGCATTCCCCGCTGCCCCGACCACGATGTACCGCTGGAAGCGCAGACCGTCAGCCAGATGGTCGACCAGGTGCTGGCCCAGCCGGAAGGCCGCAAGCTGATGCTGCTGGCGCCGGTGATCCGCGAGCGCAAAGGCGAGCACCTGTCGGTATTCGAGGAGCTGCGCGCCCAGGGCTTCGTCCGCGTGCGGATCAACGGCAAGCTCTACGAGATGGACGAGCTGCCCAAGCTCGACAAGCAGAAGAAGCACAGCATCGATGTGGTGGTGGACCGCTTCAAGGTCCGCGAAGACCTGCAGCAGCGCCTGGCCGAATCCTTCGAGACCGCACTGAAACTGGCCGATGGCATCGCCCTGGTCGCCCCAATGGATGATGAAGAAGGCGAGGAAACCATCTTCTCCGCCCGCTTCGCCTGCCCGCATTGCGGCCACTCGATCAGCGAGCTGGAACCCAAGCTGTTCTCCTTCAACAACCCGGCCGGCGCCTGCCCGACCTGCGACGGCCTGGGCGTGAAGCAGTTCTTCGACACCCGTCGCCTGGTCAACGCCGAGCTGACCCTGGCCGAAGGGGCAATCCGCGGCTGGGATCGACGCAACGTCTATTACTTCCAGATGCTCGGCTCGCTGGCCGCGCACTACGGCTTCAGCCTGGAAATTCCCTTCGAGGAACTCAGCCAGGAAAATCGCCAGGCGATCCTGCATGGCAGCGGCAAGGACAACGTCGAATTCCGCTACCTCAACGACCGTGGCGACATCGTCAAACGCGCCCACCCGTTCGAAGGCATCGTGCCGAACCTCGAGCGTCGCTACCGCGAAACCGAATCGACCACCGTGCGCGAAGAGCTGGCCAAGTTCCTCAGCACCCAGGCCTGCCAGGATTGCCGTGGCACGCGCCTGCGCCGTGAAGCACGCCATGTGTGGGTCGGCGACAAGACCCTGCCGGCCGTCACCAGCCTGCCGATTGGCGATGCCACCGACTACTTCGGCGGCCTGAGCCTGACCGGCCGGCGTGGCGAGATCGCCGACAAGATCCTCAAGGAAATCCGCGAGCGCCTGCAGTTCCTGGTCAACGTCGGCCTCGACTACCTGACCCTGGACCGCAGCGCCGACACCCTGTCCGGTGGCGAAGCGCAGCGCATCCGCCTGGCCAGCCAGATCGGTGCCGGCCTGGTCGGCGTCATGTACATCCTCGACGAACCGTCGATCGGCCTGCACCAGCGCGACAACGAGCGCCTGCTCGGCACCCTGCGCCACCTGCGCGACATCGGTAACACGGTGATCGTGGTCGAGCACGACGAGGACGCCATCCGCATGGCCGACTACGTGGTCGACATCGGTCCGGGCGCCGGCGTGCATGGCGGGCGCATCGTCGCCGAGGGCACGGCAGCCGAGGTCATGGCCCACCCGGACTCGCTGACCGGCAAATACCTGTCCGGGCGCGAGAAGATCCGTTACCCGGCCCAGCGCACGCCGCGCGACAAGAAGCTCTCGCTGAAGATCAAGGGCGCACGCGGCAACAACCTGCGCAACGTCGACCTGGATATCCCGATCGGCCTGCTCACCTGCGTCACCGGCGTGTCCGGCTCGGGCAAGTCGACGCTGATCAACAACACCCTGTTCCCCCTGGCCGCCACTGCGCTGAATGGCGCAACCACCCTGGAAGCGGCGGTGCACGACAGCATCGACGGCCTGCAGCATCTGGACAAGGTGGTCGACATCGACCAGAGCCCGATCGGCCGTACGCCGCGCTCCAACCCGGCGACCTACACCGGCCTGTTCACCCCGATCCGCGAGTTGTTCGCCGGCGTGCCCGAGTCGCGCTCGCGCGGTTATGGCGCCGGACGCTTCTCCTTCAACGTCAAGGGCGGGCGCTGCGAGGCCTGCCAGGGCGACGGCCTGATCAAGGTAGAGATGCACTTCCTGCCGGACATCTACGTGCCCTGCGACGTGTGCAAGAGCAAGCGCTACAACCGCGAAACCCTGGAAGTGAAGTACAAGGGCAAGAACATCACCGAAGTGCTGGACATGACCATCGAGGAAGCGCGCGAGTTCTTCGACGCGGTGCCGGCGCTGGCGCGCAAGCTGCAGACACTGATGGATGTCGGCCTGTCCTACATCAAGCTGGGGCAGTCGGCGACCACCCTCTCCGGCGGTGAGGCACAACGGGTCAAGCTGAGTCGCGAGCTGAGCAAACGCGACACCGGCAAGACCCTGTACATCCTCGACGAGCCGACCACTGGCCTGCACTTCGCCGATATCCAGCAACTGCTCGACGTGTTGCACCGCCTGCGCGACCACGGCAACACCGTGGTGGTGATCGAGCACAATCTGGACGTGATCAAGACCGCCGACTGGCTGATCGACCTCGGCCCCGAGGGCGGTTCCAAGGGCGGCATGATCATCGCCACCGGCACCCCGGAAGAGGTCGCCGAAATGCCGCAGTCGCATACCGGCTACTTCCTGAAGCCGCTGCTGGAGCGTGATCGCAGTTAAGGGTCCGCCCAGACATGAAAAAGCCCCGCATCTGCGGGGCTTTTTTATTGCCGGAGACTCACGCCAGATCGAAGCGATCCAGGTTCATCACCTTGACCCAGGCGGCAACGAAGTCCCTGACGAACTTGCCATTGGCATCGCTCTGCGCATAGACCTCGGCCAAGGCGCGCAGCACCGAATGGGAGCCGAAGACCAGGTCATTGCGAGTAGCCGTCCATCTCGCCGCGCCGCTCTTGCGATCCGTACCCTGGAACAGTTCAGCCTCGGCATCCACCGCCTTCCACTCCGTGCCCATGTCCAGCAGGTTGGTGAAGAAGTCGGTACTGAGCACGCCTTCCCT
>JBBNAI010000563.1:0-4075 GCA_037994305.1 Pseudomonas sp. | reverse complement strand
GCGCTCCGGAGCGTTACCGGTGCTGATCGTGGCAAATGCGTGGGCAATCGACTCGCCCAACTGCGCTGGGTTGAGGCATCCACGATACGAAAGTGTTTTTACACACTCTGGACCGAAAGTTGACGTCCGTAAGAGGCAGCTAGGGCCATGTGAACGCATCAAAGATGCACATGTGCAGGCGGCGGTAACCTGCGTCCCTACCAATAGATCCAGCACTCAGCTCATGGGAGTTACAGTTTTTACCGCCCACTCAAACGAGACTGGCCAAGAAAAATCCTGACGGGTCTAGCGCTTCTCAGGAGCTTTTATTTCAAAGCCCCCTCCTCTGAAGATTCAGAACCCTCTCAAGCCATCGCCCGCGCTGAAACGCCACTGTCTTAGAGCGCCTCGATCCGGTTCCGCCCATTTTCCTTGGCCTTGTACAGGGCCCGATCGACACGCTCCAGCATACTGTGCAGGCTTTCATCCGCGAGAAACTGGGTGACGCCGAAACTGGCCGTTCGACGGCATACGGTGTCGAAGTCGAAGCTATTGATCCGCTGCTGCAAGGTGCGGGCTGCCGCTTGCGCCTGCTGCTCGTCGACCGCCGGCAGCACGATCAGGAACTCTTCGCCCCCCAGGCGGCCAACCTTGTCGACGGCCCTGACGTTGTTGCGTAGCAACGACGCGAACTGGCGAAGCACCACATCGCCGACGGTATGCCCGTGCGTGTCGTTGACGCTCTTGAAATGGTCGATGTCGATCAGGATCAAGGAAAATGGGGTGCGATAACGGGTGGAACGCTCGATTTCCTCGGCGAAGAACTGATCGATCCTGGCGCGGTTCCACAGGCCCGTCAGGCCATCGATGCTGGCACTGAGCGCCAGTCGGCTCTGGTTGAGGAACATCGTCTTGTGGGCTTTCTCCAGCACAAAGGCACTGAGCAGGCCAAAGGAGAAAGATGCCAGCACCCAGACCAGGTGCAGGCGTTGCACCCCAGGTTCCAGAGAGCTGCCCAGCGTGACCGCGAGGAGCAGCAGCACCGAAGTGGACGCCGTCAGCGTGGCCTGGCGAAGCGCCAACCCCGAGACGGTGAAGGTCCACATGAGGTTCAGGTAGATCTCGGGGACGTAGTAAGCGAAGTCGCCCTGCTGGCTGTTGAAATACAGATTCGCGGCGACGGCACCGATGGGCGCGGTGCTCAACAGCCACAACATCGGGCGGTACCAACTGCTGTAAAAGCTCATCACGCCAACAGCCAGCAACGCGGCCGATACCAGAACGCCGTGTATGAAAAACCGCAGCCCCTGCTGCTCGCCAGCCACATCCTGCTCTATGGCGGCATAGATCAAATACAGCAGCATGGTCAGAAACGCGACGTAGCGAATCTGCGGAGCCTTGGCCTGTCGATACCAGGTGACGAACTCCTCGCGGGCCGTTTCCGGTATCCCGGATAGCGGATCCAATATACGTGTCAGCGTATTGATCAACGTCACCACAGCGCCCCTGCCAAATGGCCATCACGGCACAGGATACGACGTTGTGTACTGGCGGAAGTAGGGGCCTGCGGCCCTATTTCGTTTTACCTAGCTGACTACCGACCCAGCGATTGGCTATCAATTGCCACAAAATCGCGAATCGTTTGCTGGACCCGCACGGCCATTCTCACGTGGCGGCAGCATGCCAGCCACGCAAGCAGAACGGCGCATCCGCCCAGGCCTTTACGAACCCGATGCCCACCAGATGAAAGCCCCACTGGTCGAGCGGTTCGAGGCAACAGGCGCAAATCAATTCGATCTGGATCTACCCGCCAGCGGCCAATCGCGCGGCAGCCCTGGCAGCCGCCGATCCGCTGATCCCGACTGCCTGATTACGCAATAGCGAGACAAAAAGGGCCCCATGCAGGGCCCTTTTTTATGCGCGCCAGACCATACATATCACCGGCCTCAGAAGCTGGACCTGGCATTCGGTTCCGGCTCCGAGTGATGTATCCGACAGCCCTTGCGGTTGCGGATTTCCTCGTCACTGGGACGCTGGGGATCGAACTCGAACAGGCCGTCGTCGTAGAGGATCAGGTAGCCCCACTCGAGGTGCATCTCCTCTTCACCCGGCAAGGGTGGTTTAGCCCACCAAGGCTCGCGACTGACGATCTTTCTCATAGGGAGGCTCTCGGACAGTAACGACTGTTTGACACCTATACCCTAGATTCTTCTCCCAGCTATCACATCCCACATATCACCCACGCTGGCGTGACTAGCGAGCACGGCTGGCGCCACACAACTCCAGCTTGCGTCGACGCACCAGGGTTTTGGCGACCGTCTGACAGATCGGCGCACCGGTGAAGGTGGGCAGCTCGCGGTACAGCCATTGGCTGGTATCGCCCTGACAAGAAACTTCGCCGGCTTCCAGTTTGATGTCGCGCACCAGCTCGCGAATCGCACTGTGCAGGCAGGCCTGGGACTGCATGGCCTCACGCTCGATGGCACGGTTGACCACCAGTTCGCCGCCTCGGTGCAGGGTCAGCAGCAGCTTGCCGTCAGGGCGCGGCTTGATGGCTACTTGGTAGTCGGAAAATTCGGTCACCAATTCTTGGTTCAGTCTTTTCATCAGGACACCTCCCATGTTCGAGGTGTAACCGTTGCAGTGCCTGTGCCAGATCTTGAACCTATTTAAAAACCATTACTTTCAATCAGTTGCTAAATTTTTCGACACCTCGGCACGTGCGAAATGCACGACGCAGTCGTGAGGCATTGCAATCTGCACGTTATCCCGCAGGAATACTGCGGCCAGACTTTCGCCTGCGCTCAGGCAAGAGACAAACCGAATGCCCCCACCTGATGACGGCCACTGATGATCTGTCGCCCAGCTCTTGCGTGGTGACCAATACGCATGCCCTGACCAATGGCCCTCCCCCAGCAGCCAATCATGAGCTACGCCTGAGGTATCACCTGGGCCATCCGGCCTGAGCGCCTGTGCGGAGAAGCGTGGCATGAGCACTTACCAACCCCTGAGTTGCGATCTCTACGACTACCTGGAAATCGCCTGCATGCACGGCTACCACCTGCGGGTAGAACTCATCGACGGCACCAACCTGCAGGCCCAGGCGCTGACCACCCGCACCAATGCGCAGAAGGAGGAGTTCTTCTGCCTGCAGGGGGACGACGGACCGCTGGAAATCCGCCTCGACCAGTTGCTCGCCATTACCCCTAGCGACCCACAAGCCAGCTTCGGCCGTATCGAGCTGGCCGGACATTTCTGCTCGCTGTAACCCGCCTGCACTGGAGAACCACCATGAGCCTTTATCCTCGCGCCAGCACCGGCCTGCTGCTGGTCGACCCGTACAACGATTTTCTCAGCGAAGGCGGCAAGCTCAGCGGACTGGCCAAGCCGGTGGCCGATGCAGTGGGCACCCTGGACAATCTGCGGCGCGTGGTGGATGCCGCGCGCACGGCGCAGATGCAGGTGTTCTACGTGCCGCACCATCGTGCTCGCCCCAATGATTTTTTGCGCTGGAAGCACCCGAGCCCCTACCAGCTCGGCGCCAGCAAGATCCAGGTGTTCGCCGCCGACAGCTGGGGCGGGCAATGGCACCCGGATTTCGAACCCCATGACGGTGACGTGATCGTGCAGGAACACTGGGGTTCCAGTGGCTTCGCCAACACCGACCTGGACTTCCAGCTCAAGCAGCATGGTATCGACAGGGTGATCCTGGTCGGCATGCTGGCCAACACCTGCATCGAGTCCACCGGCAAGTTCGCCGCCGAACTGGGCTATCACGTAACCCTGGTCCGCGACGCCACTGCCGCGCTGTCCAGCGAGGCGATGCACGCCGCGCACGCTATCAACGGGCCGACCTACGCGCACGCCATCCTCAGCACCGGCGAACTGCTCGAAGCGTTTGGCTGATCGCCATGCAAGACCGGCAACGGACACCGGTACGTGTTATCTGGCGACATAAACCCGGCATAGGCCTGGAGGGCGTGGCCTGTGCGTTGGATGAGCTGGCCAAGCCCGAAGAGCACGCCAAGGTGGTGATTACCTTCGACTGATTGCTCAACAGACAATCCACGGCGGCGCGCTGCACCCGATGGGGCAG
>JBBNAI010000562.1:0-1259 GCA_037994305.1 Pseudomonas sp. | reverse complement strand
GTGTACCATGCCGCAGCCACGAGTTTCGCTGGCGCAGGGCCTTCTGCAGGCGCTGCCAGGCCGGCAAAAAGCGTGGTTCCACGTGGAACACTCCCCAATCGAGGAACTGCCGACGAATCTTCGGCGCGCCTTCTAGCAGACGGAAACTGTCCGGGTTGATTACCTGGAGTGGCAACACTTCGGCAAGCTGTGCAGTGCTGCGCGCGTTCTGCCCATCGATACGAATCTGTAACTCGCCCTGACGATCACGGGAAATACCCAGATTACTGGAGCGCTCGTCAGCCAGTTCAACCTGGCCGAATACGGTGCAGGCCGGCTGTTCGTACTGGATCATCGGCAGCAGCTTGTTGCTGCGAAAGGAGCGGGCGAGGCCGAGCAGGTGGATAGCCTCCAGCAGGCTGGTCTTGCCGCTGCCGTTGGCGCCGTGAAGGATGTTGATGCGGGGAGAGGGGGAGAGCGTCACCGGGTGCAGATTTCGCACCGCGGTGACGGTGACACGGGAGAGGGACATTCAGAGGTTACAGGCGCATCGGCATAACGACGTAGGAGGAATCGTCATTACCGGCTTCCTGAACCAGGGCGCTGCTGTTGGCATCGGAGAGGATCAGGCGAACCTGTTCGGTGGTCATCACGCCCAGTACGTCGAGCAGGTAGCTGACGTTGAAACCGATCTCCAGCGAGCCGCCGTTGTAGTCCACGGCCACTTCTTCTTCTGCTTCTTCCTGCTCCGGGTTGTTCGCCTGGATCTTCAGCTGACCGCTGGCCAGTTGCAGGCGAATGCCGCGGTACTTCTCGTTGGACAGAATCGAGGTACGGCTGAAGGCTTCACGCAGGGCCTGACGATCACCGATCACCAGCTTGTCGCCACCACGTGGCAGCACACGCTCGTAATCTGGGAACTTGCCGTCGACCAATTTCGAGGTGAAGGTGAACTCGCCGGTGGTGGCACGAATGTGATGCTGGCCAAGGACGATGGCCACTTCGCCATCCTGCTCGGTGAGCAGGCGAGCCAGTTCGAGAATACCTTTGCGCGGCACAATGACCTGATGCTTCTCGGTGTTCTCGATAGCCGCGTCCATGGCACACATGGCCAGGCGGTGGCCGTCGGTGGCGACAGCGCGCAGCACGCCAGTCTGCACTTCAATCAGCATGCCGTTGAGGTAGTAGCGCACGTCTTGCTGGGCCATGGCGAAGCTGGTGCGCTCGATTAGACGGCGCAGCTTGCTCTGGATCAGCGAGAAGGTCAGCGAACCCGGGCC
>JBBNAI010000561.1:0-3462 GCA_037994305.1 Pseudomonas sp. | reverse complement strand
CCAGTCATGAACGCCACGTTGCTGTGCGCGCGATTGCGCAGCAGGCTGTAGACCTCGCGGCGGCCATCGGCCAGCTCGACACGCAGCAGAGTCGTCTCGGGCAACTGTTCGATCACCTTGAGCCCTGCCGCTGGCCGCCCCGGCAGGCGACTCAGGGCTTGCTCGGCGCTACGCAGCTGCTCACCCAAACCATTGCGATAACACTGCGCGCCACGGCAACGGTTGATCGGATCGGGCCGGGCATTGAGGCCGGCATAACGCTCGAGCAGCGCTTCGGCAAACTCGCGCTTGGGATCGCGGCTCAGCAACTGCAGGCCGGTCGGCGTATCCAGGTCGGCATCGTTGTAGCTCATCCACATCTTCAGCTTGCCGCTGTTCTGGTACCAGTCATCCAGGTAGCCCTGACGCGAATCCGCCGGCATCAGGCGCAGGAAGTTCAGCTCGGCACCATTGCGGATCAGGTCGAAGTACAGGCGGGTCTGCGCCTGGTGCGCGACGTTGCCGAACACGTCGAAATTGACCACCAACTGGTAATACGTGCGCTCCAGCAACGGGTAATCCAGTACCCAGATTGTCTGCGGCACTTCGCCAATCAGCCCCTTCCGCACCATGGCGCTGTCATGGTGGCGGAAGACCGACAACAGCGCGTTGTCGTTGCCGGCCCACAGGTTCGACCAGCTCGGCGCGGGGGCATCGGCATAGGCATCGCGGCGCAGGTCTTCGTACTCGTTGCGCTTGTCCCGATAGGCGTGCCACAGGCCCAGCAGGTCGCCGATATCGTCGAACTGGCCAGGCATGGCCAACAGCGGCGTGGCTTCGGCGCGGTACTCGGCATCGGTGATGTAGAGGTCATGCTCGGGCGCCTGGAACAGCGCCCAGAAGTTGTCGCGAATCACATCGGTAGCGATCTGCCCGCGGCAGACCGGGCCACGGATAAAGGTGCGTACGAAGTACTCGGCGTTATCCAGCATGAACTGGTAGCGCGCCTGCACGGGAATCGCGGCGAAGGTCTCGAACGGGTTGGCGCGGCGCTGGGCGCCGTAGCCGGGTACCGCATCCGCCGTCCAGTCGCCGCTGAAGAACAACTCCTGCACCCGCGCCAGCTTGTGCGCACTGAGCGGATAGGTGATGTGCGTCTTGTGCACGATCACCCCCTGGATCGGCCACAGGCGGTAATACACCTGGGTACCCGGGTCCTCGTTGGGCCGGCGCGTGGCGATCATGTCGATCGGCTGACCACTCGGTGTGCGCGAACGCACCAGCTGGAAGAAATGCCCCGCCTCACCGCCCTCGAAATACAGATGGGCGAGGAACAAATGCTCGTACAGCCAACGGTTGACCAGACTTTCCCGAGCGCCCGGGGCATTGAGCAAGGTTTCCCATTGCGCGACCTGCGCCTGTTCCGCCACCGAAGGTTGCAGCGCCTGCTGCTCCACCGGCGCGCCCTGGGCCAGCCACTGCTGCAAGGTGGCGTATTCAGTATCGCTCAGGCCCGTGACGGCGAACGGCATGCCGGCATGGGCGAATTTCTTCGCGTAGGCGTCGAACTCGCCCGGCAATGGGCACTGGTTCTGTCGGCCAAGGGCGATATCCAGATCGGCCGGCAGCTTGGCATTCGGCACCGGCGGGTTGCTGCGTCCCAGCTCCAGCATGCGTTTGAGCAGCGCGGCCTGGCCACCCTGGGCATCCAGCACCGACTCGAAGCCCATGTTGCGCCAGGCGGCCTCGCCCTGGGCATCGACGAACAGACGCGTGGTGGCCTGGGCCTTGGTTCGGCCCCCATCGTACACCGGCAGCTTGCTGGCACCGCGCAGGATGCCTTCGCCGCTGCCCAGGTTGAGCTGGCAGGGCGCGTCATAGCAGGCGTGGCAGGCCACGCACTTCTGCGTGAGGATGGGCTGGATATCGCGGCTGTAGGAAACCGCTTCGCTGGCGCCGGCGAGGCCGGCAAAGATGAAAACGAGGAAGAGAACTGCAAGTCCCTGGCGCAACATAAACCTATCCTGTGTGTGCGAATGGCGATTCTAGCGTTACTCGCTCGGCAAAGAGAGCCTTGAACATGAGCGCAATTCATGGAAAAGCTCGGCATGCGGCAAAAGCATGCAGCTTTGCTATCATCGCCGCCTTTGTTTCCGCCCTTCTCAGGTAGCTCCCCATGTCCGATCGCAGCGCCCGTCTCCAAGCCCTTCACAAGGCCCTCCAGGAACGCATCCTGATCCTCGACGGCGGCATGGGCACCATGATCCAGAGCTACAAGCTGGAGGAAGAGGATTACCGTGGCGCGCGCTTCGCCGACTGGCCGAGCGACGTCAAGGGCAACAACGACCTGCTGCTGCTCAGCCGCCCGGACGTAATCCAGGCCATCGAGAAGGCCTACCTGGATGCCGGAGCCGACATCCTCGAAACCAACACCTTCAACGCCACCCAGGTGTCCCAGGCCGACTACGGCATGGAAGCGCTGGTGTACGAGCTGAACGTCGAAGGCGCGCGCCTGGCCCGTGAAGTGGCCGATGCCAAGACCCTGGAAACCCCGAACAAGCCACGCTTCGTTGCCGGCGTACTGGGCCCAACCAGCCGCACCTGCTCGATCTCCCCGGACGTCAACGACCCCGGCTACCGCAACGTCACCTTCGACGAGCTGGTGGAAAACTACGTCGAAGCCACCCGCGGCCTGATCGAGGGCGGCGCCGACCTGATCCTGATCGAGACCATCTTCGACACCCTCAATGCCAAGGCCGCGATCTTCGCCGTGCAGCAAGTGTTCGAGGATGACAACGTCGAACTGCCGATCATGATCTCCGGCACCATCACCGACGCCTCCGGCCGCACCCTGTCCGGGCAGACCACCGAGGCCTTCTGGAACTCGGTAGCGCACGCCAATCCGATCTCCGTAGGGTTGAACTGCGCCCTCGGCGCCAAGGACCTGCGCCCGTACCTGGAAGAGCTGTCGACCAAGGCCGGCACCCACGTCTCGGCCCACCCCAACGCCGGCCTGCCGAACGCCTTTGGTGAATACGACGAGACGCCGGCCGAGATGGCCGCCGTGGTCGAGGAATTCGCCGCTTCGGGCTTCTTGAACATCATCGGCGGTTGCTGCGGCACCACGCCGCCGCATATCCAGGCGATTGCCGAGGCAGTCAGCAAATACAAGCCGCGCGCCATTCCGGACATCCCCAAGGCCTGCCGCCTGTCCGGCCTGGAGCCGTTCACCATCGACCGCAACTCGCTGTTCGTAAACGTCGGCGAGCGCACCAACATCACCGGTTCGGCCAAGTTCGCCCGGCTGATCCGCGAGGAAAACTACACCGAAGCCCTGGAAGTCGCCCTGCAGCAGGTGGAAGCCGGCGCCCAGGTGATCGACATCAACATGGACGAAGGGATGCTCGATTCCCAGGCAGCCATGGTCAAGTTCCTCAACCTGATCGCAGGTGAGCCGGACATCTCGCGCGTACCGATCATGAT
>JBBNAI010000560.1:0-3543 GCA_037994305.1 Pseudomonas sp. | reverse complement strand
CCTTCCCGGATACCTGCGTGGGCACCGACTCGCACACCCCGCACGTCGATGCCCTGGGCGTGATCGCCATCGGCGTCGGCGGTCTGGAAGCCGAAACCGTGATGCTCGGCCTGCCGTCGATGATGCGTCTGCCTGACATCGTCGGTGTCGAACTCACTGGCAAGCGCCAGCCTGGTATTACTGCCACCGACATCGTCTTGGCGATCACTGAGTTCCTGCGCAAGGAGCGCGTGGTCGGTGCCTGGGTCGAGTTCTTCGGCGCCGGTGCGGATAGCCTGTCGATCGGCGACCGCGCGACCATTTCCAACATGTGCCCGGAATACGGCGCCACCGCTTCGATGTTCTACATCGACCAGCAAACCATCGATTACCTCAAACTCACCGGTCGTGAGCCGGAGCAGATCGAGCTGGTAGAGAACTACGCCAAGACCACCGGTCTGTGGGCCGATGCCCTGGTCAGCGCCGAGTACGAGCGGGTGCTGAGCTTTGATCTGTCTACCGTGGTGCGCAACATGGCTGGCCCGTCCAACCCGCACAAGCGCCTGCCGACTTCGGCACTGCAAGAGCGCGGCATTGCTGGCGACGCCATGCTGGCGGCGTCCAAGGTCGAGGAAGCCGAAGGTCTGCTGCCGGATGGCGCGGTGATCATTGCCGCCATCACCAGCTGCACCAACACGTCCAACCCGCGCAACGTGGTGGCCGCCGGTTTGCTGGCGAAGAAGGCTAACGAGCTGGGTCTGCTGCGCAAGCCGTGGGTCAAGACGTCCTTCGCTCCGGGCTCCAAGGTCGCCAAGTTGTACCTGGAAGACGCCGGTCTGCTGACCGAGTTGGAAAAACTCGGCTTCGGCATCGTTGGCTATGCCTGCACCACCTGTAACGGTATGTCCGGTGCGCTGGATCCAGTAATCCAGCAGGAAATTATCGACCGCGACCTGTACGCCACTGCCGTGCTGTCCGGTAACCGCAACTTCGACGGTCGTATCCACCCCTACGCCAAGCAGGCCTTTCTGGCCTCGCCGCCGCTGGTCGTGGCCTATGCCATCGCCGGTACCATGCGCTTCGACATCGAGCAGGACGTGCTGGGTACCGATAAAGCAGGCAACCCGATCACCCTGAAGGACCTGTGGCCGAGCGACGAGGAGATCGACGCCATCGTCGCTGCCTCGGTGAAGCCGGAGCAGTTCAAGCAGATCTACATCCCGATGTTCGATCTGGGCACCATTGCCGAAGCTGAAAGCCCGCTGTACGACTGGCGTCCGATGTCTACCTACATCCGTCGTCCGCCTTACTGGGAAGGCGCGCTGGCCGGTGAGCGCACGCTCAAGGGCATGTTGCCGCTGGCAATCCTGCCGGACAACATCACCACCGACCACCTGTCGCCGTCCAACGCGATCCAGATGAGCTCGGCCGCCGGTGAGTACCTGCACAAGATGGGCCTGCCGGAGGAGGACTTCAACTCCTATGCCACCCACCGCGGCGACCACCTGACTGCGCAGCGCGCTACTTTCGCCAACAAAGAACTGGTCAATGAAATGGCCGTTGTTGATGGCGTAGTGAAGAAGGGTTCGCTGGCCCGCGTTGAGCCGGAAGGCAAAGTCATGCGCATGTGGGAAGCGATCGAAACCTACATGAACCGCAAGCAGAACCTGATCATCGTTGCCGGTGCTGACTACGGTCAGGGCTCGTCGCGTGACTGGGCTGCCAAGGGCGTACGTCTGGCGGGCGTGGAAGTGATCGTCGCCGAAGGCTTCGAGCGCATCCACCGTACCAACCTGGTCGGCATGGGCGTGCTGCCGGTCGAGTTCAAGCCGGGCACCACCCGCCTGACTCTCGGCCTCGACGGTACTGAAACCTATGACATCCAGGGCGAGCTGTCACCGCGTTGTGATCTGACTCTGGTCATCAATCGCAAAAACGGCGAAGTGACCAAAGTGCCGGTGACCTGCCGTCTGGATACCGCTGCCGAAGTCAACGTGTACAACGCTGGTGGTGTGCTGCAGCGCTTCGCCCAGGACTTCCTGGAAGCGACGGTGGCGTGAGGTAAACGCAGACTCCCTCTTCCTTTGGGAGAGGGTTGGGGTGAGGGGGCAGACGCCGCCCCTCATCCGCCATTCGGGCACCTTCTTCCAGTGGGAGAAGGGAGGCTCCAACGAATTCGAGACGCGACCCATGGCTAACGCACCGCAAATCAAAATTCCCGCCACCTACCTGCGTGGCGGCACCAGTAAAGGCGTGTTCTTCCGCCTGCACGACTTGCCGGAAAGCTGCCAGGTACCGGGCGCTGCCCGTGACCGCCTGTTTATGCGGGTAATCGGCAGCCCCGATCCGTACTCGGCGCAAATCGACGGAATGGGCGGCGCCACGTCCAGCACCAGTAAATGCGTGATCCTGAGCAAAAGCAGCCAGCCGGACCACGACGTCGACTATCTATATGGCCAGGTCTCTATCGACAAAGCCTTTGTCGACTGGAGTGGCAACTGCGGCAACCTGTCCACCGGTGCGGGCGCCTTTGCGCTGCACGCGGGGCTGGTCGACCCGGCGCGTATCCCGGACAACGGCGTCTGTGTGGTGCGGATCTGGCAGGCCAATATCCAGAAAACCATCATCGCCCACGTGCCGGTCAGCAATGGTCAAGTGCAGGAAACCGGTGACTTCGAGCTGGACGGGGTGACCTTCCCGGCGGCGGAGATCGTGCTGGAATTCCTTGACCCGTCCGATGACGGTGAGGAGGGCGGCTCGATGTTCCCCACCGGCAACCTGGTCGACGACTTGGAAGTGCCCGGGGTGGGTACCTTCAAGGCCACGATGATCACCGCGGGCATTCCCACCGTGTTCGTCAATGCCGAAGACATTGGCTACAAAGGCACTGAACTGCGCGGGGACATCAACAGCGACGCTCAGGCGCTGGCGCGTTTCGAGGCCATTCGCGTGGCCGGTGCGCTGCGGATGGGCTTGATCAAGACTGCCGAAGAAGCGCTGACCCGTCAGCACACACCGAAGGTTGCGTTTGTGGCCAAGGCGCAGGACTACCGTGCATCCAGCGGCAAGACCGTGCAGGGCGGCGATGTCGATTTGCTGGTGCGCGCGCTGTCCATGGGCAAGCTGCATCACGCGATGATGGGCACGGCGGCGGTGGCGATTGGTACGGCGGCGGCGATTCCCGGCACCTTGGTGAGCATCGCGGCGGGCGGCGGTGAGCGCACGGCGGTGCGGTTTGGGCATCCGTCCGGCACGTTGCGGGTGGGGGCTGAGGCTATTCAGGTAAGCGGTGAGTGGACGGTGACCAAGGCGATCATGAGTCGCAGTGCGCGCATCCTGATGGAAGGGTGGGTGCGTGTGCCGGGTGACACGATCTGATAAATGAAAAAGCCCGGCACAGGGCCGGGCTTTTGCTGAACTGTAACGCCGGCGTCACTTGAGGCGGCGTTCCACACCTTTTTCCACCAGGATCTTGGCGGAAATCTCTTCCACCGAGAAATGCGTGGAGTTGATGTACGGGATGTTTTCGCGGCGGAACAGGTTTTCCACCTCGCGCACCTCGAA
>JBBNAI010000559.1:0-1886 GCA_037994305.1 Pseudomonas sp. | reverse complement strand
CCCACCGCCAGGCCGGCGGCAGCGAAGTTGCGCAGGCGCTCGGCAGAGGGCAGTGACAGGGCGAATGGAACAGGACTGTGCATCAGCGCGCTGCTCACTGCGGCGCCTCGGTGATCAACCCGAGGTTGCTCACCCCACCCTGCTGCAGCGCGGCCATGCCGGCGACCACGGTGGCGTAGTCGGCATCGCGGTCGGCACGGATATACACCTGGGTATCGCCACGGGCGGCGATCACCGCAGCGACCTTGGCGCTCATCTCGTCCAGGTTCAGCGCGCTGTCGGTCTGCTGCTCGGTGTTCAGCTCGCCACCGAGGTTCCAGTAGTAACTGCCATCGGCTTTCACCGAGAGGGTGAGGATTTGCTGCTGGGTATCAGTGGGCAGCGCCTCGGCGGCGACCTTGGGCAGTTCGATCTTGACCCCCTGGGTGAGCATCGGCGCGGTAACCATGAAGATCACCAGCAGCACCAGCATCACGTCGATATAGGGCACCACGTTCATCTCGGCCTTGGGGCCGTGCTTGCATTGCGGCTTGCGCATGGGGCTCTCCTCAGGCGGCCTGGGCGAGGCTCGACGGCGCTTGCAGCTTGCGGTGCAGGCGGGTCTGCAGCTCGTTGCCGAAGGCGTAGAAGCGCGTGCTGAGGCTGGCCACGCGGGCAGCGAAGCGGTTGTAGGCGATCACCGCGGGAATCGCCGCGAACAGGCCGATGGCGGTGGCGATCAGCGCTTCGGCGATGCCCGGGGCGACGGTGGACAGGGTCGCCTGCTGCACCTGGGACAGGCCGATGAAGGAATTCATGATCCCCCACACGGTGCCGAACAGGCCGATATAGGGACTGACCGAACCGACCGTGGCGAGGAACGGCAGGCCTTTCTCCAGGCGTTCTTCCTGCTCGGAGATGGCCACCAGCAGGCTGCGCTCGACACCGTCGATCACCGCCTCGGGCGCCACGCCATGCTGGCGGTGCAGGTGGGCGAATTCCTGGTAACCGGCACGGAAAATCTGCTCCAGGGCGGCATCCGCATCGGCCTGCTCGGCACCTTCACGGTACAGCTGGGCGAGGTCGCCCTGCTGGCGGAAGCGCTTCTGGAAGTCCTTGAGCAAGCGTTCGCTGCGCCCCAGCAGCAGGCTGCGCTGGACGATCAGGTACCAGCTGGCGAGCGAGGCGCCGAGCAGGATCAGCATGACCAGCTTGACCAGCAGGCTGGCGTCGCTGACCAGGCTCCAGACGGTCATCTGTTCGAGGGTGGCGTGCATGGTGGAACTCCTGTGTTTCGTACCGCTCGCGAAGGAGCGGCTGGGTTGGTGCTATTCGATTACGTCGCGGTTACCGGCTGATGACAGTCACTGCTGTAGGAGCCAGCTTGCTGGCTCCTACAGGTACGGGCATCAGTCCAATTTCAGCGCCTGGGCCACTTCGCTCCAGGGCACGAACTTGAAGTTCTGCGTGCTCTCGGGCATGCGCTTGCGGCCGTCCTGCACCACCAGCATGCCGGCACTCCAGGGCCCGCCAAGGTTGGCCGAGGTCACTTCGAGGCCATCGGTTTCCGAGCTGCCGTCGATGCCCAGCGCGCCGTTGAGGCCGACGCGGAAGGCGCCCTTGAGCGCATAGGGCGGCTCGGCGTCGAGCACCACGTAGCTGTCGTTGCCCTGGCTGGAAATCACCAGGTAGTCACGCTCGCCGGACTGGTAGAAACCCAGGCCCTCGACATCGGCCTTGAGCACCTCGCCGACCTTGAGCACGCTGTGCAGCTCGGTCGGGCCGTCGGCGCGGGCGTCCACGGCCCACACGCCGACATCCTCCTCGCCGAGGAACAGGCGCTGGCGCTGGTCGTCGGCGACGCAGCCTTCCGGCTGGCTGGTCACCTGGAAGCGACGCACCAGCTC
>JBBNAI010000558.1:0-4120 GCA_037994305.1 Pseudomonas sp. | reverse complement strand
CCGGCACATTCGCCAACTCGAGCATGTCGAGCATCAGGCTGATCACTTCCACATCACTGGCCGGGCTGGCATCGCCATACAACTCGGCGCCCAGCTGGATCGGGCTACGTGAAGTAGACAGTGCGCGCGGCTTGGCGTGCAGCACACTGCCGGCATAGCACAGCCGACTCGGCCCTTCGCGGCGCAGAGTGTGGGCATCGATGCGCGCCACCTGCGGCGTGATGTCGGCACGAAAGCCCATCAGGCGGCCGGATTCGGGGTCGGTCACCTTGAAGGTGCGCAGATCCAGATCCTGGCCAGCCCCGGTGAGCAGGGATTCGAGGTATTCGATGTGCGGCGTCACGACAAATTCGTAACCCCAACGCAGGAACAGATCCAGCACCTGGCGGCGTGCCGCCTCGATGCGCGCCGCTTCCGGCGGCAGAACTTCTTCGATGCCATCTGGCAGCAGCCAGCGGTCTACCGTTGCCATTTCGCCATTCCCCTCTCGGTCCGGGCGGCAAGCCTTCAGTGAAGCAGATACAGGAGGGCGGTCCCCAGCAGCATGCTGGCCAACCCGATCAGGCGCAGGTGACGATCAGGCAGCTGTACCAGCTGTGCAAGCGCTCCGCGCCAACGCCGCGGATAGAGGAAGGGCAAGACGCCTTCCAGCACCAACATCAGGCACAACGCAATGCCAAATTCCTGCAACATGATTCCCGCAGACGCAAAAAAGCCGGGCTGTTTACCCGGCTGACCCATGATAACACGTTTTCCCTGACGGTCACCCCGACGGGCCGAACGGCCACGTCGGAGTGAGCCGAATCACGGCTTGGAGTTCTTCAGGTAACGGAAGAACTCACTATCCGGATCCAGCACCATCACATCACCCTTGCTCGAGAAACTATCGCGATAGGCACCCAGGCTGCGGTGGAATGCATAGAACTCAGCGTCCTGCCCGTAGGCCTTGGCGTAGATAGCAGCGGCCTTGGCATCGCCATCACCGCGCACTTCTTCAGACTCGCGATAGGCTTCGGCGAGGATCACGCGCTTCTGCCGGTCGGCGTCAGCGCGAATGCCCTCAGCCAGCTCCTTGCCCTTGGCGCGGTGCTCGCGCGCCTCGCGCTCACGCTCGGAGCCCATGCGGTCGAATACGCTGCGATAGACCTCTTTCGGCAGATCGATGGCCTTGACCCGCACATCTACCACTTCGATACCCAGTTCCTTCTGCGCCATGCCATTGAGCGACTTGGTAATTGCCGCCATCAATGCATCACGCTCGCCGGAGACCACCTCGTGTAGCGAGCGGGTACCGAACTGGTTGGATAGCGCAGAAACCAGACGTTGCGACAGACGATCATCAGCAATCTGCTTCTCGCCAGAGGTCGCGGTGTAGAAACGCTCGGCATCCGCCACCCGCCACTTGGCATAGGCATCGACCATCACCGCTTTCTTCTCAAGCGTCAGCACGCGCTGAATCGGCGACTCCAAGGTCAGCAGGCGCGCATCGAACTTACGCACCTTGTTGACCCCAGGAATCTTCACATGCAGGCCAGGCTGCACATCAGCAACCTGAATCTTACCGAACTGCAGCAGTACAGCCTTTTCCGTCTGATTGACGATGTAGAAGCAGTTCCACGCCAGCAGAGCGAGAATCAAGCCCCCGATCAGGGCAAACAGCGATTTATTGCTCATCAGCGGCTCTCCCTCGAACGCAGATCACGCTGCTCCAGACCACCCACGATCCGCGTGGTGGTATCGCTGCTGGCTGCCGGCGCAGCAGCATTTGCCGCCCCGCTAGCGCGGCCATCGATCATCTTGTCCAGCGGCAGGTAAAGCAGGTTGTTCTGCCCATCCTTGCCCGTGACCAATACCTTGCTGGTGCTACTCATAACCTGCTGCATGGTGTCCAGATAGAGGCGCTGACGCGTCACTTCTGGCGCCTTGCGGTACTCAGTGACCAGCTTGGTGAAGCGATCCGCCTCACCCTGGGCGCGCGCCACCACTTCATCGCGATAACCGTTGGCATCCTCGATGACACGCTGGGCCTGACCGCGAGCCTCAGGCACCACGCCGTTGGCATAGGTTTCCGCCTGGTTCTTCTCGCGCTGCTCGTCTTCACGGGCACGGATCACGTCATCGAACGCATCCTTGACCTCGGCTGGAGCCGTGGCGCGCTGGATATTGACCTGAGTCACGATGATCCCGGTGCCGTAGCTGTCGAGGAAGTCCTGTAGACGCTTGCTGACTTGCAGCGCCATCTGCTCACGACCCAGAGTGATCACCTCATCCATCGAGGTGGAACCGGCTACGTGGCGCAGCGCACTCTCGGTCGCGTGCTGCAGACTCACCTCAGGCTGATCGACGTTCAGCACGAAGTCTTTCAGATTGCTGATTTTGTACTGCACGGTCAGCGGCACTTCGACGATGTTCTCGTCCTCGGTCAGCATCTGCCCCTGCTTGGAGAAGGTTCGCTCACGCGTGACGTTCTCTTGAAACTTGGTGTCGAACGGCGGGAAGTAGATGTTCAACCCCTGCCCCACAGTCTCGTGGTATTTGCCGAGACGCAGGATCACCGCCTGCTCCTGAGCATCGACGATATAAACGGCATTCCACAGCCAGACCGCCAGCAGCACGAGCAGACCGATACCGAGCAGGCCAAAACCGCCACCCTGGGCTCCGTCACGTTTCTTGCCGCCACCGAAAATGCCGTTAAGGCTCTCCTGCAGCTTGCGGAAGGCTTCGTCGAGATCCGGCGGGCCCTGTCGACCACCGCCTTTGCGGCCGCCCCAGGGATCCTGATTGTTCGAGTTGCCACCCGGCTCATTCCAAGCCATAGCGCTCTCCATCTGATAAAGCAAAGACGCGCCCACGGCGCGCCGGCCCATGCTACAGAATGCCTGCCGTCCGCCGCAAAAGCGACGGTGCGGGCTTTATTGCAAAGTGTGTTGCTCGATGAATTCTTGCGGCCGCATGCCTTCACGACTGACCAGCCGATTCAGCTCGACGCGTGGCAGGCGAATGGCCAACAACACCGCACCTTCCTCGTCATGCTCCTCGCCCTGCACCGCATTCAGCGCGAAGAAACCAGCACGCAACCGCCCCAGCCGCTGCGGCAGACGCAAAGTACCGACGAACATGTCTTCGCCAAGCAACTCGGCTACAGCCTGGCGCAGCAACTCCATGCCCACACCGTCTCGCGCCGAGAGCCAGACACGCTGTGGCTTGCCGTCACCATCGCGCTGGATCTGCGGCTCGACGCCCTCGAGCAAATCAATCTTGTTATACACCTCGAGCATCGGCAGCTCGTTGGCGCCGATCTCGGTAAGTACTGCCATGACCTGCTCGATCTGCTGATCGCGCTCCGGCTCGTGGGCGTCGATCACGTGCAGCAACAAGTCCGCATTGCTCGACTCTTCCAGGGTGGCACGGAACGCCTCGACCAGCTTGTGCGGCAGGTGACGGATAAAGCCCACGGTATCAGCCAGCACCACCGGCCCCAGATCGTCCAGCTCAAGCCGGCGCAAGGTCGGATCGAGAGTGGCGAACAGCTGGTCGGCAGCGTAGACCTCGGAAGTGGTCAGCGCATTGAACAGCGTCGACTTGCCTGCGTTGGTATAGCCGACCAGCGACACCGAAGGGATATCCGCACGCTTACGCCCACGGCGCGCCTGCTCGCGCTGGCTGCGTACTTTCTCCAGCTTCTGCTTGATCTGGCGAATGCGCACGCGCAGCAAACGGCGGTCGGTCTCCAGCTGGGTTTCGCCCGGGCCACGCAGACCGATACCGCCCTTCTGCCGCTCAAGGTGAGTCCAGCCGCGCACCAGACGCGTGCTCATGTGATCCAACTGGGCCAGCTCGACCTGCAACTTACCCTCGTGGGTACGCGCACGCTGAGCAAAGATGTCGAGAATCAGACCGGTACGGTCAAGCACCCGGCACTCGAAGGCACGCTCGAGGTTGCGCTCCTGGCTGGGTGTGAGGGTATGGTTGAAGATCACCAGGTCGGCCGCTTCGGCCTTCACCCGGTCACGCAGCTCTTCGACCTTGCCGCTACCGACCAGATACTTGGCGGTCGGCATATGGCGCGAAACATTGACGAAAGCCACCGCATCCGCACCAGCAGAAAGTGCTAGCTCGC
>JBBNAI010000557.1:0-6913 GCA_037994305.1 Pseudomonas sp. | reverse complement strand
TTGGTTGCGAGGGTGGTTTTTCCGGAGCCCCCCTTATTGCTGCCAACGACAAGGATCATGTGTCGCGTCCTCTATAAAATGTGATCTGCGATGTGTGAAATCACAGCCTGACATCGCTGCGAAATATGCAACTGCCGCCCACTTCGGCACTACGCCTTATCTCGCTTAGGTTTCTGAGTCCAAGGGCCGCTGAGGTGGGGGAGCCAATCATTGGTTTTATTGAGTCGCTGGACGAGAACTCGAGTGGTTAACCAATATCTGTATCGTGTATCAGGAGATGCCGTTTTTAGCTGTTCGTGAAGAAACCAGCGGAGATGTTTGACCTGCCAACGCTCTGGGTGATCCCGTTTCCAGCGTGTTTCGATAGCAAGTTGAATAACATCCGCCTGCATCAGGTGGCGCTGTCTCGTTTGATGGGCGCCTTTCAGCACCCCACCCAGATATAGCTGCATGTTGATACTCACCTGGTCTCACTCCCTACGTAAGCGTTGGTGACTTCCAAGCGCTCATGCCCCAACTCACGACTGATGATTTGTCGCGCTGCTCGCACTACCTCTCGATCTGGCCTGTCTGTCGTGTCTGGACGGGGAGAAACAGGAGCAGGTGAACCAACTAATTCTTTATATCGATCACATGCAAAAGCTGCGCGAAGTTCGTGAGGGCCTTTGATACTGTGGAATTTCATTATTGAGCGGCTAGGGTTTACCTCTTTCCGTATAAACTGGATATAAGTTTCGTTCGTAGCCAGAAGGTTTCGGCTACCAACTGGTGAGACTTGTAGCGCATAGTTCAGCGCATAAAGTATTTCGTCCGTAACGGTGATCCATCTTGGAGCAAAGGCTCCTGAACGGCCCCCTTTACAACCTTCCTGGATATTGATCCGTTTACTGGATGCCTCTCGGTTAAGTCTAGGTAAGTCGGCTAAAATACATTCCCTCAGGCGCATTCCAGTTGAGCGGGCAAGTAGCACTATCGCTGCCGAGCGAGTGAAGCCGTTTGCAGTAAGTTGTTCGTGCAGCTCCTTTACATGGAGAAAATCCATCCCGTCCGGAATTGATCTTCGGATGTAGCAACGGTTGTCGCCAAGAGCGTTTGCTATTTTGTCGATGTGAATTTTTTGGTCTTCACGCATAATCTGCATGACAACATTTACACTAGAAATCCGATTAGTCGCTGTCGCAATTGAAATTTCCTCTTCATCTAGCAATGTTTTCAGGTGCAATGCGTACTCTAAAAATAGAGAGTGCGTAATCTCTCTTGTGTCTCGAATTTTGTACTCCTCGCGCAGCCAGTTATAAAAGAGCCTACTTCTTTCAAGGTGCGTTTTTACCGTTTGGTAATGCCCGTTTCCAAAGTAAGCTTTCAGTGCAACCTTGGTTGCATATTCAATGTGATTCCCAAATCCAAAATTTTTTGACCTTGAGTTTCGGTGCCTTGCCATTACTATCTCCACGTGGAATCGGCTTCGAACAACTACCGAAGAGATTCCAAGAAATAAGGGGGAATTAGGGCAGCCAGGTTCCGCCAAGAAATGGTTAGTGTTAACGGGAAATGCCCGCAACTGGCTGAATGGGGGCTGAACGAAGCCATCAAGGCTAGCGAGAGCGTACTACGAAGCCCGGCAGGTCCGATTCGGACGGCGGAGAGGCTGGCGGACTGACGAGATCCGCCGCAGTGCAGTATTTGAGGTCAACTACCGACGTGCAGCATGCAATTTTGCCTGTCAGGCAAATGTCCCGATGGGACGCAGTGTGTCGTGGTGATGACCTCGGGACGACTAGCTAAGACGTAGTGTCAGCTGTAGTGTCAGTGTGTGGCTGGCCTGAGAACTAATGCTGGTAAGGCTTCTAGCCAATCCAACAAAACTGTCTCTGTTTGTAGCGGGGGCATCGTACGTCGGATTGGTAGCATCCAAAACGTAGCGAAGCCTTTGAAATGTGCTGCTAGTGGCAGCTCACCCAGAGCAGGCACTCATGGCCCACTGTGATGGGAGAACAATTGCATAACTTGCCGAGGGTTGGCAAGCGCTGCTTGGGTGTTGGAGGAGAGTCTGCCGAGTGCCAAGTAGGAAGGTGTACGTAAGGTGCACAAAAGGTGTAGCTACGTACACCTGCAGTGCTGTGATGGGCATCTATCTCGCGGTTTTTTTCGTGTGGCGCTAGCCAAGTGTTCGTAAGTACACCATCCGTACACCTCACCTACCTGCGGCAAGGGCTTTTAGCACAGCATGTATGTCGACGTTGACTTTCTATTATGGCAAGCGCCTATTTGCTTTGTAGGCCACCGCCACTCTGAGGGCAGGTCTTCGCTGTTGTAGCTCAGATACATACGAGTAATGGACTCTGTAGTGCTCTTGGCGTTAGCAAGCAGGACTATGTGTCCTATGATGAAAATTCAGATCTCTCGCGGATTCTATAGCCAATGCTTTTCGTGAAGAAAATAGCTATATGCATGCCAATTGGTAAACGAGCTTCAATATATGCAACCCATCGAGTTATGAATTTCTATGGACTTCTTGATGCTGGTCGTTTGTTCGGGGTTATTTGCTTTGTGGTGAGGGTTTACTGTCCTGAATACGTTCCTCTGCCTGAGCGCCAGAAAAAACACAAAATGCGGAATTATATTGATTGAAAGCTACTGCATAGGAGAAGTCGCAAAAATAAGCTGGATGTTTCGTGCCGATCATATCTCCCGCTTGGCACTGGTCTCCTAGTGACTCTACTAAGGTGTCGTTGTTTGTGCCAAGGCATGCTTTGCCAGTTAGCGAATGGCTATGTTCATTACATCCGGCCACGCTGAGCAAAAGAGCGCCTACCAAGGGGATAAGTTTTATTTTTCTCATGTCATAACTCTCAATGATTGCTAGGTTCGCTTCAAAGCTATGCAGCTTTACTTGGGTTCAACGAATGGCAAATGCTTACCATTGTTCAGAACTGTTGCTGGTGCAACTTGGGCAAGCCCAGGGTTGTATATGTAGAACCATTCAGGCAGCAGAGAAGAGAGTCGCTCGATTTTCTCCAGGTCTTCTTTGTTGCTCGCGTGACCATGAATTCCCAAGAACAATGGCCCATAAGCCTTTCCTTGAGCTGTGAGGAATGAAGGGGCCGGGACGAGTGAGGGTGTGTGCCCAGCAGCCATTTGAACTAGCTGAGTAACGGAGTGCACTGGGCTGCCTTCACCATAGGCGACTCCCATGATGTATTTAGTCGGCGTTGCTTTGATCTGTGCCTTGTCTTGAGAGGTGCTGCCATAGACCTCGGCGCTGGCTTTTCTGAAGGCCTTTTCCGCTACGACGACTGCCGCCTTGCCGTCCACAGCCATTGTCTCGGGTACCCAAGCTGCGATGTGCGTATTGCTGGCTATACCAGCTGGAATAAATCCAGATATTAGAAACATCGTCGGATCACGGGCAATCAGGCTGTACATGGCGGCATCGATACTTTGACCGTTCTGAGCGGAATCTCGATCTGATCTCCCGACTCTTATGCGGGCATTGAAATCCTCCCGACTCATATCCTCCGCAGGTACGCCCATCGCATCAGCAACCTGAAGCGCAGTTGATGGTGTCCCAGTTCTAGGTAGCAGACCACAACCTGTTAGAGCGAGGGAAAGGCCTACAGCGAAAGCAGCTCTGTACATCATGTTCACCTTGATACTTTGAGCCTCCAGACCGCGTGGTTGGGCGATCCTGCGTTGGCCATCAGGGATGAGATAGGGGTAAGCAAGCTCAAGGCTAAGGAAGTCTTAGTATATGGGCAAGAAGAATCTAAGAATCTCTTAGTCTTTTGGGGCTATCAGATGTCAGTTCTTGCGAAGAGACTAAAGGAGGCACGTGGGGCGTCAGGTTTGTCTCAAGAGCGATTGGGTATCCTTGCAGGGCTCGATCCGATGTCGGCTAGTGCACGAATGAACCAGTACGAAACAGCAAAGCATGCACCCAACATTTCAGTAGTCAGGCAAATTGCCGCAGTCTTGGATTTGCCTGAGGCCTATTTCTATGCGGAAGAAGACGATTCTGCCCGTCTGTTGGTTCTGTTCCACCGCTTGCCTGGGGATAAGAGGCAAGCGGTGATAGCGTTTGCCGTGAGCTTGGCGTCGTAATGTCCAAGTTCCAAGCATGCAAGCTGCCCCGCATAGTCGATCTCGCTGAACGATTCAAATGAAAGAGCAGGCCCTCGCTGGTTTAGCGCCGTGAGGTCAGCATCAGTTGTCTCTTCTATCTGCCAAAATTTTGTAAGGTGCTCTATCTCTTTGGCAGTAGCCAGCGGTCCGAAGTCTAAGGAGTCATGGAGCACCAACGGCTTGCCCACGGTTAGATAGATCTTGGTTTGGTAGCCAGGGTTGTGTGATGGGCAGAGCAGTTTTTTAGCGCTAGAGAACAGAGTTTTCAGCATTAGAAATTCCTCGGCTTGGATCCCTTGGGTTGGGACTGATTGGTCTGGTCTTTCCAGTCTCCAGCCTTTTTCAGAAATGCAATTCGAAGCCGAGAAGGTGCCGCCAATATGGAAGGGGGGCTCGCCCATGCCCTAACACGCCGAACCGAAGGATCGTCCGCAGCATCCATTAGGTTGCCCGCGACGTGGCACGATGCATTATGGCTATCGCAAGATCCATGCAGATCTGCGCGAACTAGGTGAGTACTGTGGGCGTCATCGCGTGGCTAGGCTGATGCGTGCGGAAGGACTGCGTTCGCAAACAGGCTATCGTCGCCGCCCCGGTCGCTATGGCGGCAAGCCGCCAACACCTGCGCCGAATCGGCTGGAACGCCAGTTCAATGTCAGCGAGCCAAACAAGGTTTGGGTCACCGATATCACCTACATCCGCACCTACGAAGGTTGGCTGTATTTGGCAGTGGTGCTCGATCTGTTCTCTCGGCAGGTCATTGGTTGGTCGATGAAACCTCGTATGAGCAGCGACCTGGCCATTGATGCGCTGCTGATGGCCGTCTGGCGACGCAAGCCGAAGCAGGAAGTAATGATCCACTCAGTCAGTTCAGCAGCTCGGATTGGCAGAGTTTTCTCAGGGCCAACAATCTGGTTGGCAGCATGAGTCGCCGTGGCAACTGTCATGACAAGGCGGTCGCCGAAAGCTTCTTCCAGCTGCTCAAGCGTGAGCGGATTAAGCGCAGGATTTACGGCAGTCGAGATGAGGCGAGAAGCGATGTGTTCGATTACATCGAGATGTTTTACAACCCCAAACGGCGACATGGTTTCGCCGAGAAGCTGTCGCCGGTAGAGTTCGAACGACGTTACGGTCTCTAGAAAAGCCGGGGCTGCTCATTGGAGCCTACTGGTAGTGTCAGGCTACTTACTCAGAACCCACTTTCACGCAACGCAATCCCCGCCGCATAGGTTGCCATCTCCCCTAGCAGGCTGCGACGGCGGCCGTAGATTTGCACATGGCCCATTGTCTCGCGCAAGCCGCCAGGCGGGCCGTTCAGTTGCACCAGAACATGGAATAGGGGCGTGGTCGGCATCATCCCGTCGTCTTCGTGGGATGTGTTGATGGGACCACCCAGCTTGGCTGCGAGCATCCGGTGGCTGAGTCGGGTGGCTGGGGTGCTACCGACTTCCACTACCCGACCCTCGATCACAAGCGGTTGGCCTTTGGGATAGAAGCGAGCCGAATCCCCGACGCTCAGAAGATGCACTTGGTCCTGCTCTACATAGGCATCGACCTGCCAATGCTGTGGGTCGAGCAGCACGCCTATCTGTTCGTGGCTGCCGATCCATTGGCCCTCTTGCCATTCCGCGTCCACGTCTTGCCATTGCCCCGTGAATGGAGCTTTTAACGTTAGGCGGGCCACCTCGGCCTTGGCCGCACGTACCTGCTCCACTTCCACCCCCAAGCGCTGTTCGGTGCTGATCTGCTGTTGCAACCCTTCCTGATCGGCCAGCAAGCCGTCGAGTCGGGCGCGGTAGCTGTCGATGCTAGCCTGGTTACCGCGCATACGGGCGGTGATATCGGGATCGTCCAGTTCGACCAGCATGGTTCCGGCCTGTACCGAGCCTTGTGGGTGAACGGCCTTCAGCAAGGCGGGAAAGGGCGTGAACACGCGTAGCTGCTGTTCGGCCCTGGCCACCCCGTCGAGGCGAATCTGGCTGTGCCAGGGCAGTATCAGCACCAGCAGGACGGCGCCGAGTGTTCCCCACAGCAGGTAGCGGCTGCGGTTGGGGATGCCTGCGCGTGCTTGCCACCAGTGCTGGAGTTCGCGCTGCAGGGGCAGAGCGACGAACCAGGCGATCTCCACCAGGAACAGGAATATTCCCAGCAGCTTGAAGAACATCAGGTAGACCGCCACGGCGATGCCGAGGAACAGTACCAGCCGATACAGCCAGGTAATGAAGGCGAAAGTCACCAACAGGCGCCGGCGAGAGGTGGGGAATATCTCCGGCCAGGGCTCGTCCAGGCCCAGCAGGGTGCGACGGATGGCGACCCGGGCTAGGGCCGAGGAGCGTTCATGCAGGTTAGGGAAGTCCAGCAGGTCGGAGAGGATGAAGTAGCCATCGAAGCGCATGAAGGGGCTGAGGTTCAAGGCCAGCGACAGGATCCAACTGGTGGTCGCCAGGTAGAGCAGGGCATTGCGCAGCATGCCGGGCTCGCACAGGGCCCAGCCCAGGGTGGCCAGGCCAGCCAGGGCCAGTTCGGTGATGATGCCAGCGGCGGCGATGCTCAGGCGCTGGCGCGAGCTGCGCAGCTTCCAGCTCTCGCCTGTGTCGGTATAGAGCATCGGCCACATCACGACGAAGGC
This sequence comes from Pseudomonas sp., assembly GCA_037994305.1. Taxonomy (GTDB): domain Bacteria; phylum Pseudomonadota; class Gammaproteobacteria; order Pseudomonadales; family Pseudomonadaceae; genus Aquipseudomonas. The sequence continues at coordinate 162 of JBBNAI010000557.1, read as the reverse complement.
TATACCCATGTGCGCGACTTTCAGGCCCAAACGTGTCGCCACCAGCGCATGCCCCAGCTCGTGCAGGGTCTTGGCCACCATCAGCGCCAGGGCGAAGCTGAGCAGCCCGTCGAGCGAGAAGGATTCCAGTACGGCGTGGGTGAAGCTGTCCCACTGCTGCAG
>JBBNAI010000556.1:0-3086 GCA_037994305.1 Pseudomonas sp. | reverse complement strand
GGTCATCTGCGGCGATATAGGGCGGGTTGCTGACGATCAGGTTGAAGCGCTCGCCCGCCAGCGCGGAAAACCAGCTGCTGGCACGGAATGCGGCGTTATTCAGCTTGAGACGCTGGCGATTGCGCTCGGCCAGGGCCACGGCCTCCTCGACCCGATCCACGCCAGTCACTCGCCAGCCACCGCGCTCACTGGCCAGAGCCAGGGCAATCGCACCGGTGCCCGTACCCAGGTCGAGCACCCGTGCCGGTGTTGGCGGCAGCAGTTCGAGGCTGGTTTCCACCAGCAATTCGGTATCCGGGCGGGGAATCAGGGTATGCGGAGCGACTTCCAGGTCGAGACTCCAGAAACCCTGCTGGCCGAGGATATAGGCCACCGGTTCACCCGCGCGGCGACGCGCCAGCATGGCGCTGAACAGCGCAAGCTGCTCGGCGCTCGGTTCACGCTCCGGCCAGGTGCGCAGGTAGCTGCGCGGCTTGCCCAGGGCGGCAGCCAGCAGCAGCTCGGCATCCAGGCTGGCGCTGGGCGAGTCGGGCAGGTCGGCGCTATCGAGCAGGGATTGGATGGTGACCATGACTCTCTCGTAGGGTGGATCGCGCGTCACCGATCTACCGTGAAGACTCTTGGTGGATGAACAGAGCGTCATCCACCCTACCGCTTGTTACAACCACATCAATCGCCCAGGGCAGCCAACTGATCGGCCTGGTATTCCACCAGCAATGGCTCGATCACCGCTTCCACGCCACCGGACAGCACTTCGTCCAGGCAATACAGGGTCAGGTTGATACGGTGATCGGTAACCCGCCCTTGGGGGAAGTTGTAGGTACGGATGCGTTCGGAACGGTCGCCGGAACCCACCAGCAGCTTGCGCGTGTCGGAGATTTCCTTGTGCGCGGCGGCGTCCTGCTGGTCATTCAGTTTGGCCGACAGCCAGGACAACGCCCGGGCCTTGTTCTTGTGCTGGGAGCGCTCTTCCTGGCACTCGACCACCATGCCCGATGGAATGTGGGTAATGCGCACGGCCGAATCGGTCTTGTTGATGTGCTGACCACCAGCGCCGGACGCACGATAGGTGTCGATACGCAGGTCCGACGGGTTGATCTCGATGACGGCCTGCTCATCCGGCTCGGGCAACACCGCCACGGTGCAGGCCGAGGTGTGGATACGGCCCTGGGATTCGGTTTCCGGCACGCGCTGTACGCGGTGGGCACCGGACTCGAACTTGAGCTTGGCGTAGACGTTGTCGCCCTCGACACGGGCAATCACCTCTTTATAGCCACCATGCTCGCCCGGGCTCTCCGAAAGAATCTCGACTCGCCAGCCCTGGCGCTCGGCGTAGCGCGAATACATGCGGAACAGATCGCCGGAGAAAATCGCCGCCTCGTCACCACCGGTGCCGGCACGCACTTCGAGGAACACGTTGCGGCCATCGCGAGGATCCTTGGGCAGCAGCATGCGCTGCAGGCGGTCTTCCAGCTCGACCAGCTGCGCCTTGGCCCCGGCCACTTCTTCCTCGGCCATCTCGCGCAGATCCGGGTCGCTGTCCTTGAGCAGCGCCTGGGCGCCCTCGAGGTCATCGGTCACCTTGAGGAAATCGCGGTAGGCGAGGATCACCGGTTCGACTTCGGCATATTCCTTGGAATAGGCACGGAACTGGGTCTGGTTGCTGATCACCTCGCCATCACCGAGCAGCGCAGTGAGCTCCTCGTAGCGGTCGTGGAGGATGTCCAGCTTGTTCAACAATGAGGCTTTCATGGCTTCGACTCGCCCTCGTCGAGGGCAAACAGTTCCTGGGCCACGGCCAGTGCTTCGAAGCGGCCATCGGCGGAGATTTTCTTCAGCTGCACGCTGGGTGCATGCAGCAGTTTATTGGTCAGGCCACGCGCCAGCAGCGCCAGCACTTCGTCAGCCGGGGTGCCGTTGGCCAGCATGCGCTGGGCGCGCGCCAGTTCCTCGTCGCGCAGGCGCTCGGCCTGCTGCCGGTAGGCCTTGAGCACATCCACCGCAGCCAGCGCACGCAGGCGCTGCATGAAGTCGTCGGCGCCACTGGCAACCAGTTCTTCGGCGGCCTGGGCCGCGCCCTGGCGGCTCTTGAGGTTCTCGGCGATGACTTCGTGCAGATCATCGACGGTATACAGATAAACGTCGTCCAGCTCACCGACTTCCGGCTCGATGTCGCGCGGCACGGCGATGTCGACCATGAAGATCGGCTTGTGCTTGCGCTGCTTCAGCGCCCGCTCCACCGCACCCTTGCCGAGGATCGGCAACTGGCTGGCGGTGGAACTGATAACGATATCGCTGTTGGCCAGCTCCTGGGGGATATCGGCCAGCAGCACGGCATGCGCACCGAACTGCTCGGCCAACTGGCTGGCGCGCTCCAGGGTGCGGTTGGCCACGACGATGCGCTTGACGCCCTGATCATGCAGGTGGCGCGCGACCAGGCTGATGGTTTCACCAGCGCCAATCAGCAACGCCTGGCTGCGGTGCAGGTCGGAGAAGATCTGCTTGGCCAGGCTGACGGCGGCAAAAGCCACCGAAACCGGGTTCTCGCCGATGGCGGTGTCGGTGCGCACGGTCTTGGCGGTACTGAAGGTGGCCTGGAACAACCGGCCGAGCAGCGGGCCGACGGTACCGGCCTCGCGCGCCACCGCGTAGGCGGACTTCATCTGGCCGAGAATCTGCGGCTCGCCCAGCACCATGGAGTCCAGACCGGAGGCCACGCGCATCATGTGGCGCACGGCGGAATCGTCCTGGTGCACATAGGCGCAGGCACGCAGGTCATCGATATTCAGGCGGTGGTAGTCGGCCAGCCAGCGCAGCACATCGTCGGCGGCCAGTTGATCCTGCTCCAGGTACAACTCGCTGCGATTGCAGGTGGAGAGGATCGCCGCTTCCCGGCTGGGCGTGCTGCGACACAGCAACTGCAAGGCCTCGACCAGCTGCTCGGGGGTAAATGCCACGCGCTCGCGTACGTCGACCGAGGCGGTCTTGTGGTTGATACCGAGGGCGAGGAAAGCCATGCAGGGTCGCTAAGGGAAACGGGATAACGGGCAATTGTCCTACGTCACCGGAGCGAGAACAACTGGCAG
>JBBNAI010000555.1:0-7452 GCA_037994305.1 Pseudomonas sp. | reverse complement strand
CGCCCGGCATCTGCAGGGCATGGGTGACGTCGAAGAACACCGGGTAGTTGAACTGCTTCATGATGCCGAAGCCGAGCATGTCCACCACCAGGTTGTTGTAACCGAAGGAGGAGCCGCGCTCGCAGAGAATCAACTGGTCGTTACCCGCCTCTTCGCACTTGGTCAGGATGTGTTTCATCTCCTGCGGCGCGAGGAACTGGGCTTTCTTGATATTGATCACGGCCTGGGTCTTGGCCATGGCCACAACCAGGTCGGTCTGCCGCGACAGGAAGGCCGGCAGCTGGATGATGTCGCACACTTCGGCCACCGGAGCGGCCTGGTAAGGTTCGTGTACGTCGGTGATCACCGGCACGCCGAAGGTCTTCTTCACTTCCTCGAAGATCTTCATGCCCTCTTCCAGGCCCGGGCCACGGAAGGAGGTGACGGAGGAGCGGTTGGCCTTGTCGAAGCTGGCCTTGAACACGTAGGGGATGCCGAGCTTTTCGGTAACCCGCACATACTCTTCACAGGCCTGCATGGCCAGGTCACGCGACTCCATGACGTTGATGCCACCGAACAGCACGAACGGCTTGTCGTTGGCGATCTCGATGTTACCGACGCGAATAGTTTTCTGGGTCATGCCTTGCGTGCCTTCTGGGCCAGCGCCGCGTTGACGAAGCCGCTGAACAGCGGGTGACCATCACGCGGGGTGGAGGTGAATTCCGGGTGGAACTGGCAAGCGACGAACCACGGATGATCCGGGGCCTCGATCACTTCAACCAGCGCGCCGTCGCCGGAGCGACCGGATACTTTCAGGCCGGCGGCCTGCAGTTGCGGCAGCAGGTTGTTGTTCACTTCGTAGCGGTGACGATGGCGCTCGACGATCACGTCCTTGCCGTAGCAGGCACGCACTTGCGAACCGGCTTCCAGCTGGCAATCCTGTGCACCGAGGCGCATGGTGCCGCCCAGGTCGGAAGCATCGCTGCGGGTTTCGGTGGCGCCAGTGGCGTCCTGCCATTCGGTAATCAGGCCAACGACCGGGTGCGCACCGTGCTGGTCGAACTCGGTGGAGTTAGCGTCTTTCCAGCCCAATACGTTACGGGCGAACTCGATCACTGCGACCTGCATGCCGAGGCAAATGCCCAGGTAGGGGATCTTGTTTTCGCGGGCGTACTGCACGGTGGTGATCTTGCCTTCCACGCCGCGCAAACCGAAGCCGCCGGGTACCAGGATGGCATCGACACCCTCGAGCAGGTCGGTGCCTTTGTTCTCGATGTCTTCGGAATCGATGTAACGGATGCTGACCTTGGTGCGGTTCTGGATACCGGCGTGGCTCATCGCTTCGATCAGCGATTTGTAGGCATCCAGCAGCTCCATGTACTTGCCGACCATGGCGATGGTGACTTCTTTCTCCGGGTTCAGCTTGGCATCCACCACGCGGTCCCACTCGGAGAGGTCAGCCGGGCCGCATTGCAGGCCGAAGCGCTCGACGACGAAGTCGTCCAGGCCCTGGGCATGCAGCACGGACGGAATCTTGTAGATGGTGTCGACGTCTTCCAGGCCGATCACCGCACGCTCTTCGACGTTGGTGAACAGGGCGATCTTGCGACGCGAGGACAGGTCGACTTCATGGTCGGAGCGGCAGATCAGCACGTCAGGCTGCAGGCCGATGGAACGCAGTTCCTTGACCGAGTGCTGGGTCGGCTTGGTCTTGGTCTCGCCTGCGGTGGCGATGTATGGCACCAAGGTCAGGTGCATCAGCATGGCGCGCTTGGCGCCGACTTCGACACGCAGCTGGCGAATGGCTTCGAGGAACGGTTGCGACTCGATGTCGCCGACCGTGCCGCCGATCTCGACCATGGCCACGTCGGCATCACCGGCACCCTTGATGATGCGGCGCTTGATCTCGTCGGTGATGTGCGGGATGACCTGGATGGTTGCGCCCAGGTAGTCACCACGGCGCTCCTTGCGCAGCACGTCTTCGTAGACGCGACCGGTGGTGAAGTTGTTGTTCTGGGTCATGGTGGTGCGGATGAACCGCTCATAGTGGCCCAGGTCAAGATCGGTCTCAGCGCCGTCGTGGGTGACGAACACCTCACCGTGCTGGAACGGGCTCATGGTGCCCGGATCGACGTTGATATAGGGGTCCAGCTTGAGCATGGTGACCTTCAGGCCCCGCGCCTCCAGGATGGCTGCCAGTGAAGCCGAAGCGATGCCTTTCCCCAATGAAGAAACAACACCACCCGTGACGAAGATGTAGCGCGTCATGAAAAATCCTAGAAGTCTGCGTTCAGGCGGTCAGTGCCGCCGGGGTGAAAGCGCAGGCCGGCGCACCTGGCCAACCTGAAATAAGCAAGCTGCCGCGGGTTCCGAGGGAATCCGCAGAAAGCAGTAACAAGACGGGAGCGTAGTCTACCGGAAAGGCCCTTTCAGCTCAAACCTTGCTCGTTCGTCGGTGGCTTCCAGCACAGCCGCCACTCGCCCTGCTGCGCAGCCTCCAATCCCGGCAGATTGGCCACCGCCAGCAGCTCGTCGTTACGGTAGAGCAATGGCAGGCGACCGCGCGCGAAGGCCGGAATGCCGCGCTCGTTGAGCAAGCGCTTGAGATCACGGTGACCACGCCCGGCCACCACCAGCACTTCCCCACCCTGGCGATAACGCACCTGCAGCGATCCCGACGGCGCCTGCCCGACGATCTGTACCTGGCCATTACCAGGCAATTCCAGGGGCACAGCGGAATCAGGCCACGGCTGTGCCTGGCCCGGAGCCTTCAGCCAATCCCCCGAGAGCCACCACAACCGTCCGTCGGCGCGGCGCAATTCACCACCAGCCAAGCGCCACAGCGGCAGCGCATCGCCCCCCGCATCACGCAGATCACGCCAGCCGGCCCAGTGCTCGCTATCCGGCAAGGGGGTGAATGCTGCCAGCCAATGACGCAGGGCATTGCGCTGGCGGGCATCGGACAAAACCTGCAGAGGGGCCAGCGCCAGCGACGGCAACCCCAGCCAGGCGAACTCATGGTCGGTATCGGCCGTACCCAGGTCGAGCGACGCCAGTTCATCCAGCAGCTCCTGCGCCTCGCGCAGATGGCCGGCGCTACGCGCCAGATTGCCTGCCGCCTGCGGCCAGTGCGGCGCCAGACCAGGCAACACCTCGCGGCGCAGGAAGTTACGCGCCAGGCGGCTATCGCTATTGGAAGGGTCCTCGACCCACTCCAGCGCCTGCTCACGGGCATAGGCCTCCAGCGCCGCGCGCGACACCTGCAGCAACGGCCGCACCAACTGCCCACGCCCCAGGGGCCGCTGCACCGGCATGCTCGCCAGGCCGCGTACGCCAGCGCCACGCAACAGGCGTAAAAGCAGGGTTTCGGCCTGATCATCGCGGTGCTGGCCAGTCAGCAGCAGCTCGCCCTCGGCCAATCGTCGGGCAAATGCCGCATAACGCGCCTCACGTGCCGCCCGCTCCAGGCTGGCTCCCGAGTCGACCTGCACGAATTCGACCTGCAGCGGCACACCCAGCTCGGCACACAGCTGGCGGCAGTGCTCCGGCCAGGTGTCGGCCACAGCCTGCAGGCCGTGATGAATATGAATAGCGGACAACGGCGGCAACGCCTGCTGGCGACTCAGGCGCGCCAGCAGATGCAGCAGTACGGTGGAATCCAGCCCACCGGACAGGGCGACGCGCCAGGCCGGCGCATTGCGCCAGGGGCCGAGGGTTGCGAGTAGCTGCTGTTCGAGATCGATCATCGGCCAAGCTTAAAACAACAACGGGCCCGAAGGCCCGTTGTGTCTGGTGCTGTACCTGAATCAGGCCAGGCCATAGCTCATCAGGCGATCGTAGCGACGCTGCAGGAGCTTGTCGGTATCCAGCTTGCGCAAGCCAGCCAGCTGCGTCAGCAGCTCTTCGCGGACATTGGCCGCCACGGTGACCGGATCGCGGTGAGCGCCGCCCAAAGGCTCGGCAATCACCTTGTCGACGATACCCAGGCCTTTCAGGCGCTCGGCGGTGATACCCATGGCCTCGGCCGCATCCGGCGCTTTCTCGGCGGTTTTCCACAGGATCGAGGCACAACCTTCGGGCGAGATCACCGAATAGGTGGAGTACTGCAGCATGTTCAACTGGTCACAAACACCGATGGCGAGCGCACCACCGGAGCCGCCCTCACCGATTACCGTGGCGATGATCGGGGTTTTCAGACGGGCCATCACGCGCAGGTTCCAGGCGATGGCTTCGCTCTGGTTACGCTCTTCGGCATCGATACCCGGATACGCGCCCGGGGTGTCGATGAAGGTCAGGATCGGCAGCTTGAAGCGCTCGGCCATCTCCATCAGGCGGCAGGCCTTGCGATAACCCTCGGGGCGCGGCATGCCGAAATTACGGCGTACCTTCTCGCGCACCTCACGGCCCTTCTGATGGCCGATGACCATTACCGGCTGGCCATCCAGGCGCGCCACACCGCCAACCAGCGCAGCATCGTCGGAGAAGTGACGATCACCGTGCAGCTCGTCGAACTCGGTGAAGATGTGTTCGATGTAGTCGAGGGTGTAGGGGCGACGCGGATGGCGCGATAGCTGGGAAATCTGCCAACTGCTGAGGTTGCCGAAAATGCTTTCGGTCAATGCGCTGCTCTTGTCCTGCAGCCGGGAGATTTCGTCCCCGATGTTCAGCGCGTTGTCGTTACCGACAAGGCGCAACTCTTCGATCTTGGCTTGCAAGTCGGCGATCGGCTGTTCGAAGTCGAGAAAATTCGGGTTCATAGGCATCCGTCTTGAGTCGGCGGCCGTGGCGGCCGGGCGGCTGGTTCCAACTGCGCCTTACCTTAAGGGATAAGGCGCCCAGGGTCGAGGCCGAGAAGGCAGGCGCGCGGCCTGCTCCTCAGCGGTATTGGAGGAAGACGTTGTCCCGGCCGAACTGGTCACGCAGGGTCTGAATCAAGCTGTCGGCCGGATCGATGCGCCACTGCTCGCCGAACTGCAGCAAGGCCTTGGCCTCGTCACCGCTGTAATCCAGGGTCAACGGGCAGGCACCGCGGTGCTTGCGCAGCAACTCGCCGAGCCAGCGCAAACGGTCGCCCTGCAGCACCGAACCTGGCAGGCGCAGGCGCAGGCTTTCGGCCAGGCCGGTACGCGCTTCTTCCAGGCTCATCACGCGCTTGGCGCGCAGACGCAGGCCGCCGGAGAACTCGTCGTTGCTCACTTCCCCCTCGACCACCACCAGCGCGTCGGTCTGCAGCAGCGCCTGGGCGCTGGCGAACGCATCGGCGAAGAGCGAGGCCTCGATGCGCCCGGAGCGGTCATCGAGGGTGATGAAGCCCATCTTGTCGCCCTTCTTGTTCTTCATCACGCGCAGGGCAACGATCAGGCCGGCGATGGTTTGCGACTCGCGCGCCGGGCGCAGGTCGATGATGCGCTGGCGGGCGAATCGGCGCACCTCGCCCTCGTATTCGTCGATCGGGTGGCCGGTGAGGTACAGGCCGAGAGTGTCCTTCTCGCCCTTCAGACGCTCCTTGAGCGACAGCTCCTTGGCCCGGCGATGCTTGGCATACACATCCAGCTCCGGCTCGGCGAAGACCCCGCCGAACAGGTCCATGTGCCCGCTGTCATGGCTGCGCGCGGTCTGCTCGGCAGCCTGCACCGCCTCTTCCATCGCTGCCAGCAGCACGGCACGGTTGAGGTCGACGCTGGCCTGGTAGGCCTTGAGTTCGTCCTGGAAGTACGGACCCATGCGGTCCAGTGCGCCAGAGCGGATCAATGCTTCGAGGGTGCGTTTGTTGATGCGCTTGAGGTCGACCCGGTTGCAGAAGTCGAACAGGTCCTTGAACGGCCCGTCCTGGCGCGACTCGACGATGGCCTCGACCGGGCCTTCACCGACGCCCTTGATCGCTCCCAGGCCGTAGACGATGCGGCCGTCGTCGTTGACGGTGAACTTGAAGTCGGAGGTGTTCACGTCCGGCGCATCGATGCGCAGCTTCATGCTGCGGCACTCTTCGATCAGCGTCACCACCTTGTCGGTGTTGTGCATATCCGCCGACAGTACCGCCGCCATGAACGGCGCCGGGTAATGTGCCTTGAGCCAGGCGGTCTGGTACGAAACCAGGCCATAGGCGGCCGAGTGGGATTTGTTGAAGCCGTAGCCGGCGAACTTTTCTACCAGGTCGAAGATGTTGCCCGCCAGGTCCGCCGAAATGTTGTTGCCGGCGCAGCCTTCGATAAAGCCGCCGCGCTGCTTGGCCATCTCCTCAGGCTTCTTTTTACCCATGGCGCGGCGCAGCATGTCCGCACCGCCAAGGGTGTAACCGGCCATGACCTGGGCGATCTGCATCACCTGTTCCTGGTACAGGATGATGCCGTAGGTCGGTTTGAGCACCGGCTCCAGGCCCGCATACTGGTAATCCGGGTGCGGGTAGGAGAGCTGTTCGCGGCCGTGCTTGCGGTTGATGAAGTCGTCCACCATGCCCGACTGCAGCGGACCAGGACGGAACAGCGCCACCAGGGCGATCATGTCTTCCAGGCAGTCCGGCTTGAGCTTCTTGATCAGCTCCTTCATGCCGCGCGACTCGAGCTGGAACACCGCGGTGGTCTCGGCCTTCTGCAGCATCGCGTAGGTCGGTTTGTCGTCCAGCGGGATGAAGTCGATGTTCAGGTCCGGCAGGCCCTTCTTGGCCTGCTCGCGGTTGATCGTCTCCATCGCCCACTTGATGATGGTCAGGGTGCGCAGGCCGAGGAAGTCGAACTTGACCAGGCCGGCCGCCTCCACGTCGTCCTTGTCGAACTGGGTGACCAGGCCGCCGCCCTCGTCATCGCAGGCGATCGGCGAGAAGTCGGTGAGCTTGGTCGGCGCGATCACCACGCCCCCGGCGTGCTTGCCGGTGCCGCGGCAGATGCCCTCGAGCTTGAGCGACATCTCCCAGATTTCCGCCGCCTCTTCGTCGGTCTTGAGGAAGTCGCGCAGCGGCTCTTCCATCTCGAAGGCCTTTTCCAGGGTCATGCCGACTTCGAACGGAATCATCTTCGACAGGCGATCGGCCAGGCCGTAGGACTTGCCCTGCACCCGCGCCACGTCGCGCACCACCGCCTTGGCCGCCATGGTGCCAAAGGTGATGATCTGGCTCACCGCGTTACGGCCGTACTTCTCGGCCACGTAGTCGATCACCCGGTCGCGGCCGTCCATGCAGAAGTCGACGTCGAAGTCGGGCATGGATACGCGTTCAGGGTTGAGGAAGCGCTCGAACAGCAGGTCATAGGCCAGCGGGTCGAGGTCGGTGATCTTCTGCACATAGGCCACCAGCGAACCGGCACCCGAACCCCGGCCCGGGCCGACCGGCACGCCGTTGCTCTTGGCCCACTGGATGAAGTCCATAACGATCAGGAAGTAACCGGGAAAGCCCATCTGGATGATGATATCCAGCTCGAAATTCAGCCGGTCGATGTAGACCTGCTTCTTCGCGTCGTAGTCCGGAGTGTCCTTGGGCAG
>JBBNAI010000554.1:0-1948 GCA_037994305.1 Pseudomonas sp. | reverse complement strand
CCGTTGAGCGCCAGGGTGCCGACCAGGCTGAGGTTCTCCAGGTTGTCGCCAAGCGTCCAGTCCACCGAGGCCTCGACGGTGTCATATTCCTCGGCACTGAGGTTGGCGCCGGTTTCACTCACGCTATCGCCAATACTATCGACGATGTAAACGTCACTACCGGCGCCACCTTCCATGTGGTCGTTACCGAGGCCGCCGTCGAAGGTATTGCCTCCGGGGCTACCGACCAGCAGGTCGTCGCCGTCGCCGCCCAGGACGTGGTGGGCGGGGTACCTGGAAATCGTACTGGGGTCGTTGTTGTCGCTGTCGGTACTCTGGTAGCCCAGGTCGTTGGCGATAAAGTCCGCCAGGCGCTGGCCCATGATCTCACTGGCCTCTCCGGGCATATGCCAGACGTCGTAGTAGTAGGTCAGCGGGTCGACGTCGTAGCGCATCGGCAGGTCGGTGTAGTCCACGGCTATCTTCACGTCGCTGCGGCTGGCGGCTATCTCCAGCTGGGCCTGGCGGATGGCCTGAGTGCCGGCGACGATATCGGCAATTTCTGCCTCGTTAAAACCGCGCAGCGCGGCGGCCTCGGCCTGATAGTTGCCCGTCTGCATCACGTAGAACACCAGGTCCGGGGTGCCCAGCTGGGTTTTCAGGTAGTCGAAGACCTTCAGCGTATTGCTCTTATACAGCTCGATTTCAGCCTGCTTGTCCGCGGCCAAGGCATAGGTCATGGCGTTGTCCTCGCCCTGGCCCCAGACCATCGCCATGGTCACGCTGCCCTTGGCTTGGAGCGTGGCCAGCTGGCTGCTCAGAATGCTGACCGCGTTGAGCAGCGCTTCGCCTGGCTGATCGGTGTCGCTGTACCACCAGGACTTGGCCTTTTCCGAATCTGTCGCAGTGGATCGCCCGGTGACGGTGCTGCCGCCGACTGCGATGTCCACCGGTTCATCGTCCGGGTCGAAGAACAGGCTTTCCACCTTGTCGAAGTCGGTATAGCGGGTCAGCTGGCTGACCATTTCCGTGACCCCGGACTCTTCGTCCCCCGAGAGCATGCGCAGTGCCCGCGAATTGGATTGGCCGAGGGTGGGGATGAAGAGGGTGTTCTGCGGCGTGGGTTCGGCAAAAATGAAGTCTGCCGCGCTCAGGCTACCCAGATGATTGCCCGCCAGGGCGATTTCGAAGGTGTTGCCGTCGGCGTCGGGTTCGCGGGATTTCAGTGAGGTCTTGGTGCCCGTGTCGTTGAGCGTCACGTACAGGGTGTGGTCGTAGCCATTACCCAGGCCGGTGATGCCCAGGGCTGACAGGTCGATCTTGTCGATGCCCGCGCTGAAGTCCTGAATGGTGTCGGCAGAGCTGATGTCGCTGGGCCCGTAGTTGCGGAAGCTGTCGAGTTTGTCGCTGAAGCGAAACGTGTCGCTGCCCGTGCCTCCCGTCAGCAAATCCTTGCCGGCGCCGCCGTCGAGCACATCGTTGCCACCCCCGCCATTGAGCTTGTCTGCGCCGGCATTACCCAGCAGCAATTCATTGGTGTCGGTGCCGGTCAGCGTGTCATCGCCACTGGTGCCGGTGAGTGTGCTTAGGTCTGGCGGAGGTGGCGGCGGCGGAGGAGGTGGTGGCGGTAGGGTGGCTTCGAAAATGATGTTCGTGGCGTTAAGGGCTGTCAGCTGATTGCCCTGGAAGGTCAGTTCGAAGCGATTGCCGCTGGCATCGGGCTCGTAGGATTTCAAATAGGTGCGATCACTCGCGCTGCTGTAACTGAGCAACAGCGTGCCGCCGTAGCCGTTGCCCAGGGCGCTGAAGCCCAGGCCGGAGAGATCGAGTCGGTCGAATGCACCGTCGAAGTCGGTGATGGTGTCGTTGTGCTGGCTGGTATTGGTGCGGTGGCTGTCACTCACCGCGCTGAAGCGAAAGGTGTCCGCGCCATGGCCACCGGTGAGTGTGTCGCGGCCGGCGCCGCCAT
>JBBNAI010000553.1:0-1939 GCA_037994305.1 Pseudomonas sp. | reverse complement strand
AGGCGCTATTATGCCCGCTTTGCCCGGCGCCGCGACATGCCTGCAGCGGGCCGCACGACAACAGGTAGGAATCGCCGATGGCGCAGTGGCTGACAGTAGTGGGGATCGGTGAAGACGGTTACGCCGGGCTAGGCAAGGCCGCGCGCCGGGCCCTGCTGGCGGCCGAACGAATCATCGGCGCGCCGCGCCAGTTGGAGCTGCTGCCCGCCTGCATTCGCGCACCGCGCCAGGCCTGGCCCAGCCCCTTCAGCCTGGCGCCAGTGCTGGAGCAACGCGGCACGCCAATCTGCGTGCTGGCCAGCGGCGATCCCATGCTGTTCGGTGTCGGCGCCAGCCTGGCGCGCCAAGTCGCGGCCGAGGAACTGCGCGTGCTGCCGGCCCCCTCCTCCTACTCACTGGCCGCCGCACGCCTGGGCTGGGCTCTGCAGGAGGTGGCCCTGCTGTCGGTGGTCGCTCGCCCGCTGGCAGCGCTGAATACACACATCCACGCCGACCAGCGCCTGCTGATCCTGTGCAACGATGGCAGCAGCCCGGCCGCCATCGCCGCCCTGCTACGCGAGCGCGGCTTCGGCCCCAGCCGCCTGAGCGTGCTGGAACACCTGGGCGGCCCGCTGGAGCGGCGCATCGACGGCCTGGCCGAGAGCTGGGCGCTGGACGAAGCCGCCGCGCTCAACCTGCTGGCAGTGGAGTGCCTTGCCGACGACAGCGCCACGCGCCTGCCACTGACTTGCGGCCTGCCCGACGACGCCTACCAGCACGACGGCCAGTTGACCAAGCGCGACGTGCGCGCCATCACCCTGGCCCGCCTCGCACCGCGCCCCGGCGAGCTGCTGTGGGATGTCGGTGCCGGCTGCGGCTCCATCGGCATCGAGTGGATGCGCAGCCACCCCAGCTGCCGCGCGATCGCCATCGAGGCCGATACCGGGCGCCAGCAGCTGATCCAGCGCAACCGCGACGCCCTCGGCGTACCGGCCCTGCAACTGGTGGCCGGCGCTGCACCCGATGCCCTGAGTGGCCTGCAGCAGCCCGACGCGATCTTCATCGGCGGCGGCGTGACTGTTCCCGGCGTGCTTGAGCAGTGCTGGCAAGCGCTCAAGCCTGGCGGTCGGCTGATCGCCAATGCCGTAACCCTGCAAAGCGAAGCCGCGCTGGTGACCTTCCGTGAGCGACAGGGCGGCGAGCTGACCCGCATCGCCGTGGCCCAGGCCCAGCCACTGGGCGGTTTCGATACCTGGCGCAGCGCCCTGCCGATCACCTTGCTGGAAAGCCGCAAGCCGTGAGCCCGCGCATCCTCCTGCTCGGCGGCGTCGGCGATGCCCTGGCCACCGCGCGCCAGTTGGGGCCGGCGCATATCTACAGCCTGGCCGGACTGGGCAAGGTGCCCGGCGACCTGGCCTGCCAGGTGCGCGTCGGCGGTTTCGGTGGTGCCGAGGGGCTGGCGGCGTTTATCCGCGAACAGCACATCGGCCTGCTGCTGGACATCACCCACCCCTATGCCGCGCAGATCAGCCACAACGCCGCTGCGGCCGCCGCCAGCTGCGGCATTCCCTGCTGGGCGCTGCGCCGGCCGGGCTGGCAGGCCGGCGAGCAGGATGACTGGCGCTCGGTGGCTGACTGGGCCGAGCTGAGCACGGCGCTGGCCACATTTCGCCGGCCCTTCTTCACCCTCGGCCGCGAGCCGCTGGAGCACCTCGACACGATTCCCGCCGAACAGTTGTGGACCCTGCGCATCCTCGACGCCCACCCCGGCAACACCCGCGCCCGGGTCATCGCTGCACGCGGCCCGTTCCAGCTGGAGGCCGAACGCGCACTGTTCACCGAACACGACTTCGATGTGCTGATCAGCAAGAACAGTGGCGGCTCAGCCACCGAACCCAAGCTGCAGGTCGCCCGCGAGCGCGGCCTGCCGGTGCTGCTGCTGGCCCGCCCCGAGCTGCCG
>JBBNAI010000552.1:0-3875 GCA_037994305.1 Pseudomonas sp. | reverse complement strand
TGGACCTGGTGGCCGGTGCGGACAACATCATCGTCACCATGACCCACGCCTCCAAGGACGGCGAGTCCAAGCTGCTCACCCATTGCAGCCTGCCGCTCACCGGCTGCGGCTGCATCCGCAAGGTGCTTACCGACCTGGCCTACCTGGAGATTGAAAACGGCGCCTTCATCCTGCGCGAGCGCGCGCCGGGCGTGAGCATCGAGGAAATCGTCGCCAAGACCGCCGGCAAGCTGATTGTGCCGGACGATGTGATCGAGATGAGCTTCTAGCGCGTACGAGCAAGCGAGCACACTGGGCGAGTGGCCAGTACCCGTTCGTCCAAAGCTGCCAGACGGGGCTGAACTTGCCGGACTAGAGGGGTCGGAACACCACCCACCCCTCCGCGCAGGAAGCCCGCCCATGCTCGATCTGACCACCTGGAACCTCACCGTCCCCGCCACCAGCTCGACCACGCTGATCACCACCCAGCGCCTCAACGCCGGCTACAGCAGCCAGTACTTCCGCCCCCAGCGCGACCACAGCGTGGTCTTCTGGGTGCCGGTGAACGGTTCACGCACCGCCAGCGCGCGCTACCCACGCAGCGAACTGCGCGAGACGCTGCGCAACGGCACGTTGCACAACTGGTACTTCAGCGAGGCGGACAACATCCTCAGCGCCGTGCTTTCGGTGCAGCAACTGCCGAGCAAGAACAAGCTGGTGATCGGCCAGATCCACAGCAAGGACGAGCCCGGCAGCAACAATGACCCGCTACTCAAACTGCAGTACCACCTGGTCAACGGCACCGGCCGGATCGAAGCCCTGCTGCGCAAGTACCCGGGCGACAGTACGGTGCAGAACATCATTCTGGTCAACGACGTGAGCCTGGATGAACGCTTCAGCTACCAGTTGCGCCTCACCCCCAGCGGCCGCCTGCGCATCAGCGTGCACAGCGCCGACGACAATGGCACCTACTACCGCAAACTGAGCAGCTCCTGGGGCTTGCAGCAGCTGTACTTCAAGGCTGGCGCCTACGCGCAGGACAACTACGGGCCAAGCAGCGAAGGTGCGCGGGCGACCTTCTATCACCTGAACACCTTGCACCAGAAGCCCTAGGACCTGTTATCGAGCGCCACGCAGGTATTGCTCCGTCAGTTCGAGCATTCGCGTACGGCCGAAGCTCGGGTCGTGGCCGCCATGCACCACCTGCACCGGCAGATCGCGCAGGCGCTGCATGGTGCGCTGGTAGTCGGCCAGGTCGGCGCCGGCAATCTTGTCCAACAACGGGCCGTCGTAGATCGCATCGCCAGAGAACAGGGTGCCCGTGCTCTTCTCCCAGAGGCCGATGCTGCCTGGCGAATGCCCTGGCAGGTGCAGCACTTCGAAGGCGGTGTCGCCCAGGTCGACCACATCGCCCTCATCGATCAGGCGGGTCGGCTGAGTGCCCTGGGTGCGAAAGGCCAGCGGGTCGAAACCTTCGTGCGGATAGGCATCGACCAGCACGTCCGGCACCTCGTAGCCCTGCGCCTCGATATCGGCGCGCATGGTGCCCGGCCAATGGCAGCTGCACAGCACCGGGTAGTCATCCGGGTTGGCCAGCGAGTGCGCTTCCGAGGGGTGCGCCAGGCGGTGCTCGAACTCGTGCAGGCTGCCGACATGATCCATATGGGTGTGGGTGGCCACGGCCAACAGCGGCTTGTTGAGCAACTCGGCCAGCGCCGTCTTCAGGCTGCTGATGCCCATGCCGGCATCCACCAGCAGGTCGGCATCGCGGCCGCGCACATGCCACATGTTGCACTGCTCGACCCTCGCCACATGCGGCTCCCAGAGCAGGGTAATGCGGTCATCAATCCGCTTTGTCTCGAACCAGCGATCAGCAATTCGCATCAGCAACTCCTCGTGATGAAAAACAGTTACGCACAGCCAATCGCCCGCAAGGCAGGTGACCGGAAGGCGAAACGGTGAGGGACGACGTCAGCCCGGACCGGGTCATGACAAGGCTCCATTGGTGAAAAAGGACGCAGGAAGAAACGCTGTGACGACGTTCTCCCGGGCTTTTATCCCTCCGTGAAGCCTCTTGCGAGACCGGCCTGCTCTCGGACCAGCCACCACCGCGAACGATGATCGGAACCCTAGCAAACCTACGCATAAGCCATCGCACCCACGGTGCGACACGCTCTTCATGCTGCCGTAGTAAAAGCACGTTGTGTGCCAATGGGTAAAGCCCGACAGGCTGCGTAGGCAAGCGTTACGCGCTGCCGATTAACCACCAAAAAGGCCCAACCTGGACTGGCCTCGAACAGCTTTGGTGCAGCCTGCGTGCACAGCGGTTTAGCTGCGGCGACTGCCGGCAAAGCAGTTGCCAAAGCGGCGGATTCCTGCGAAAACGCTGGCGCATGGCGGCCACCGGGCGGCTGCCGAATCAATCAGAGAACGCGTGATGAGCAACGAATTGCAGATCGAGGACATCCAGCTGGGCGACGGCAAGGAGGTGGTCAAAGGCGCCCTGATCACCACCCAGTACAGCGGCTTTCTCGAAGACGGCACGCTGTTCGATTCGTCCTACCAGCGCGGCAAGCCGTTCCAGTGTGTAATCGGCACCGGCCGGGTGATCAAGGGTTGGGACCAGGGCCTGATGGGCATGAAGGTCGGCGGTAAACGCAAGCTGTTGGTGCCGGCTCACCTGGCCTATGGCGAACGACAGATGGGCGCGCACATCACGCCCCACTCCAACCTGCGCTTCGAGATCGAGCTGCTGGAAGTGCTGACCCGCGACGATTGATGGCCCGCTGACGACATGCCCGTAGCGCTGCACTCACTAGGTCGCCGGCGACAGGGTCATCTCCAGGCACCAGAGCGGCGCCTCGGCGTCCGTGCCGAACACCAGGTTGGCGTTGAGCAGTTGCAGCAGGTGCTGCAGGTAGATGCCTTGCAGGCTGCCGGCGGGTTCGGCGAGCCCTTCGGCATCCAGCGCCTGGGCAACGGCGACACGCTCCTGCGTAGCGTTCTGGCCTTGCAAGTCGAGACGGACGAGCAGCAAGCCGCCCGGTTGCAGCTGGCCGTGCAATGTCAGCTGCCACGCGGCCGGCCCAACCGCCGCCAGTGTTCGACTCAGCAACAGCTCGAGTAACTGCCGATAGTGGCGCTCATCGATCCAGGCCATGAGCTTGGCCTGGGGCGCCTGTTCCAGCGTCAATGCCGCGCCCTGGGCCTGTGCCCGGGCACTCAGCGGCGCCAGGATCGCCGCACTCAACTCGCCCAGACGCTGCACCGCCGAGCGTGGCGCCAGGCGCTCGGCATCCAGCTGCAGAAGCTGCTCCGCGTGGCGCAGGGTCTGCTGGATCAGGGCCAGCGCTGCCTGCTCCGGTGCGGCCTCGGCCCTGTCCTGTAGTGCAGTGGCCAGTTGTTCGAATGGTGCGCGCAGCTCACGGTGCAGGGCCGCCAAGGTCTCGCTTTTGGCCCGGCTCATCGCCTCCGCCTCGGCCTTGGCGTTGCGCAGCTCGGCCAGCAGTACCTCACGTTTGCTCAGGTCCTGCAGGCCGCCAACCATACCGGTCACCTGCCCCTGTTCATCGCGATAAGGGATACCCCAGACATGCAGCACCCGCGTGCTGCCGTAGATATCTATCGCCGTATCGTGGCTCAGCGAACTCTCCTGTTCGACTGCCGCGACGAAGCGCCGCTGCACCTCCTCACGAAACTCCGGCGCAAGCCAGGGCGCCTCGTCCAGGCGGGTGCCGCGCACCGTGTCGAAGGGAACGTGGTAGTACTCGAGAAAGTGTCGATTGCAGGTCAGCAGGCGCCCCTCGCGATCACGAATGAACATCGGATTGGGCGACCCATCGACCAGCGCGCGGAGCATCGCATAGTCCTGTGGCAGCTCCGCGCTGGCAGCCGCC
>JBBNAI010000551.1:0-1602 GCA_037994305.1 Pseudomonas sp. | reverse complement strand
TGTCGTACTGATCCACGACGGCAGCCTGCCAGCTGTCCTCATCAAGGAACAGCGTGCGCTTGCCGTACACATGGCGGGAGCCCGGTTTGAGCGTGCCCTCCACCACCCACACGCGGTGCAACTCGTTGCGGGTCAGCGCCGGGTTGACATGCCCCACCTGGAGCAGGTCCTTGTACTTCACCCCGTCGGCGGCAATGCGGTAGTTGTTGTAGGGGATATAAAGTTCCTTCTTGCCCAGCAGCTTCCAGGTGTAGCGATCCGGAGAGCCGTTGAACATGTCGGTGTCGTCGGCGGTGCGCAGGCCCTCGGAGGCGGAGATCGGCGTGTCGTACGCCAGGTTCGGCGCACGGCGCACACGGCGCTGGCCGGCGGCGTAAGCCCAGGCCTGGCGCGGCTCTTTCACCTGATCCAGGGTCTCATGCACCAGCGCCGCACCACCGGCCAGGCGGGCCGGGCTCTTGGTGAAGTTCAGGTAGTAGAACAGGATGTTGCCCAGATCGGCGTAGCTGCCTTTGGGGTCGTAGTAGCGGAACAGCGCCTCGACCTCGGATACTACCGGCGAATAGACGCCATTGCGCTGCACCGCGGCTTCCACCGAGCGGCGGGTGATGTAGGTACCGCGATAACGCACGATGTGGTTCCACAGCGCCTCGACACCATCCTGCGGGATCGGGAACGGGATACCACCGTAGGCATCGGAGAAGCCGTTGCCGCCCTCAACCAGCTTGGCGGTGGTGGCGTTCTTGATGCTGTTGTCGTACACCCACTGCGGCGCCGAGCCGGAACGGCGGGTCGGATAGATCGGCATGTTGAAGGTATCGGGATAGGAGTTGAACAGGGCGATCTGCCCCGCGCTCAACTTGTCCTTGTACTGGTCCAGGTTGGCCTTGGTAATGGTGAACAGTGGCTTGTCGTCCGGGAACGGATCGACGTGGTGCGAGCCGCTGCCCTTGTACCCGGCGGGAGCCTGGGTGATACCGCCGGTCCAGGCCGGGATCGAACCATCGGCATTACCGGCCTTTTCAGCACCGAAGGGGGTCAGGCTGGTGCCGAGCTTGGCGGCATCCTGTGGTGAAACCGCCGCCAGCGTGGTGCCGGCGCAGAACGCCAGGGCAACGGCAGCGCCGATAAGCGAAAGCTTGTTCAGCATGTTGGTTCTCCGTATTGAGTCAGTGACGGGGCTGCGCACAGCCCCGCTCGAAAACATATGGATCAGAAGGAGTACTTGACGTTGATCCCGACGTTGTCGCGATCGCGCCCGGAGTTGTTCTGCCCGGCACCGTAGAACTCGGTGTACTGCAGCTCGGCCTCCAGGCTGTTCAGGTAGTTGGCACGGATGCCGGTGGTATAGGCCATGCGCCCTTCAATGAAGTTACCGGTCTGGTGCGAGTTGCCCTGGAAGTCATGCTTGAACACACCAAAAGGCGACAGGTTGACCCCGGCGTACACATCGTTCCAGGTACCGGACAGCACCAGGGTGTAGCCATAGGCATCGCGACTGATCTGGTCATCACTGCTGTAGCCAGACACGTAGGAACCATTCTGGCGCCCGGAGAAACCGCGCTTCGAGCCGTCGTAGGCGGTGTAACTCAGGCTGCTGGC
>JBBNAI010000550.1:0-1691 GCA_037994305.1 Pseudomonas sp. | reverse complement strand
ACCAGCAGCGATTCGCCCCGCCCGAACAGGCGCGGCAGGCGATCGGAGAAGCCGACGGTCAACGCCTGGTCCTGCTGCTGGCGCGTCAAGTAGCGCTGCAGGGTAGCCAGGTCGCCAAGCGGCGCGGTGCTTTCCAGCAGGGTTTCGGCCAGCACCAGGGTATCGCGCAGCGACAGGTTGTAACCCTGCCCAGCCACCGGGTGCAGGCTGTGCGCGGCGTTGCCCAGCAATACCAGGTGCGGGCGAGCCTGCTCGGTGGCCTCGACCAGCGCCAGCGGATAGAGATGGCGGGCACCCACTTGGCGCAGCGCGCCCAGGCGATAGCCGAAGGCGGCCTGCAGCTCCGCCAGGAACGCGACATCGGGCAACTGCTGCAAACGTTCGGCATCCACCGGCGGACGAGTCCAGACCAGTGCGCAACGGTTGTCGGCCAGCGGCAGCAAGGCCATCGGCCCGTCTTCGGTGAAACGTTCGAAAGCCTGGCCGCCATGGGACTCGACCGGGCTGACGTTGGCGATCAGTGCGCTCTGCTCATAGGGCGTATGGCGCACAGCGATGCCCAGTTGCTCGCGCAGGCCAGAGCGACCGCCATCGGCCAGCACCGCCAGGTCGCATTCGATCTGGCTGTCGTCATTCAAGGTCAGGCGATAGCCATCGCCCAGCGGTTGCAGGCGCGTGACTTCGGCCGGGCAGCGCCAGTTCACCACCTCGGGATCGAGGGCCTGCCACAGGCAGTGGCCGAGCCAGGCGTTCTCCACCACGTAGCCCAGCGCCGGCACACCTTCGTCCTCGGCGCTCAGGCGGGTGGCGCCGAGGCGGCCACGGTCGGAGACATGGATCTGGCTGATCGCCTCGGCGCGCTGGCTGATCGCCGGCCAGATGCCCAGGCGCTCGTAGAGCTGCCGGCTGCCGTAGGAGAGTGCCGTGGAACGGGCATCGTAACTGGGCTGGAAACCTTCGCCAGGTGCGAACGGCTCGACCAGCAGAATGCGCCAGCCACGGGCCTTGGCACCGGCCTGCAGGGCCAGCGCTAGGCTGGCGCCCACCAAGCCGCCGCCAATGATGGCGAGCTGCACGCGACTCATCGACTCAGGCGGCCTGGCTGCGCGCGGCAGCCATCAGCGCCTCGATCTCGGCGACCGTCTTCGGTACGCCCGTGGTGAGAATCTCGCAACCGCTCTTGGTCACCACCACGTCGTCCTCGATGCGCACGCCGATGCCGCGCCATTTCTTGGCCACGTTCTGGTTGTCCACGGCGATATAGATGCCCGGTTCGACGGTCATCGCCATGCCCGGTTCGAGCACGCGCCACTCGCCGCCAACCTTGTATTCGCCGACATCGTGCACGTCCATGCCCAGCCAGTGGCCGGCGCGGTGCATATAGAAAGGCTTGTAGGCTTCGCTGGCGATCAATTCGCCAACCGCCCCTTCGAGCAGGCCCAGCTCGACCAGGCCGGCGGTGATCACCCGCACGGTGGCCTCGTGGGCTTCGTTCCAGTGCTTGCCCGGGGCGATGTGCTTGAAGGCCTCTTCGTTGGCCTTGAGCACCAGCTCGTAGATGGCCTTCTGCTCGGCCGAGAACGTGCCGCTGACCGGGAAGGTGCGGGTGATGTCACTGGCGTAGCAGTCGATCTCGCAGCCGGCGTCGATCAGCACCAGGTCGCCATCCTTGAGCGGCGCATCGTTCTCGC
>JBBNAI010000549.1:0-4540 GCA_037994305.1 Pseudomonas sp. | reverse complement strand
GAGATCCAGGGCATGCGCTACCTGCCGTCCGGTATCCAGGTCGGCAAGATGCGCGTGCCGCTGGGCGTGATCGGCATCATCTACGAGTCGCGCCCCAACGTGACCATCGATGCGGCCAGCCTGTGCCTGAAGTCCGGCAACGCGACCATCCTGCGCGGCGGCTCCGAGGCGATTCATTCCAACCAGGCGATTGCCCGCTGCATCCAGCTCGGCCTGGCCGAAGCCGGCCTGCCGGCCTGCGCCGTGCAAGTGGTGGAAACCACCGACCGCGCTGCCGTCGGCGCGCTGATCACCATGCCTGAGTTTGTCGACGTCATCGTGCCGCGTGGCGGCAAGGGCCTGATCGAGCGCATCAGCCGCGACGCCAAGGTGCCGGTGATCAAGCACCTGGACGGCGTCTGCCACGTCTATATCGACGTGGCCGCCGATATCGACAAGGCGATTCGCGTGGCCGACAACGCCAAGACCCAGCGCTACTCGCCGTGCAACGCCATGGAAACCCTGCTGGTGCACAGCGCTATCGCCGACCAGGTGCTGCCGCCGCTGGCCGCCATCTACCGCGACAAGGGCGTCGAGCTGCGTGGCGACGCTGCGACCCGCGCGCTGCTGGGCAGCGACGTGCTGGAAGCGACGGAAGACGACTGGTTCGCTGAGTACAACGCGCCGATCCTCGCCATTCGTATCGTCGATTCGCTGGATGCGGCCATCGAGCACATCAACAAGTACGGCTCGCAGCACACCGACGCGATCATTACCGAGAACTTCTCGGATGCGCGGCGCTTCCTCACCGAGGTGGATTCCGCCTCGGTGATGGTCAATGCCTCGACCCGTTTCGCCGATGGTTTTGAATACGGCCTGGGCGCGGAGATCGGCATTTCCACCGACAAGCTGCACGCCCGTGGCCCGGTCGGCCTGGATGGCCTGACCAGTGAGAAGTACGTGGTGTTCGGCGACGGGCACATCCGCACCTGATGGCGCGCCGTATTGGCTTGCTCGGAGGCACCTTCAATCCGGTGCATATCGCGCATCTGCGCGGCGCCCTGGAAGTCGCCGAGCAGCTGGTGCTGGATGAGTTGAGGCTGGTGCCTAGCGCCCGGCCACCACACCGCGAAGTACCGCAGGCCAGCGCCGAACAGCGCCTGGCGATGGTCGAGCTGGCCGTAGCCGGCGAGCCGCAATTGCTGGTCGATGACCGCGAGCTGCGGCGGGCCAAGCCGTCATTCACCTACGACACCCTGGAGTCGTTGCGGGGTGAGCTGGCGGTGGATGATCAAGTTTTTCTCCTGCTGGGCTGGGATGCCTTTTGTGGGTTGCCGACCTGGCATCGCTGGCAGGAATTGCTGGAGCACTGCCATATCCTGGTGTTGCAGCGGCCGGACGCCGACAGCGAGGCGCCGGAAGCGCTGCGCGACCTGCTCGCGGCGCGCAGTGTGAGTGACCCGCAAGGCCTGGTCGGGCCGAGTGGGCAGATTGCTTTTGTCTGGCAGACGCCGTTGGCGGTGTCGGCCACGCAGATTCGTCATTTGCTGGCAGAGGGGCGTTCGGTACGTTTTCTGGTACCCGACGCCGTGCTGGCCTATATCCAAACCCACGGACTCTACCGTGGGCAAACCGATTCATGAGGTAACGATGCAAAACGAAGAACTGGTCAAGGTTGCCATTGCAGCCCTGGAAGACATGAAAGCCACCGACATCACCACCATCGATGTGCGCGGCAAGACCAGCGTCACCGATTTCATGGTGATCGCCAGCGGCACCTCCAGCCGTCACGTCAAATCGATCGCCAACGAAGTGCTGGACAAGACCAAGGAGCAGGGCGTGCGCCCGATCGGCAGCGAAGGCCTGGACGGCGGCGAGTGGGCCCTGCTCGACCTCGGCGACGTCGTGGTGCATGTGTTTCAGGTCGCTACTCGTCAGTTCTATGACCTTGAGCGTCTGTGGCAGGGCGCCGAGCAGAGCCGTGCGCAGCACCAGGATCTGCCGGAGTAAGTTCGCCCCGTGCGTATCAAGCTGATTGCGGTCGGGTCGCGCATGCCGCGCTGGGTCGAGGATGGCTGGCAGGAATATGCCAAACGCCTGCCGCCCGAACTGGGGCTCGATCTGGTGGAGATCCCGCTGACCACGCGCGGCAAGAATGCCGACGTGGCGCGGATGATCCGCCAGGAAGGCGAGGCCATGCTGAGCAAGGTGCAGCCGGGCGAGCGCATCGTCACCCTCGAGGTGACGGGCAAGCCCTGGAGCACCGAGCAACTGGCGGCCGAGCTTGAGCGCTGGCGTCTGGATGCGCGCACCGTCAACCTGATGGTCGGCGGCCCCGAGGGGCTGGCGCCGGAGGTGTGCGCGCGCAGTGAGCAGCGCTGGTCACTGTCGCCGCTGACCTTGCCGCATCCGCTGGTGCGCATCCTGATCGGCGAACAGATCTACCGGGCCTGGAGCGTGCTGTCCGGTCACCCGTATCACAAATAAAAAGCCGTCTGATTAAGTAGCCTTAGATGCCGCAGCCGATTCGCCTGAAAGACCACGAGAAGGACGCCCGTTTGGTGCGTCGTCGCGTCGTGGTCGGCGGCGTTGCGGTGCTCCTGCTGACCTGCATGCTGGTGGCGCGCATGTATTACCTGCAGGTGATCCAGTACGACTATCACTCGACCCTGGCGGAAAACAACCGCATCCACGTACAGCCGATCCCGCCGACCCGCGGGCTGATCTTCGACCGCCAGGGGCTGATCATCGCCGACAACCGGCCGAGCTTCAGCCTGACCATGACCCGCGAGCGGGCCGGCGACTGGCTGCAGGTGCTGGACGTGATCGTTGAAGTGCTGGAGCTGACGCCCGACGATCGCGCGCTGTTCGAGAAGCGCATGCGCCAGGGGCGTCGGCCGTTCGAGCCGGTGCCGGTGCTGTTCGAGCTGACCGAGGAGCAGATTGCCCGTATCGCGGTCAACCAGTTCCGCCTGCCGGGCGTGGACGTGGCGGCGCAGCTGGTACGCCACTACCCGCAGAAGGAGCATTTCGCGCACTCGGTGGGTTATGTCGGGCGGATCAACGAGAAAGAGCTGAAGCAGCTCGATCCGGTCAACTACAGCGGCACCCACCATATTGGTAAGACCGGCATCGAACGCTTCTACGAGGCGCAGCTGCATGGCGAGGTGGGTTACGAGGAAGTCGAGACCAATGCCCGTGGCCGGGTATTGCGCGTGCTCAAACGTACCGACCCCCAGCCGGGCAAGGACATCACCCTGACCCTCGACGTCAAACTGCAGGAGGCGGCCGAGGCTGCCCTCGGCGGGCGACGTGGCGAGGTGGTGGCGATCGAGCCGAGCAGTGGCGAGGTATTGGCGATGGTCAGCCAGCCGAGCTTCGACCCCAACCCGTTCGTCACCGGCATCGGCTTCAAGGCCTATGCCGAACTGCGCGACTCGATCGACCGGCCGCTGTACAACCGCGTACTGCGCGGCCTGTACCCGCCGGGTTCGACGGTCAAACCGATGGTCGCCGTCTCGGCGCTGGAAACCGGCGTGGTCACGCCGCAGACCCGGGTGTTCGATCCGGGCTATTACCAGTTGCCGGGCAATACCCACAAATACCGCAACTGGAACCGTACGGGCGATGGCTATGTGAACTTGGAAATGGCAATCATGCGTTCCAACGACACCTACTTTTACGACGTTGCCCACAAGATGGGCATCGACCGCCTGCACGACACCATGAGCCGCTTTGGCTTCGGCCAGCGTGTATCGCTGGACATGAACGAGGAAGCCGAAGGCCTGATGCCATCGCGCGACTGGAAGCGCGGGCGCTACCGTCAGTCCTGGTACCCGGGCGAGACGCTGATCCTTGGTATCGGCCAGGGCTACATGCAGGCCACCCCGCTGCAGCTGGCCCAGGCGGCTAGCCTGATGGCCACGCGTGGCAAGTGGATTCGCCCGCACCTGGCCAAGGACATCGAGGGCAGCAAGCCGGTGGATCCGAACCCGATGCCGGATATCGTTCTGCGCGACCCGAAGTTCTGGGATTACGCGCGCAACGGTATGGAAATGGTGGTGCACGCCCCGCGCGGCACGGCGGCCAAGGTCGGGGCCACGGCGGTCTATCGCTTCGCCGGCAAGAGCGGCACGGCGCAGGTGGTGGCGATCAAACAGGGCGAGAAATACGACCGCAGCAAGATCAACGAACGCCATCGCGACCACGCGCTGTTTATCGCCTATGCGCCGGCCAGCGATCCGAAGATCGCCGTATCGGTGATGATCGAGAACGGCGAGGGCGGCTCCAGTGTCGCTGCGCCGGTGGCCAAGCAGGTCATGGACGCCTGGCTGCTGGGCCCCGATGGCCAGCTGAAACCCGAATACCGTCCGCCGCAGCCTGAAGCGGACCCCGCGAGCGCCGTGCATGAACAGTAACTTCGATCGCAGCATCTCCGATGAGGACGTGTTCAAGCGCCGCGCCACGCTGCTGCAGCGCCTGCACATCGACGGCTGGTTGCTGCTGATTCTGCTGGCGCTGGGGGCGGGCAGCCTGTTCGTGCTGTATTCGGCCAGCGGCA
>JBBNAI010000548.1:0-2603 GCA_037994305.1 Pseudomonas sp. | reverse complement strand
TTCTCCTTGGTTCAGGTGCAGAGTAGGCTAAACCCCGTAGTCACTACGGAGTCAACCATGGACAAGCCCCTCACCATTGGCGCCCTCAGCCGCGAAAGTGGCGTCAACCTGGAGACCATCCGCTTCTACGAACGCTCCGGCCTGCTACCGCAACCACGCCGTAGCGCCTCCGGCTATCGCCACTACGAAAAGGTCGATGTGCGTCGCCTGCGCTTTATCCGCCGGGGCCGCGAGCTAGGTTTCAGCCTGGAGGAAATCCGCAGCTTGCTGGACCTCGCCGCCCATCCGCAAAGCCCCTGCGACGCGGCGGACCGCATGGCCCGCGAGCACCTGGACGCCATCGAGACGCGCATCCGCGACCTGCAGAACATGCAGGCCGAACTGAGCAAGATCGCCACCTGCCAGAGCGGCCACGCCGAACATTGCCGCCTGCTGGAAGCCCTCGACAGCCGCGACTGCTGCGCCTGAAGACCACGTCGGAAACGCCAGGACGCAGCGCTGGCAAGGCCTTAGCCAACTATCACGCGTCTCGATGTTCACTATGGAGAAGGCTTACTTCCGCGTTTTCGGCGTTGCCACCAACATAGCCCTCGTACTCACTTCCCCACACCCGATACGAGGAAAACAACATGAAAAACGCACTCATCACCACCGCCCTGCTGGTCGCCACCCTGTCCTCCGCCAGCGTCTTCGCTGACAGTGGTTACTTCAATACCAAGCAAGGCAAAGACGTGGCCGACAGCGGTTACTTCAACACCAAGCAGGGCAAAGACGTGGCCGATAGCGGCTACTTCAACACCAAGCAAGGCAAAGACGTCGCTGACAGCGGTTACTTCAATACCAAGCAGGGCAAGGACGTTGCCGACAGTGGTTACTTCAACACCAAGCAGGGCAAAGACGTCGCCGACAGCGGCTACTTCAACACCAAGCAAGGCAAAGACGTCGCCTGACCTCTGAGCCAGGTACCGAACAGGTTTTCCTCTTCCACAGAAGGATTGTTCGCTTGAAGCTCTCCCGCCGAACCGGTGATCGCCCTGCGCTCACCGGTTCTTTTTTGCCCGCGTATTGCCTCGCCGTGAACAGCAACAGACGGGGCGATAGGCGAACACAGCGTTCAGCATTCGCAACGGCGACTGCCGCCAGGCATGCTAGGCTGGGCAACTCGTTAGCCGCCTAAGTATTACCCCATCATGTCCCAGCTTCTTCTGCGCCGGCACAAGCCGTTCATGGCCTTCTGGCTAGCCCGCGTGTTTACCGCCAGCGGCTTTCAGATGCTCACCGTGGCCATCGGCTGGCACCTCTACCAACTGACCGGCAGCGTGCTCGACCTGGGCCTAGTCGGCCTCGCCGAATTCCTCCCGCGCCTGCTGTTCATGCTGCATGCCGGACACACCGCCGACCGCTTCGAGCGGCGCAAGATCGCCGCCGTCTGCCAGAGCGTGCAGGCGCTGGTAGCCCTGGCCCTGCTGCTGGGCAGCAGCACCGACAATGTCAGCCGCGAGATGATCTTCGGCCTGGCCTTCCTGCTTGGCCTGGCCCGTACCTTCGAGATGCCGGCTACCCAGGCCCTGCTGCCCAACGTGGTGCCCGCCGAACTGTTCCCCCGCGCCGTGGCGGCCTCGGCTTCGGCCATGCAGGCCGCGACCATCGTTGCGCCGGCCCTCGGCGGCCTGTTGTATGCCTTCGGCTCCCAGTGGGTGTATGGCCCGGCGACCCTGCTCTACGTGCTGGCCTGCGCCCTGATGCTCAGCCTCACGGCGACCGGCCAGGTGCTGCGCAAGGACCCCGCCAGCATCGAATCGCTGCTGGCCGGTATCCGCTTCATTCGCAGTAAACCGGACGTGCTCGGCTCGATTTCCCTGGACCTGTTCGCCGTGCTGCTCGGTGGCGCCACCGCGCTGCTGCCGGTGTTCGCCAAGGACATCCTGCTCACCGGCCCCTGGGGCCTGGGCCTGCTGCGCTCGGCACCGGCGGTCGGCGCGCTACTGATGTCGCTGTGGCTGGCCCACTACCCGATCGAGCGACGCACCGGGCCGATCATGTTCACCTCGGTGGCGGTGTTCGGCGTGGCGACCATCGCCTTCGGCCTGTCGACCTCGTTCTGGTTCAGCCTGGCAGTACTGGTGGTGCTGGGCGCGGCGGACATGATCAGCATGGTCATCCGTGGCGCCCTGGTGCAACTGGACACCCCGGACGCGATGCGCGGTCGGGTCAGCGCGGTCAACGGTCTGTTCATCGGCGCCTCCAACCAGCTCGGCGAGTTCGAGTCCGGCGTCACCGCACACTGGTTCGGCACCGTGCCAGCGGTGCTGATCGGCGGGATCGGCACCCTGCTGGTGACCGGTACCTGGATCAAGCTGTTCCCGACCCTGGCACGCCGCGATCACCTGCATGCGCCGCGTAGTGACTGATCAGCCCAGCGCCTGCGGCGTATCCACGTCGCGCAGCACACCGGGGTCGTCCAGGCTGATCGCCCGCCAGGCCGACTCATGGGCCGCCAGTACATCCCTGGCGCCCTGATCGCCACTCAGCTGGGTCAACGCCGGCCAGAACTGACGGCCGAACAGCACCGGGTGGCCGCGCTGGCCCCGATACAAGGGAAA
>JBBNAI010000547.1:0-2197 GCA_037994305.1 Pseudomonas sp. | reverse complement strand
GCTCCAGCAACAGGCCGCGAAACCAGGCCAGGGCCGGGTCACGATCCTGGTAGGGATGCCACTGCATCACCTGCACCGCCTCGGGAAACGCCAGCGGCGTGGGATGAATGCGCAGCGGATAACGCTGGGCGAATCGCTCGGCCTGGCGGCGGAACACCGTGGCCACCCGCGCGCTGCCGACGATGAATTCCGGGATCAGGGCAAAACTCTCCAGGGCCACGCCCACCTGCCGCTCGATGCCCAGCTCGCGCAGGTGCACGGCGTCCATCGCCAGGTTGCGGCCATCGGCGAACTCGCGCACCACATGCTCGGCCGCGCAGTAGTCGGCCAGGCTCAAGCTCTCGGCAAAGGGTGCGCGCTGCGCACAGACGATGCAGCACAACTGGTCGCTCAGCAGGGGCACCTGCGGATAGGCCGGATTGAGCCGCCGCTGCGGCACGATCACCACATCGCTACGGCGGTAATCCAGCGCCTCGCTGACCACATCGCCATCGCGCGGCATGGGCATGTCGCGCAGGCTCAGGCGCACACCCGGGGCGACCCGTGCCAATTCGCGACTGACCGCCGGCAGCAGCACCGCCACGATGTAATCCGAGGCCACCAGGGTGAACTGGCGGGTGCACTGGGCCGGCTCGAAATGCACCGGCGCATCGACGATCTCGCGGGTCAGTGCCAGCGCCTCGCGCACCTTGGGCAATAGCTCCAGGCCCAACGCCGTCGGTTCCAGGCGCCGCCCCACCTGCACCAGCAGCGGGTCGTTGAAATGCTCGCGCAAACGCCCGAGCGCCGAGCTGGTGGCCGACTGGCCGAGGTGCAAGCGCTCGGCCGCGCGGCTGACGCTGCACTCGCTGAGCAAGGCATCGAGGGCGACCAGCAGGTTGAGGTCGAGACGGCGGTAACGCATGAAAAAAAACTCCTGATACCTAGGTGCGGAAGTGCCCGACCGCCGCATTCAGCTCACCGCCGACCTGCTGCAGTTCGGCGGTCGAGCCTTGCAGCTGCAGGCTCTCGCGCGCGCTGTCCTCGGCCACTTCGCGCACCCGCGCCATGCTCTGGCTGACCTGTTCGGCGACCACGCTCTGCTGCTCCGCCGCTGCGGCGATCTGCTGGTTCATCTGTTCGATGCTGGACACCGCGCGGGTGATGCGGGTCAGCGCCTGGGAAGCCTGGCCGGCGAGGATCACCGTTTCATCGGTCAGTGCATGGCTGCCTTGCAGGCGCTCGGCGGCTTGCTGGGCGACGCCGCGCAGGCGGCCGATCAATCCTTCGATTTCTGCGGTGGAGCTCTGCGTGCGCCGCGCCAGGCCGCGCACCTCGTCGGCGACCACGGCAAAGCCGCGACCATGCTCGCCGGCGCGCGCGGCCTCGATGGCGGCATTCAGCGCCAACAGGTTGGTCTGTTCGGCCACCGCCTTGATCACGTCGAGCACACCACCAATCGCCGCGCTTTCCGTCAGCAGCGACTGCATGGCCTCGGCACAGCCGGTCATCTCCACGGCCAGGCGGTCGATCTTGCCTCCGGCCTGGCGCACCAGCTCATCACCTTCACGCGCCTGGTCATCGGCCTGGGCCACGGCGGCGCTGGCCTCGCCGGCATTGCGCGCCACTTCCTGAGCCGTGGCGCTCATCTGTTGCATGGCGGTGGCCGCCATTTCGGTTTCCTGGCGTTGCTGCTCGACCCCCCGGCTGTTGCGCTCGATCACCTCGGCCAGGCTGCCGGCCGTGCCATTGAGCTGGCCAACGCCGCTGCCGATGCGCCCCACCAGCCCGCGCAGGCTGCCGAGCATGCTGCCCACCGTGTCGAGCAACTGGCCGAGCTCATCCCGGCGTGTGCCGGTGTCCAGTGCACGAGTCAGATCACCCGCCGCCACGCGCTGGGCCAGCTGCACGGCCTGGCGCAGCGGCTGCAGGATCAGATGGCGAATCAACAGGCTGGCACCGATACCCAGGGCCAACGCCAACAGGGTGATCAAGCCGAGTTGGCGGTGAGCGCTCTGGCTGTCGCGCTGAATCGCCTGCTTCTGCTGCTGATCGGCCTGCGCCAGCAACGCACTGACCTGCTCGGTCTGCGTGTTCATCGCCTTACTGCTGCGGGCGCTCTGGCCACGACTGGCGACGAACTGTTCGAAGGCCTTGCGGTAGTCGCCCAGGGCCGTTTTCGCGCCCTGCAGCGATTGCTGATCCTGATCGCCGAGGT
>JBBNAI010000546.1:0-2137 GCA_037994305.1 Pseudomonas sp. | reverse complement strand
AGTGGCCTTGGCTGGCAGTGGGCGAAAGGTCATGGGCGGGCAATCTGATCAATGATTCGGCATGTTAGCAAACAGGGGTTGTAGCTGTCGGCTGGCGTCCCCATATAGATGTTGTAACAACTATTTGGTTGGTGGATTCGCCTCTGAGGGGTAGAGGGCAGGATGCGCTTTCATCGCCGACGTTTCCGGGTAGAATGCCCCCTTCGCACGCAGCCTAGTCGGCTGCAGGGCTGGTGTTTTGCGCCGTCCCTCCGTCCCCATTAGTGGAAGAATCTGCCGATATGTTTGCGCCGCTGTTGAAGAAACTCTTTGGAAGCAAGAACGAGCGTGAAGTCAAACGCATGCTCAAAGTAGTGTCGGCAGTCAACGCGCTCGAAGAGCAGATGTTGGCCCTTTCCGATGAGCAACTGCGGGACAAGACCGGCGAGTTCAAGGCGCGCCTGGCGAAGGGAGAGACCCTCGACCAGATCCTGCCTGAGGCCTTCGCGGTCGCCCGTGAGGCGGGCAAGCGCGTGATGGGCATGCGCCACTTCGACGTCCAGTTGATCGGTGGTGCGGCCCTGCATGAAGGTACCATCGCGGAAATGCGTACCGGTGAGGGCAAGACCCTGGTGGGTACCCTGGCGGTCTACCTGAACGCCCTGGAAGGCAAAGGCGTGCACGTGGTCACGGTCAACGACTACCTGGCCCGTCGCGACGCCAACTGGATGCGTCCGCTGTACGAATTCCTCGGCCTGTCCGTGGGCATCGTCACCCCCTTCATGCCGCCGGAAGAGAAGCGCACTGCCTACGCCTCCGACATCACCTACGGCACCAACAACGAATTCGGTTTCGACTACCTGCGCGACAACATGGCGTTCGCCCAGGACGAGAAGTTCCAGCGCGAACTGAACTTCGCCGTGATCGACGAAGTGGACTCGATCCTCATCGACGAAGCACGCACCCCGCTGATCATCTCCGGCCAGGCCGAAGACAGCTCCAAGCTGTACATCGAAGTCAACAAGCTGATCCCGCGCCTCACCCAGCACATCGAGGAAGAGGAAGGCGTGGTCACTCAGGAAGGCCACTTCAAGATTGACGAGAAGACCCGTCAGGTCGAGCTGAACGAAGAAGGTCACCAGTACATCGAAGAACTGCTGACCAGCGCCGGCCTGCTGGCCGAGGGTGAGAGCTTGTACTCGGCGCACAATCTGGGCCTGCTGACTCACGTCTACGCCGGCCTGCGCGCGCACAAGCTGTTCCACCGTAACGTCGAATACATCGTGCAGCAGGATCAGGTTCTGCTGATCGACGAGCACACCGGTCGCACCATGCCGGGCCGTCGCCTGTCCGAAGGCCTGCACCAGGCCATCGAAGCCAAGGAGGGCCTGAATATCCAGGCCGAGAGCCAGACCCTGGCCTCGACCACCTTCCAGAACTACTTCCGTCTGTATACCAAGCTCTCCGGCATGACCGGTACGGCCGACACCGAGGCGTTCGAGTTCCGTCAGATCTACGGCCTCAACGTGGTGGTGATCCCGACCAACAAGGCATTGGCGCGCAAGGACTACAACGACCTGGTTTACCTGACCCAGGAAGAGAAGTACGCCGCGATCATCGCCGACATCAAGGAAAGCCAGACCCAGGGCCGTCCGATCCTGGTCGGTACTGCTTCGATCGACAGCTCCGAATACGTCTCCACCTTGCTGAACAAGGAAGGCATCGAGCACAAGGTGCTCAACGCCAAGTACCACGAGAAGGAAGCCGAGATCATTGCCCAGGCCGGTCGTCCAGGCGCGGTGACCATCGCCACCAACATGGCCGGTCGCGGTACCGACATCCTGCTAGGCGGTAACTGGGAAGTCGAAGTGGCAGCCCTGGAAAACGCCACCGATGAGCAGATCGCCCAGATCAAGGCCGATTGGCAGAAGCGTCACCAGCAAGTGATCGAGTCCGGCGGCCTGCATGTGATCGCCTCCGAGCGCCATGAGTCGCGCCGTATCGACAACCAGCTGCGTGGTCGTGCCGGTCGCCAGGGGGACCCGGGTTCCAGCCGTTTCTACCTGTCGCTGGAAGACAGCCTGATGCGCATCTTCGCCTCCGACCGGGTGAAGAACTTCATGAAGGCCCTGGGCATGCAGTCCGGTGAAGCCATCGA
>JBBNAI010000545.1:0-2803 GCA_037994305.1 Pseudomonas sp. | reverse complement strand
AACGCACCTTGTCGTTGGTTTCCTTGTTGCTGCCATACAGCTGCGAGCCGTCCCACCAGTGGGTGTTGTGGTTACGGTAGGTCTGCGGCTTGCCGGCATCGGCGGCGGTACGGGTCGGGTCGGGCTGGGTGCGGCGCACCGACAGACTGCCCGAGCCGAAGCTGTCGCCGGCAGGTAGTGGGATCTGGATCGGGTTGTTTTCGGCGTTGGCGCCGTGGTCGACCCAGTCATGGATCATGAACTGGATCCACGACGCGGCAATGAAGTTGAGGCTCGGCGCCGGCTTGAATTCGCCGCGCGCCATCAGGCTGTTACTGACGTCCCGCGGGTTGGGCGTGAGCAGGGTGTCAGACTCGGTTTCGCCGCGCGTTACCGCTGGGTTCACGTTACGCCCAAATCGGCGGTACACCGAACCTTCAGCCGGGTTGCTGAGGATGTTGCAGGTGCCGTCCTCGGTACGGGCGACGCGACTTCGTGCGTCGCAGGTGATCGTCGCGTTGGCCTTTGGATAGTCCTCCACGTCGAACAGGTTGTTCTTGAACAGCGATTCGCGCTCGAGACTGAGCGCGATCAGGCCGGCGAAGATGCCCAGGGTGCCGAGCTTGGTCAAAGCTGGCCATGTGACCCAAACAGACATGACGGTATCTCCCGATTTTATTTTTGTAGGCATGAGATGCGTGCCGGGATGATCCGGCAGCCGGGAGAGTAGGGATTTGTCGCGGCCCCTCCCCCCCTCCCAGGGAGGGGCACGCCGCGATTCGTGCGCCGTTGGTCTGGCGAGCGGCGGGACCTAGCGCGGATGCACGCTGAGAATGGCCTCGGTGCGATTGGAGACGTTGAGCTTCGAGTAGATGTTCTTCAGGTGCCACTTGGTGGTGGACAGGGCGATGCCGGTGCGCGCGCTGATCTGCGTATTGGACAGGCCGCTGAGCAGGCAATCGAAGATTTCCACTTCCTTGCCGGTGAGCAGACTGGCGATATCCGGTACAGCGGCTGGGGCGGCGCTTTCGGTGACAAGGAACTCGGCGTAGGTCTCGCGGTACTTCTCCGGCACCTCCAGCAATCCCGACTGCAGCAGGCCGAGCACCGCTTCGGCGAAGCCCGGCGCCTCATCGAACACCGAGCGGTTGATATTGACGATGCCAAAGCGCTCGACCAGTTGCAGCAAGGCGCGCAATTGTTCATCCCGGCTCAGTTGCGGCGCGCCGAGTACCAGCAGGTTGGCCTCAACCACCAGGGCGCGAGCGTTCATCTCGCTCTGCCGCAGCGACTGCGCCAATACGTTGAGAATGCGACTGGCACGCGGCTGGGCACCACGCATAACAAGCCAGTACACCGCAGCCAGGCCGTAGCGCTCCCAACATTCGTCATAGGGCCGGGCGCGCTCCCACTCGCCGGCGGCCAGGCGCTCCTCGATGCCCAGGCGCTGGGCCAAGGCATCCAGCGCTGCCGGGCGCCCCGCGAGAAAAGCCTGGCGCATGCTTTCCTGCGCCACCTGGCTGGCGAACCGTGCGTAGTTGCCCAGTTGCAGCACCCGTGAGAGCTGTTCCAGCAAGCGCCCCGCGCGGCCATGGGACTGGCGGCGATAGAGCAGGCGCGACAGGGTGATGTGCACGGTGGCGATGGCCTCGGTGGCCGAGGACGAGCTGACCACGGCCATCAGGTCTTCGCACAGCTGCTGGGCCGCAGCCAGCTGGTTCTGCTCGTACAAGGCCACCACCATCGCGGTGGCGCGATTGACCCAGGCCGGCGACGAGCGCTCGGTGCGCTGGTAGTCGCTGCACACATCCTTGCGCGCGCTGGTGGCGCGCCCGGCGTTGCGGTTGCACAGGGCGATGATCAAGTCGGCGTAGCTTTCCAGGAAGCTGTGCCCGGTCTGCGCCAGCAGCGCCTTGGCTTCCAGCGCCATGTGGATGGCCTGCTCCAGGCGGGCATTCATCAGGTGGTGGTAGGACAGCAGCGTCAGGGTCAGCGCCCGGACATTCGGTTGCACACCGGGCCCCAGCAGCGCGGACCAGCGCTCGCCAGGGACGAAACCGAGGTCGAACTGGAACAGTTCCAGGTTTAGTGCCAGCAACTTGCGCGTCGGCTCATCCACGCTCGCTTCATCACTGGCACGGGCGAGCAACTCATCCAGGCAATAACGTGCCTGATGGAAGCGCCGCGACAGGGTCAGCGCATAAATCATCGGCACCAGCAGCCGGGGACGGGCGAATAGCTCGGTCTCGCTCAACGGCTCCAGCCACTTGAGCACATCGGCGAAGTGGCCGATGCGCACCCACTGCTCGCACGCATCCTCCAGCATCAGGTGGAACAGCGCCGGATCAGTGCAGCGCTGGGCGTGCAGCAACGCCTGCTCAAACTCGCCACGCTGGCGAAAACACTGCGCCGCACGCTGATTGAGCCGGGCAATGCTGTGCGGTTGTTCGACGGCCAGGCGCTTGCCGAGGAAGTCATGCAGCAGCGCGTGGTAGCGATACCAGCCGGGTTGGTTTTCCACCGGCAGCATGAACAGCTCGCGCCCGGCGATATCTTCCAGCAGCAGCGCCGAACCGCTGCGCTCGAGTACCTGGTCACAGAGGTCGCCATCGAAGCGCTCGAAAATCGCGCTGCTCAGGAAGAACTCGCGCAGGTGTGGCGACAAGCGTTTGAGCACCACATGGCCAAAATAGTCGACGATTTCCGGCTGGCTGCCGTTGAAGCGCTCCAGTGCGATGGTGCCGAAGCGCGCATAGGCCAGCAGCGCCACCTTGACCCCAGCCACCCAGCCTTCGGTCATGGCCATCAGGTTGTCGACGTAGGC
>JBBNAI010000544.1:0-4350 GCA_037994305.1 Pseudomonas sp. | reverse complement strand
CTGGGCGCGCATACGGGCCACGTATTCCGGGTTGATAGCGCTCCAGCTGCTGCCGGCGGCTTCTTTCAGGGCGGCAACGGCTTTGATGTCGTTTTGATAAGCTGACATGGTCAATCCTTCAAAGTGTGAGTTTGGTTGAGCACCGACTTCCCACCCAAAACCAACGTGCAAAAAGCTTGCAGTGTTGCGGGCGACACAAAGCAGACGTCGAAATTTCGACCGAGACGAGAGTGGAGCAGAGCGGAGGGGGGATAACGAGCAAGCAGTCCGGTGATCAGTCTGGCGTTGCTTGCCGGTTCGTGGAAACCGTTGGGCACTGCACGAGCGCTGGTCTATCGGTCTGGCTGGTACGCTTGGCTTCCCCGTCCCTCAGGACAACTTTCGTTCCAGTCGCAACCTCGTCGAAACGCCTTGTGGGCTGTTAAAACACGGACCGTTCCGAATGGTGTTACGGAGCCGGTCTGGAGACTCTTTAGCAGAGCCCCTGGCTAGCGGGAGCGGCGCAATGATGCGCTTCAAACGAGCGTTCGTCAACGATTTTGTAGTGCCGTACGCATGCCACTACATGGGCTGCTAGAGCCCTTGCCGGTTCAGTCCAAGGCTTCGACTTTGATGCGCATGCTCATGTCGTTGCGGCCCTGGGTGCTATGCCGGCGCAGTGTGCCGCGATCATCGCCCTGGTTCTGTTCGCTGACGCCGCCGATCGGAATCCACTCGCCCAACTGGCCGCTGACCCGCGTGTCGGCGCTTTGTACGTCGATTACGCCCGGCTGGTACTGATTCACTCGATCATTTTTGCTGCTGATGCTGACGTGCACCAGGTTGCCGGTCAGGCTGGCGGTGACATAGAAACCCTGGGTCACGTCGCGGTACTGGGTGTTCTGGTAGACCTGGCCATAGGGGCCGATGCTGGTGTCGGTGAGCGGTACGCTCTGGCCGACCTGGATCAGCGCGGGATATCCCTCGGTGGCCTGAATCTGCTGGGTGCCGCCGCTGCGGCTGTCGGTCGAGCGGCGAATGATGCGCACCTGGTCGCGTCCGTTGACTTCACCGCGACCGGTCTGGATATCGACATTGCCGACGCTGGCTGAGCCGTTCACCGAATAGCCGTTGCTGTCCTGATAGCCGTTTTCGTTGGTGTCGACGCTGATCAGCAGGCGTCGGGGGGCGGTATCGAGTTGCTTGAGCAGGTCACGTACTTCCTGGATTTTTTCCGGCGCGGCGTTGATCACCAATTGATTGCCGTAGGTGCTGACCTTGCCCTGCCCATCGAGTGCCGACTGCACCACTGGCAGGACTTCTTCGGCCGTGCGATAGCCTAGCGGGATCAGCTCGGTAGCGGCCTGCAAGGGTAGGCTCAGGGCCAGCAGCAGGGATGCCAGGCAGGCGCGCACGGTCATAGCAGGAAGCTCCGCAGGTCGGGGTCGAGAACACTGGTGTCCCAGGCCTGGTCGAACTGCGCTTGGCGCAGGCGTACGCGGCCGGGGTCGTTGTAAAGAGCGTAGCCGGCGTACTGCTCGACTTGCGGGCGTAGCAGCAGGCCGTGGCTGTCGGCGAGCAGATAGGCGGCTTCTTCGCTGGGCAGATCCGGGTTGATCTTGCGGATGTGCAGGTTGCTGGTCAGGCGCCGCGCCAGATTGAGCAGGCGGTGACCCTGCTTGACCGGGCGGCTGACGTCGCGCAGCAGAATGCGCAGGTGATTCTTCGGGCTGGCCAGGAGGAAGCGACTGCAGGCGTCTTGCACGCTGCTATGGCTATAGAGCCAGGGCTCGAAGTCCGGGGTGTACAGGCACAGGCTGTGTCGTGCCTGTTGGAGGAGTGCCAGGGCGTGGGCCTGGATCTGCTGTGGGTGCTCGAAACGCTCCAGGTTTCCATGGCTGCCGAGCAGGAAGGGGGCGGGTTCGCGCTGCTCGCTAGGTTCCGGCTGGGCCTGCGGGTTGTGCACAGCAAAACGCCCCGGTGAGTGAAAATCGATGGCCGGTAATTCGGTTTCGCTTTCGTTCAGCGGGGCGCTTTCGTCGTTCATCTTGTCCTCTAGTCGCTATGGCGGACCATCAGCACGTGGGGAATGCCGGCTTCCAGGTATTCGCCGCCTTCGATGTGAAAGCCGAGGCGCTCGTAGAAGGCGCTGGCGTGGACCTGGGCGCTGAGCTTTTGCACGTGCTGCCCGCGCTGTTCGGCGGCGGTGATGGCAGCCTGCATCAGGGCGTCGCCAACCTTTAGGCCGCGCCAGTCCTTGAGCACAGAAACGCGGCCGATCTGGCCGTCGGCCAGCAGGCGTGCGGTGCCAATCGGGTAGTCACCTTCGAGGGCGAGGAAGTGCACGGCCTCGATGTCTTCGTCATCCCATTCGAGTTCGGCGGGCACCGCTTGTTCCGCGATGAACACGGCCTCACGGATGCGCCGCAGGTCGGCATTGTCCTTCTGCCAGTGGGCCAGGCGGACGTGTATCTCACTCATCAGCAAACTCCAGGCTACCTTGCTTGACCAGTTCGCAGAGCAGCTTACGCCCCTCTTCGTCGGCGAGCCATTGGCCGAGGTTGTCGGCGTGCAGGGCATCGGCGGCGCAGATCAGCTTGAGTAGTTCCTTCAGGTTGGCGGGTAGCAGGCGGCTCTGTCCGCTGGCGAACAGCACCAGGCCGACATCCACTTCGCTCCAGGCCAGGCGGGCGCTGGGGTTGCGCACCAGCACGGCACCTTGCTTGAGTGCGTCGAGGAGTTCGTCATCCTCGACTTCGGTGCCGGCGACCAGTTCGGGGTAGCGCGGCTCGGTCATGAACTGACCGAACCAGGTCAGCAGCAGGCGCTCGTCGCCCATGTGCTCAGCCAGCAGGGCCTTGAGGCGGTCGAGGGCGTCCAGTTGGATCTGGTGCGGGTCGTCGGTCGGTGCGGTACCGGCATCGCTGTAGCGCTCTTCGTCCGGCAGGAACTGGGCGAGGAAGTCGGTGAAGTGGGTCAGCACTTCGGCGGCGCTGGGGGCGCGGAAGCCCACCGAGTAGGTCATGCAGTCATCCTCGGCCGTGCCGAAGTGGGCCAGGCGCGGCGGCAGGTAGAGCATGTCGCCGGGCTCGAGTACCCATTCGTCGGTCTGCTCGAAGTCGGCGAGGATGCGCAGGTCGGCGTGGGGCAGCAGCGGGCTTTCGGCATCGCACATCTGGCCGATTTTCCAGCGGCGCTGACCGTGGGCCTGCAGGAGGAACACGTCGTAGTTGTCGTAGTGCGGACCGACGCCGCCGCCCGGCGCGGCGAAGCTGACCATGACATCGTCGATACGCCAGCTGGGCAGGAAGTTGAAGTGCTTGAGCAGCTCGGCGACATCCGGGACGAACTGGTCGACGGCCTGCACCAGCAGGGTCCAGTCGCGCTCCGGCAGTTGGCCGAAGGCGTCTTCGGCGAACGGGCCGCGGCGCAGTTCCCAGGGGCGCTCGCCGTGCTCGATGACCAGGCGCGATTCGACTTCTTCTTCCAGAGCCAGGCCGGCCAGTTCGTCCGGGCTGATCGGACTTTCGAAATTCGGAATGGCCTGACGAATCAGCAGGGGTTTCTTCTGCCAGTAATCACGCAGGAATTCACGGGCTGTAAGACCGCCGAGCAGTTGAAGAGGTACATCAGTAGTCATATGCAAGCCTTTGAAATAAAAACGCCCGGCACAGCCGGGCGTGCAGAAGAGAAGCGTCTGTCAGACGCGCTTGGCCTGGGCTACGGCGTTGCCGATATAGTTGGCCGGGGTCAGTTGCTTGAGTTCTGCCTTGGCGGCGGCCGGCATGTCCAGGCCGTCGATGAAACTCAGCAGGGCTTGCGGGCTGATGCCTTTGCCTCGGGTCAGTTCCTTGAGCTTCTCGTAGGGGTTCTCGATGGCGTAGCGGCGCATCACGGTCTGGATCGGCTCGGCGAGGACTTCCCAGCAGGCGTCCAGGTCGGCGGCGATGCGCGCCTCGTTCAGCTCCAGCTTGCCGATGCCCTTGAGGCTGGCTTCGTAGGCGATAACGCTGTGGGCGAAGCCGACACCGAGGTTGCGCAGCACGGTGGAGTCGGTCAGGTCGCGCTGCCAGCGGGAGATCGGCAGCTTGCTGGCCAGGTGCTGGAACAGTGCGTTGGCAATGCCCAGGTTGCCTTCGGAGTTCTCGAAGTCGATCGGGTTGACCTTGTGCGGCATGGTCGAGGAGCCGATTTCACCGGCCACGGTCTTCTGCTTGAAGTAACCGAGGGAGATGTAGCCCCACACGTCGCGGTCGAAGTCGATGAGGATGGTGTTGAAGCGGGCGATGGCGTCGAACAGCTCGGCGATGTAGTCGTGCGGCTCGATCTGCGTGGTGTAGGGGTTGAACTGCAGGCCCAGGTCGCCTTCGA
>JBBNAI010000543.1:0-2058 GCA_037994305.1 Pseudomonas sp. | reverse complement strand
CGTGCGGTGTATGTGCTGGATGGCCAGAACCTGCGCCACGACCTGAACAAGGGCCTACCGCAGGACCGTGCCGGGCGTACCGAGAACTGGCGCCGTGCCGCCCACGTGGCGCGCCAGTTCAACGAAGCCGGCCTGCTGACCCTGGCCGCCTTCGTCGCCCCGGATGCCGAAGGTCGCGAGCAGGCCAAGTCGCTGATCGGCGCCGAGCGCCTGATCACTGTCTACGTCCAGGCTTCGCCGCAGGTTTGCGCCGAGCGTGACCCACAGGGCCTGTATGCCGCCGCTGGCGACAACATCCCGGGCGAGTCCTTCCCGTACGATATCCCGCTGAATGCCGATCTGGTGATCGATACGCAGTCGGTATCGGTGGAGGAGGGCGTCAAGCTGGTGCTGGACGTTCTGCGTACGCGCGGCGCGATCTAAGCCTCGCTAAACAAAAAAGCCCCGCCATGCGGGGCTTTTTTGTGCGCGCCTGTTATTGGTCGGCCCCACGCCGGGGCGTGGGATCATCGACTTCAGGCAATAAAAAGCCCCGCATTGGCGGGGCTTTTTGTGTGGCGTTAGCCGCAGATCAGCGCTTCAGGCCGAAAGTCTCATCCAGCGTGCCGGGGGCATCCGGTGCCTTCGGAGCGTAGTCCTTGGGCATTTCGTTGTTCTTCGGTGGGGTCAGGCGTTCGCGTTTTTCGCTGCTGTCGTCAGCATGCAGGGCGGCAAGCAGGCGTTGGCGGGTCAGTTCGTCGAGGGCCAGGCTGTTAGCGCCTTCGGACAGGTGCTCCTGCACGTCCTGATAGCTCTGGGTGAGCTTCTTCACCAGGCTGGCGGTGGTGTTGAAATGGGTCACTACATCGCTCTGGTAGGACTCGAAGCGCTGCTGCATATCATCCAGCTGGCGCTGGGTGCGATTGGGCGCGGCGTTGGGCAGCAGGCGCGCCACCAGAAAGCCAATGGCAACACCTGCCAGCAGGGCAATGGCGGGGAGCAACCAGGGCGTGATCGTCTGTTCCACGAGTCCTTCCTCTCTATACGGCTTTGCTTTACGGTAGCGGCTCCAAACCGCGCTGTATACCGCTCGCGAGCTGTGTTGTGCGTTGTGCTTAACCAAGACGTGTCGACCCGATCCGGGGTCACGGAGTTCCCGCAGTTGATCCGCGAAACCCCTCTTTCCCTCGATGGCCCATGCGGCCCGCTGGAAGCGCTCTACCTCGAAGTGCCCGATGCCAAAGGCGTGGCGCTGATCTGCCACCCGAACCCGGTGCAGGGCGGCACCATGCTCAACAAGGTGGTATCCACCCTGCAGCGCGCGGTGCGCGACATGGGTTACAGCACCCTGCGCTTCAATTACCGGGGTGTGGGCGCCAGTGCCGGTAGCCATGACATGGGCACCGGCGAGGTGGATGACGCCGAGGCCGCAGCGCACTGGTTGCGTGCCCAGCAGCAGGTGTTGCCGCTGAGCCTGTTCGGCTTTTCCTTCGGCGGCTTTGTCGCAGCGGCTGTAGCAGGGCGCCTGGAGGATCAGGGTGTGGAGGTCGAGCGGCTGTTCATGGTCGCCCCGGCGGTGCATCGCCTGCAGTCGCCGGAACATCTGCCCGAGCGGGCCACGCTGACGCTGATCCAGCCCGAGCAGGACGAAGTGATCGATCCTGCGCTGGTGTTTGCCTGGTCGGCGGCCCAGCAACGTCCTCATGAGCTGCTGAAAGTGGCAGAATGCGGCCACTTTTTTCACGGCAAGCTGCCCGAACTCAAAGACCTGGTCCAACCACGTCTCTAATCGAAGCGATATCCGAACATGACCACCCGAATCCTGACTGGCATCACCACCACCGGCACCCCGCACCTGGGCAACTATGCGGGCGCCATCCGCCCGGCCATTGTCGCCAGCCGCGCCGCCGATGCGGACTCGTTCTACTTCCTGGCCGACTACCACGCACTGATCAAGTGTGACGACCCGGCGCGTATCCAGCGTTCGCGCCTGGAGATCGCCGCCACCTGGCTGGCTTGCGGCCTGGATGTGAACAAGGCGACCTTTTACCGCCAGTCCGATATCCCCGAGATCCCCGA
>JBBNAI010000542.1:0-4039 GCA_037994305.1 Pseudomonas sp. | reverse complement strand
GCGGTCAGCGCGATCATCCCGGCCTTCGCGCGCAAGCCGTTGTTCGGCTACACCTCGATGGTCTACGCCACCGCGTCGATCGCCTTCCTGTCGTTCATCGTCTGGGCGCATCACATGTTCACCGTCGGCATTCCGCTGACCGGTGAGCTGTTCTTCATGTACGCCACCATGCTGATCGCCGTGCCCACCGGGGTGAAGGTGTTCAACTGGGCGAGCACCATGTGGCAGGGCTCGATGACCTTCGAAACGCCGATGCTGTTCGCTGTGGCCTTCGTCATTCTGTTCACCATCGGTGGCTTCTCCGGGCTGATGCTGGCCATCGCCCCGGCGGACTTCCAGTACCACGACACCTACTTCGTGGTGGCGCACTTCCACTACGTGCTGGTGCCCGGCGCGATCTTCGGCATCTTCGCTTCGGCTTACTACTGGTTGCCGAAATGGACCGGCCACATGTACGACGAGACCCTTGGCAAGCTGCACTTCTGGCTGAGCTTCATCGGCATGAACATGGCGTTCTTCCCGATGCACTTCGTCGGCCTGGCCGGCATGCCGCGGCGGATTCCGGATTACAACCTGCAGTTCGCCGACTTCAACATGATCTCGTCGATCGGCGCGTTCACCTTCGGCGCCACGCAGTTGTTCTTCCTGTTCATCGTCATCAAGTGCATCCGCGGCGGCAAGCCGGCCGGGGACAAACCGTGGGACGGTGCCGAAGGGCTGGAG
This sequence comes from Pseudomonas sp., assembly GCA_037994305.1. Classification (GTDB taxonomy): domain Bacteria; phylum Pseudomonadota; class Gammaproteobacteria; order Pseudomonadales; family Pseudomonadaceae; genus Aquipseudomonas. Next base: position 3,316 of record JBBNAI010000542.1, on the reverse strand, counting down.
TGGACAGTGCCTTCGCCGGCGCCGTACCACACCTTCAGCACGCCGCCGGAAGTGAAGTAGGAGCCGCGCCGTGAGCGAAGCCCTGGCCAATCGCCGTCTGGTCACCCGCTTGCTGGTGGTCGTGGTGGTGATGTTCTGCTTTGGCGTGTTCGTCCTGCCGCCGTTCTATGACGCGATGTGCCAGGCGTTTGGCATCAACGGCAAGACGGCCAAGCCGTACGAAGGTTCGCAGGTGGTGGACGCGGCGCGCCAGGTGCGTGTGCAGTTCCTCGCCACCAACTCTGCGGACATGGTCTGGGAGTTCGGCCCCAAGGCGGATGATCTGGTGGTGTACCCGGGGGCCAGCAACGAGATGCTGTTCGTTGCCTATAACCCCACCGACCACCCGATGACTGCCCAGGCCATTCCCAGTGTCGCGCCGTCCAAGGCAGCCGCCTACTTTCACAAGACCGAGTGCTTCTGCTTCACCCAGCAGGTATTGCAGCCGGGTGAGCGCATCGAAATGCCGGTGCGCTTCATCGTCGACCGCGATTTGCCCGCCGACGTGAAGCACCTGACGCTGGCCTACACCCTGTTCGATATCACTGCGCGTAAACCGCCCGTCGCGCAGGCGACTCCATAAGGAGAATAAGAATGTCGAGTCATGAGAACTACTACGTTCCCGCCCAGAGCAAGTGGCCGATCATTGCCACCGCCGGCATGCTCATCACGGTCTATGGCCTGGGCACCTGGTTCAACGATATCAAGGCTGACCGCCCGGACTCCCACGGCCCGCTGCTCTTCTTCATCGGCGGCCTGTTCCTCGCCTACATGCTGTTCGGCTGGTTCGGCGCGGTGATCAAGGAGAGCCGCGAGGGCCTGTACAGCCCGCAGATGGACCGCTCGTTCCGCTGGGGCATGAGCTGGTTCATCTTCTCCGAGGTGATGTTCTTCGTCGCCTTCTTCGGTGCGCTGTTCTACGTGCGTACCTGGGCGGGGCCGTGGCTGGGGGGCGAAGGCGATAAGGGGGTGGCCAACATGCTCTGGCCGAACTTCCAGTACAGCTGGCCGCTGCTGAACACGCCGGACCCCAAACTGTTCCCAGGGCCGAAGGACGTGATCAGCCCGTGGCACCTGCCACTGATCAACACCATCCTGCTGGTGACCTCCAGCTTCACCGTGACCTTCGCTCACCACGCGTTGAAGAAGGACCACCGGGGCCCGTTGAAATTCTGGCTGGCACTGACCGTATTGCTGGGTATCTGCTTCCTGATCCTGCAGGCCTACGAATACTACGAGGCGTATCACCACCTGGGGCTGACCCTGGGCTCGGGCATCTACGGCGCGACGTTCTTCATGCTTACCGGCTTCCACGGCGCGCATGTGACCATGGGGGCGCTGATCCTCACGGTGATGCTGGTGCGGGTGATGAAGGGGCACTTCAGCGGCGACAAACACTTCGGCTTCGAGGCGGCCAGCTGGTACTGGCACTTCGTCGATGTGGTCTGGCTGGGGCTGTTTATCTTCGTCTACGTGCTGTGAGGCTTTACCAGGTGACGTGACTGGCCAGCTGACCGCTGTAGAAGCCCCAGGCGATCAACGCCACGGTGAGGGCGGTCAGGCTTACCCGAACACTCAACGAATTGACCACGCGTGAACCACGGCCCTCATCCCTGACCAGGAAGAACAGGCCGCTGAACAGACTGACCAGCGTGGCCAGCAGCAAGAGGACGATCGCGGCTTTGAGCATGCGTGACTCCGGGGGATGGGAAATGGGGTGCCGTATCAGTATAGCCAGCCAGGTTGTGGCTTTCGGCAGGCAACGATGAAGACCTTTCGCCCGGGAGTTCTGCCCAGCGTGCTGGTGGCCTTGCTGCTGCCACTGCTGATCAGCCTGGGCGTCTGGCAGCTGGCACGCGCCGAGGAAAAGCGTGCCCTGCTAGCCAGCGACGAGATTCGTCGCGCAGCCACCCCCATCGGCTTGAACGAGCTGGAACAGCGCGCCGACATCGCCCTTATCCGCGTGCGCCTGCACGGCCAGTTCGACGAGCGCCACAGCCTGCTGCTCGACAACCGCACGCGCGCCGGTCAGGCCGGTGTCGAATTGCTGCAACCCTTCTATGACCAGGCCAGTGGCTTGTGGCTGCTGGTCAATCGCGGCTGGATGCCCTGGCCGGATCGGCGCATTCCCGTCTCCTTCACCACCCCGGCAGAGCCCCTGCAGCTGGTCGCGCAGGTCTACGTGCCGCCGGGCGCCACCTTCCAGTTGCAGCCGGATGCAGCGAGCGGCGACTGGCCACGGCTGATCAACCGGGTCGATGCGCCAGCCCTGTGGCAACAACTCGGCCGTGGCGGCATGGCGCAGGAAGTACGCCTCGAGCCGGGCCCGGCCAGCCTGCGTATCGACTGGCCGGTGGTGAGCATGGCCCCGGAACAACATACCGGCTATGCCGTGCAGTGGTTCGCCTTGGCCGCTGCACTGCTGTGCCTCTACATCTATCTCGGTTTGCATACCGCGCGGGAGAAAAACCATGAGTCCAGCCATGAATCCAGCCATCCCCAGCTCTGACGCCCCGCCGGCGCGAGGTCGCGGGCGCTGGGCGCTGATCCTGCTGCTGTTGCTGACGATCGGCCCGATGATTCTCGCCACGGCCATGTACCAGTGGCGCTTCTGGGTACCGGACGGGCGCAACTACCACGGTGTGCTGCTGGGTGACGGCCAGCAACTGGCCGATATCGGGGTCACCGGCACAAGCCAGGGTCAATGGCTGTTGCTGGTCACCGCGCCGGCGGGTTGCGCCGATGATTGCCGGCAACTGGTGTACAGCGCGCGGCAGATTCATATCGGTCTCAATCGAGAGGCGTCTCGCGCCAGCCATGGCCTGGCTGTCTCCCAGCCATTGCCGGGCGAGTACGAGGCACTGCTGGAGCAGGAATATCCGCAACTGGGGCGCTTCCAGCTGGATGCGGTGACCTACGGCAAGTCGGGCGCTCCGGGTGCCCAACTTTGGATTGTCGACCCCCACGGCAACCTGGTGTTGCGCTACGACGACACGGTTAAAGGCAAGGCAATCCTCGAAGACCTGAGGTTGCTGCTCAAGCTGTCGCAGATTGGCTGATCGGTCGCCCATAACAACAAGAACGAGGCCCCTGATGACTGAACGCAAGTCCCGTCCAGGTTTTCGTCTGGCTGTGTTGGCCACCTTGCTAGCGGTGGTCGTGGTGCTGCTCGGCGCCTACACCCGGCTGACCCACGCCGGCCTTGGCTGCCCAGACTGGCCGGGCTGCTACGGGTTCATTGGCGTGCCGCAAAGCGAAGCGCAACTGGCCCACGCCG
>JBBNAI010000541.1:0-7269 GCA_037994305.1 Pseudomonas sp. | reverse complement strand
GGCTTCGCGTTGAATGGTGAAATGCATGGTCTAGTCCCTTGCCTAATGAGGCTGCGTGTCAGGTAGTCAGGGTGCGCAGCAGGTTCTTGTAGTCCTCGCGGATATCCGCGTCGGATTCCCGCAGTTCCGCAATCTTACGACAGGCGTGCAGAACTGTGGTGTGGTCTCTTCCGCCAAATGCATCGCCGATTTCCGGCAGGCTGTGGTTGGTCAATTCTTTCGACAAGGCCATGGCCACCTGGCGTGGTCGGGCGACCGAACGCGAGCGGCGCTTGGACAGCAGATCGGAAATCTTGATCTTGTAGTACTCGGCCACAGTACGCTGAATATTGTCGACGCTGACCAGCTTGTCCTGCAGGGCCAGCAGATCCTTCAGCGACTCGCGAATCAGCTCGATGGTGATCGGCTGGTTGGTGAAGTGCGAGTGAGCGATCACCCGCTTCAGTGCACCTTCCAGCTCGCGCACGTTGGAACGAATACGCTGGGCAATGAAGAAAGCGGCGTCGTGCGGCAGGTCAACCTTGGTCTGCTCGGCCTTCTTCATCAGGATGGCCACTCGGGTTTCCAGCTCCGGCGGCTCGACCGCGACGGTCAGGCCCCAACCGAAGCGCGACTTCAAGCGTTCTTCCAGGCCTTCGATTTCCTTCGGGTAGCGGTCGCTGGTGAGAATCACCTGCTGGCCGCCTTCGAGCAGCGCGTTGAAGGTATGGAAGAACTCCTCCTGGGAGCGCTCCTTCTTGGCGAAGAACTGGATATCGTCGATCAGCAGTGCGTCGACCGAACGATAGAAGCGCTTGAACTCGTTGATCGCGTTGAGCTGCAGCGCCTTGACCATGTCAGCGACGAAGCGCTCGGAATGCAGGTAGACCACCTTGGCATTCGGGTTCTTTTTCAGCAGGTGGTTACCCACCGCATGCATCAGGTGGGTCTTGCCCAAGCCGACGCCACCATAAAGGAACAGTGGGTTGTAACCATGCTTGAGGTTGTCGGCTACCTGCCAGGCCGCGGCGCGGGCCATCTGGTTGGACTTACCCTCGACGAAGTTTTCGAAGGTAAAGGTGCGATTGAGGTAGCTGGTGTGTTTCAGCGCGCCCTCGACCTGAACCGAGCGCTCGGTTGGGCGCGTGGCGATAGCAGGAGCCTGGCTGGTCATCGGATCGACCGGCGCCTCGATACTCTGCGCAACGGGTGCAACCGGAGCGCTAGGCGTAGCTACTGTCGGGACAGGAGCTGTTACCCGCGCGGCAGCACTACGCTTGCTACCAATCAACAACGACAGCCCTGGCGCAAGGCCGGTGGCACGCTCGGCCAGAAGCTCGAGCAAGCGCACCATGTACTTCTCGTTAACCCAATCGAGGACAAAGCGGTTCGGTGCATAGACCCGCAGCTCATCACCCTCGGCTTCCACCTGCAAAGGACGGATCCAAGTATTGAATTGTTGTGCGGGCAACTCGTCGCGTAGCAGCTCAACACACTGCTGCCAAAGTTCAACGGACACTTACATCCCCTAGGTCGCTACGGTTCGCGAGGCAAAAAATCAGCCCGCATTGTAGCCCTGCCAAACAGAGTTATCCACACGTATCAGCGACTACAGCCAAGTAAAATCAAGGATTTACTAGTGTTTCCAAGATTCCCGAATGAATCCTGGAAAGCTGTGGATAACGGTAACCTAAAGGCTCTGGAAAACCCGGTGGACAAGCCGGTGGTAAAAGCTGCTGTGGGTAAATGACCGTTTAATCCACAGGTCACCACCAGGCCGCGCACAGTCGCAGCACGGTTTACCGACAGCCTTTCTGAACGCTAGAGGCATCTAGTGACTAAGGCTGCAGCCACTTACCCACAGAAAAACGGCTCAGTAAAAGCTATAACCACTTCTATTCTTTTAAGAATTTCTTTCCTTTTATCTTTCTTTGCCCAATCAGGCGTGGTTGGAAATTGACCTGAGGCTCTGCTTTCACTAGAATCGCCGGTCTCTTTAAACGGGGGCCATTCCGGCCCGTAGTGGACCACCCAGGTAACGCACCATGAAACGCACTTTCCAACCCAGCACTATCAAGCGCGCTCGCACTCACGGTTTCCGCGCTCGCATGGCCACCAAAAACGGCCGTGCCGTCCTGTCGCGTCGTCGCGCCAAGGGCCGCAAGCGTCTGACCGTCTGATAAACCGGAACAGGTGGTGAGTCGAGACTTCAGTCGGGAAAAGCGTTTGCTGACTCCCCGGCACTTCAAAGCAGTCTTCGACTCCCCCAGCGGCAAGGCCCCCGGCAAGAATGTCCTGCTCCTCGCTCGTAGTAACGATCTCAGCCATCCCCGCCTGGGTTTGGTGATCGGTAAGAAAAGCGTCAAGCTTTCCGTCGAGCGTAACCGTCTGAAACGTCTGATTCGGGATTCGTTCCGGCTCAATCAGGAGTTATTGGGCGGTTTGGACATTGTCGTGGTGGCGCGCAAGGGCTTGGGCGATCTGCACAACCCGGAACTGCATGAGCAGTTCGGCAAATTGTGGAAACGCCTGGCCCGTCAGCGACCAGCCCCTGAACCGCAGACCGAACCAGGGGTAAGCGATAGTCCCCATGCGTAAACTGGCCATCCTTCCGATCCAGTTCTACCGCTACGCCATCAGCCCTTTGATGGCCAATCACTGTCGCTTCTATCCCAGCTGTTCCTGCTACACGCAGGAAGCCATTGAAACCCATGGCTTCCTGCGCGGTAGCTGGCTTGGCATCCGCCGCCTCAGCCGCTGCCATCCCTGGAACCCCGGTGGTTATGACCCGGTTCCACCTCCTTCTTCTTCTTCGATGACCGAGTAATCCATGGATATCCAACGCTCGATCCTGCTCGTCGCCCTGGCCATCGTGTCTTACCTGATGGTGTTGCAGTGGAACCAGGACTATGGCCAGGCAGCCTTGCCAGCCCAGACGGCCACCGTCGCCGGTAGCCCGTCCCTCTCGCTGCCCGACGCCACCTCGACTACTGCTGCCAGCAGCGATCTGCCGAGCGCAGCCGAAGCGTCCAATCAACCCCCCGCCAGTGCACCTGTCAGTGACGAGCTGATCCGCGTGAAGACCGATGTCCTCGACCTGGCCATCGATCCGCGCGGCGGCGATATCGTGCAACTGAACCTGTCGGCGTACCCGCGTCGCCAGGATCGTCCGGATGTCCCGTTCCAGCTATTCGACAACGGCGGCGAGCGTCTGTATCTGGCACAAAGCGGCCTGATGGGCAGCAACGCGCCGGACAAATCCAGCGGTCGCGCGCTGTGGAGCAGTGAGCAGAAGAGCTACCAGCTGGCTGACGGTCAAGACACTCTGGTCGTCGACCTGAAATACAACGAAGCCGGCGTCAACTTCATCAAGCGCTACAGCTTCAAGCGCGGCCTGAATGCCCAGTGCACGGCCAAGCAGCAGGCGCTGAAGAAACCCGGCTGCGTTGACCCGTCGTCCTACAAGGTTGATATCGGCTACCTGATCGACAACCAGAGCGGCGCAAGCTGGAGCGGCAACATGTTCGCTCAGCTCAAGCGCGACAGCAGCAGCGACCCGTCGTCGACCACTGCGACCGGCACCGCCACCTACCTCGGCGCAGCCATCTGGACCCCGACCAAGTCCTACAACAAGGTGTCGATGAAAGACATCGACAAGCAGCCACTGAAAGAAACCGTTCAAGGCGGTTGGGTTGCCTGGTTGCAGCACTACTTCGTGACCGCGTGGATCCCGGGCAAGAACGACAGCAACATCATTCAGACCCGCAAAGACGCCCAGGGTAACTACATCGTCGGTTTCACCGGCCCAACCCTCAGCGTTGCCGCCGGCGCCAAAGCCGAAACCAGCGCGACCCTGTATGCCGGTCCGAAAATCCAGAAGTACCTCGGCGAACTTTCCCCGGGCCTGGAGCTGACCGTCGACTACGGCATCCTGTGGTTCATCGCCCAACCGATCTTCTGGCTGCTGGAACATATCCACAGCATCCTCGGCAACTGGGGCTGGTCGATCATCGTCCTGACCATCATCATCAAACTGGCCTTCTTCCCGCTGTCCGCCGCCAGCTACAAGTCGATGGCACGCATGCGTGCGGTATCGCCGAAGCTGGCCGCACTGAAAGAACAGCATGGCGATGATCGCCAGAAGATGTCCCAGGCGATGATGGAGCTGTACAAGAAGGAGAAGATCAACCCGCTCGGTGGCTGTCTGCCGATCCTGGTGCAGATGCCGGTATTCCTGGCCCTCTACTGGACCCTCCTGGAAAGCGTGGAAATGCGCCAGGCCCCGTGGCTGCTGTGGATCACCGACCTGTCGATCAAGGATCCGTTCTTCCTCCTGCCGATCATCATGGGCGCCACCATGTTCATCCAGCAGCGCCTCAACCCGACGCCGCCGGATCCGATGCAGGCCAAGGTGATGAAGATGATGCCGATCATCTTCACCTTCTTCTTCCTCTGGTTCCCGGCTGGTCTAGTGCTGTACTGGGTGGTCAACAACTGCCTGTCGATCGCCCAGCAGTGGTACATTACCCGCAAGATCGAGGCTGCGACGGCGAAAGCCTGACCCTCAGCCGCTGGACAAAACGCCCCCTCGTGGGGCGTTTTGCTATCTGCCATTTCCTTCGTGAGAACCCACCATGACCGCTGCCCGTGAAACCATCGCTGCCGTCGCCACTGCCCAGGGCCGTGGTGGTGTCGGCATCGTGCGGGTGTCCGGGCCACGGGCAAAAGCCATCGGCATCACCCTCAGCGGTTTCGAAGCCAAGCCACGCCATGCCCATTACGGCCCCTGGCACGACAACGATGGCGAAGTGATCGACCAGGGCCTGTTGCTGTACTTCCCCGGACCACACTCCTTCACCGGCGAGGATGTGCTGGAGCTGCAAGGCCATGGCGGCCCGGTGGTTCTCGACATGCTCCTGCAGCGCTGCCTGCAGCTCGGCGCACGTCAGGCACGCCCGGGGGAGTTCAGCGAGCGCGCCTTTCTCAACGACAAACTCGATCTGGCGCAGGCCGAGGCGATTGCCGACCTCATCGAAGCCAGCTCCGCACAAGCCGCGCGTAATGCCCTACGCTCGCTGCAGGGCGAGTTCTCTCGACGCGTGCATGGCCTGACCGAGAAACTGATCGAGCTGCGCATCTATGTAGAAGCGGCGATCGACTTCCCCGAGGAAGAAATCGACTTCCTGGCCGACGGCCATGTGCTTGGTCTGCTGGATGGCGTGCGCGAAAACTTATCCACAGTGCAACGCGAAGCGGGCCAGGGCGCCCTGCTCCGTGATGGCATGACCGTGGTCATCGCCGGCCGGCCAAATGCCGGCAAATCCAGCCTGCTCAATGCCCTGGCTGGACGCGAAGCCGCCATCGTTACCGAGATCGCCGGCACCACCCGCGATGTGCTGCGCGAACATATCCACATCGATGGCATGCCGCTGCACGTGGTGGACACCGCCGGCCTGCGCGATACCGATGACCAGGTCGAGAAGATTGGCGTGGAACGCGCGCTCAAGGCGATTGGCGAGGCTGATCGGGTACTGCTGGTGGTCGACTCCACCGCACCGGAAGCCACCGACCCCTTTGCCTTGTGGCCGGAGTTCCTCGACAGCCGTCCCGATCCGACACGAGTCACCCTGATCCGCAACAAGGCCGATCTGTCGGGTGAAACGGTCAGCCTGGATACCTGCGAGGATGGCCACGTCACCCTCGCGCTGTCGGCCAAATCCACCGAAGGCCTGGACTTGCTGCGCGAACACCTCAAGGCCTGCATGGGTTATCAACAGACCGCCGAGAACAGCTTCAGCGCCCGTCGTCGCCATCTGGAAGCTCTACGCCTGGCCTCCAGTCACCTCGAGCATGGTCGTGCCCAACTGACCCTAGCCGGTGCTGGCGAGTTGCTGGCCGAGGATCTGCGCCAGGCTCAACAAGCCCTGGGCGAGATAACCGGTGCTTTCAGTTCCGACGACCTGCTCGGACGGATCTTTTCCAGCTTCTGCATCGGCAAATAACCCGCTTCTGCTCATCCGCCTGCCTGACTCAAGGCGGATCTACCCTGCCGATAGTTATCCAATGTCCTTAAAAATCCAGCCTGAGCCCTGTGGAAAACCATGCCTAAGCCCGGTCTATAACTGGGCTTGAAAGCTGAAGATAAAATCGCCTGTGCATAACTAGCCATTCCATCCACAGCTAATGGGCAGGTTGCCCAGTGGAAAGTGCCAGGAAAAGCACAGGGTTATCATTCGCTGTACAGCTTGCTATCAATGGCCTGTAGAGCTTTATCCACAGAAAGTGCCTTCACCATACATAAACATAAAAATAAGGCTTTATAAAAATTCATTCTTTTATTCTCTATAAACCTGAAACTTTACCGGCTGGCTATTTTTTGTGCAGAAGGCTTCATTCACCCGGTCTAACTCCCTATACTTGCCGGCTGTCTCGCTTTTCAAAGCAAAGGCCTCCCTTTCTCTACAGGCACGAGGTGCGTAGTGGATTTCCCTTCTCGTTTTGACGTGATCGTGATCGGCGGCGGTCATGCCGGTACCGAAGCTGCTCTGGCAGCCGCACGAATGGGCGTGAAGACCCTGCTACTGACCCATAACGTGGAAACCCTCGGCCAGATGAGCTGCAACCCAGCCATCGGCGGGATAGGCAAAAGCCACCTGGTCAAGGAAATCGATGCCCTCGGCGGCGCGATGGCGATTGCCACTGACAAGGGCGGCATCCAGTTCCGTGTGCTCAACAGCCGCAAGGGGCCAGCCGTGCGCGCTACCCGCGCCCAGGCCGACCGCGTGCTGTACAAGGCTGCAATCCGCGAGATCCTGGAGAACCAGCCCAACCTGTGGATATTTCAGCAAGCCGCTGACGACCTGATCGTAGAGCAGGCTGAAGTCAAAGGCGTGGTCACCCAGATGGGGCTGCGCTTCTTCGCCGATTCCGTGGTGTTGACCACTGGCACCTTCCTCGGCGGACTTATCCACATTGGCCTGCAGAACTACTCGGGCGGCCGTGCCGGTGACCCACCCTCGATTGCCCTTGCCCAGCGCCTGCGGGAACTGCCACTGCGCGTCGGTCGCCTGAAAACCGGGACGCCGCCGCGCATCGATGGCCGTTCGGTGGACTTCTCGCTGATGACCGAGCAACCGGGCGATACGCCGATCCCGGTGATGTCCTTCCTCGGCAGCAAGGAGCAACATCCGCAGCAGGTCAGCTGCTGGATGACTCATACCAATGCGCGTACCCACGAGATCATTGCCAGCAACCTGGATCGTTCGCCGATGTACTCCGGTGTGATCGAGG
>JBBNAI010000540.1:0-2490 GCA_037994305.1 Pseudomonas sp. | reverse complement strand
TTCTTCAGGCTGGAAAACTCGTCCGCGGCAAACGGGTCTTCCGCCGCCACCCACACGAAGCGGAAGCTGCCGTAGGGGTCACGGCTGTAGGGCTCGGCCTTGGCGCCGTAGCGGATCACCTGGTCGTTGAACTTGAGCAACTTCTTGGCCTGGCGATAGCGCTCGAAGTCATGCCAGACCAGCATCGCCACCGGGTGACCGAGGAACATCGGCACCTGACCTTCCGGCAGGAACGGGTCGGGGCCGTGGGACTCCGGCCAGGCGATGCCGTCGCGGGCCAGGTCGACGGCGGTGACCACCCGATCCGGCGCCAGCTCGTCGCTGAGCATCGACAGGTCCAGGCCGGCGTACAGCTGGTCGGCCTTGGTCGCCTTGAGCAACAGCGCATGACCCTGGCGCTGCGGCCAGCCGGGCATGTCCTGGGCGCGGATATCACGGGCGAAGACCTTGGCCCCACAGGCCTTGGACACTCCGTCGATGCGCCCACGGGCCTGGCCGGCGCTGCCGTACCAGGGTTTCGGGTTGGCAGTGACCTGTTCCTCGAACAGCGCGGCGAAGGCGCGACTGCCCAGCGGAACCAGGCTGATACCGATACCCGCGACGACGCTGCCCTGCAGAAAGGCGCGCCGGGATAGATCACGGTTGGACATGCTCGGTCCTCTGGGACGGATCATGGTCCGTCCTCATTGTCATCAGGCGACAACAACAGCTGCTGCACAGACGCTGTTGCAACTGCACTCAGCGTAGTCGACGGCAGCGCGAGCCTCAGCATAGGTGTTGGAGGGTGACCACGCGCGAGCAGCAGCGGGCGCCGGTTGACTCAAGCCGGCGAGGGTAAGGCCGGCACGGCGCCCTTGCAGCGCCGGGCATGGCAAACAGTCGGAACCTGCACGCGGCTCGCGCGTATTCGCCCGGCAAACCGGACGCGGCCTACAGCCTTGGCGGGTGAGTAATGTCCTGCCTAGCCCTCGGCAGAACCTGCGCTAACGACCCGCTCACGGCCCACTGCGTTCGTAGGCCCCCATGTCGCTCACGGCGATGCCATCACCATCGCCATCGCGCGGCCGAGTCACGCCGCGCTGGTCATGGCTATTGACCGACCGCTGCGTCGCATCGATGGCAGGGCTGCCGCGACGCAACGCATGGGTGGCGGTGTAGCCGCCGTTGTCCGCCAGCGGGTAGAGCACCTGGGTCCAGGTCAGCGCATCGTCGAACCAAAAATCGCTCGTGCAATTGCCCTGATCGGTGCCAAGCAACAGGGCAAGCACATTGAAGCCCCCGGCGTTACTGCAATTGGCCGGCACGCCATTGAGCTGGTTGCCGGCAATCACGCCACTGCTGATCCGCAACGTGCCCACATTGCTCACGCCCAGGCCGCTGTTGCCGGCAATGGTCACCGATATCAACCGGGTGCGCACCCGGCGGTCATTGGTGAAACCCTGAATACCGCTGGCAATCACCCCATTGGTAGCGATGCCGGGATTGCCGCTGATGGTGCTGTTGATCAGGAGCAGGTCGCCCTCCTCGCGATTGGCAATCGCGCTGCCACCCCCGCCATACAGCGGCACCCCGGCCGTGTTGGCGACAAAGGTACTGCGGGTGACCTCCGCCTTCCCGGTGTTGTACAGCGCGCCGCCCTGGCCATAGTCGGCGTCGGTATCGGTCACGCTGTTGCCACGGAAGGTGGTGTCGCTCACCCACAGCGCGGCCACGTTGTAGATCGCCCCGCCACGGCCGAAGAAGCCTTCATCGCCATTGGAGTTGTTGCCCTCGAACAGCGAGCGGGAGACGGTCATGCTGTTGAAGTTGGCCAGCGCGCCGCCCTGGCCCTGGATACCGGCATCGGCGCGGTTGTTGATGAAGCTGACGTACTGCGCCAGCAGGCTGCCGTAGTTGCGCACGGCACCGCCGTAGGTATCCGCCAAGCCCTCGCGCAGGGTCAGGCGCCGCAGCAGCAGTTCCGCCTGCGGGAGGACGTCGAACAAGCGATCGCCGGAGCCCTTGATGATGGTGTCCGCCTGGCCGTGGCCGAGAATGGTCAGGCGCGGGGCGGCGATATCCAGATCGCCGCGCACGCCGGCATTCTCGTCAGGGTCGGGATCTTCGTCGTAGTTCCAAGGCGGGTCGTTCAACGTCAGCGTGTAGGTGCCCGCACTCAGGACGATGCGGGATGCGCCGGGCGTCTGGTTAGCACGGTAGACCGTCTCGCGCAGCGAGCAATCGGTGACGCAGGCGATATCGAAGCTGTCGGCGGTCTTGCTGACGAAGAACAGCGTTTCGGCCTGGACGAGAGGGGCAAACAGGGTGGCGGCGAGCGCGGCGAGGGGGCGGAATCCGGACATTGTGTTTCTCCTTGAAGGATGTAGGTCCTTGACGGAGAAAGCGCGGCTTCCGGCAGTGAGCGCCGCAGGGCAACTGCCGGGCCTGCATGACTGAGGCAGGGTAACCGATACGCAGCCAACAACAGCGCCCGTCGGTCAGTCACTGCGC
>JBBNAI010000539.1:0-2400 GCA_037994305.1 Pseudomonas sp. | reverse complement strand
TCCCAGCCCTTGAGCTCCTGCACGGTGAAGCGACCGCTGGTGATGTCCAGGGTGGCCAGGCCGAACAGGCGCTCGTCGCCCAGTACGGCGGCCAGCAGGTTGTCCCGGCGCTCGTCGAGCAGGGCTTCGTCACTGATGGTGCCCGGGGTGATGATGCGCACCACCTGACGTTCTACCGGGCCTTTGCTGGTGGCCGGATCGCCGATCTGCTCGCAGATCACCACCGATTCGCCGAGTTTGACCAGCTTGGCCAGGTAGCCTTCTGCCGAATGGTGCGGGATGCCGCACATCGGAATCGCCTGGCCAGCCGACGAGCCGCGCGCGGTCAGGGTGATGTCCAGCAGTACGGCCGCCTTCTTCGCGTCTTCGTAGAAAATCTCGTAGAAGTCACCCATGCGGTAGAACATCAGTTGGTCTGGGTGCTGATTCTTCAGCCGCCAGTACTGCTGCATCATCGGCGTGTGGGCGGAGAGGTCGCTCATGGTTCTGCTGTCCGGCTTAATTCACAAAGTCGCGTAGTGTACGGTATCCGCCGAAGCGGCTTAACCCCGGAGAATATATGGATTCCCTCAGTGTATTGGCTGCCCGATTGGGGCAGATCCTGCAGGCCATCAAGGCTCAGGTCAGCACCGCCGAATCCTGCACCGGCGGCGGGATTGCCGAGGCGATTACGCGCATTCCGGGTAGTTCGGCCTGGTTCGAGGCGGGCTACGTCACCTACTCGAATAGGCAGAAAACCTTGCAGCTGGGTGTTCCGGTCGAGCTGTTTATGCGCGTGGGAGCGGTCAGCCAGGAAGTGGTTGAGGCCATGGTGCAGGGGGCGCAGAAGAACAGCGCAGCGCGTTTTGCCGTGGCCGTGAGCGGTGTTGCCGGCCCGGATGGTGGCTCGCCGGAAAAGCCGGTGGGTACGGTGTGGCTGGCCTGGGGCGATGGCGAGCGGCTATATAGCCAGCGCTGCCATTTTTCCGGTGATCGCGATGCGGTGCGCCGGCAGACCGTAGAACGGGCATTGCAGGGCTTGCTCCGACTGGCGGCAGGAGAAAATCCGCAACAGGGGTAGGCGAGCGACTTGCCTTATGGAATACTACTGTCTACTTATACAGTTGTTGGTGAGCGATTGGCTCCCTTTGATCACGTGAGGATGGAAATGGACGAGAACAAGAAGCGCGCGTTGGCGGCAGCCCTGGGTCAGATTGAAAAACAATTCGGCAAGGGCGCCGTGATGCGCATGGGCGACCACGAGCGCCAAGCGATTCCCGCCATTTCCACCGGTTCCCTGGGCCTCGACATTGCCCTGGGCATCGGCGGTCTGCCGAAAGGCCGGATCGTCGAAATCTACGGTCCAGAGTCCTCGGGTAAAACCACCCTGACCCTGTCGGTGATCGCCGAAGCGCAGAAGATGGGCGCCACCTGCGCCTTCGTCGACGCCGAACACGCCCTTGACCCGGACTACGCCGGCAAGCTCGGCGTCAACGTCGACGACCTGCTGGTGTCGCAGCCGGATACCGGTGAGCAGGCCCTGGAAATCACCGACATGCTGGTGCGCTCCAACGCCGTTGACGTGATCATCGTCGACTCCGTGGCCGCTCTGGTGCCGAAAGCCGAAATCGAAGGCGAGATGGGCGACATGCACGTCGGCCTGCAAGCTCGTCTGATGTCGCAGGCGCTGCGCAAAATCACCGGCAACATCAAGAACGCTAACTGCCTGGTGATCTTCATCAACCAGATCCGTATGAAGATCGGCGTGATGTTCGGCAGCCCGGAAACCACCACCGGTGGTAACGCCCTCAAGTTCTACGCCTCGGTGCGCCTGGACATCCGCCGTACCGGCGCGGTGAAGGAAGGCGACGAGGTGGTCGGTAGTGAAACCCGCGTCAAAGTGGTGAAGAACAAGGTTGCTCCGCCGTTCCGCCAGGCCGAATTCCAGATTCTTTACGGCAAGGGCATCTATCGCACTGGTGAAGTCATCGACCTGGCTGTTCAGCTTGGTCTAGTTGAGAAGTCCGGCGCCTGGTACAGCTATCAGGGCAGCAAGATTGGCCAAGGCAAGGCCAACTCGGCCAAGTATCTGGAAGACAACCCGGAAGTGGGCAGCGCCATCGAGAAGATCATCCGCGAGAAATTGCTGGTGGCTTCCGGCCCGGCCGCTCGTGCCGAGGCAACTGCCGATGCGGACGACCTGGCTGACCTCGACGCCTGATTGCTGACAGTCGAGAGCATCTACGATGGCTCAGGTTCTCGATACGCTGGTGGCTGTACGGCGTACCGCCATGGATCTGCTGGCCAGACGCGAACATGGACGAGTCGAACTGGCGCGCAAGCTGCGCCAGCGCGGGGCTGCCGATGAACTGATCGATAGCGCCCTCGACCGCCTGGCGGAAGAGGGGCTGTTGTCGGAAG
>JBBNAI010000538.1:0-1178 GCA_037994305.1 Pseudomonas sp. | reverse complement strand
CGGCAGATCGAGCACTGACCGCAAGGGGTCGAGCTGATGCCGGTTTCGCAGTTCAGGCACTTGGCGATGATCCGCGCGATGGTGGTCTTGCCCACGCCGCGGGTGCCGGTGAACAGGTACGCATGGTGCAGGCGCTGGCTGTCCAGGGCGTTGATCAGAGCCTTGAGCACATGGGTCTGGCCGACCATTTCGCGGAACGAGCGCGGACGCCATTTACGTGCAAGAACCTGATAACTCATCGAAAACCGTCGCAGCTGGAGGGCGGAAGGGGCTAATCCTAGCGGAGCACCGGGTAAATTGCATCCGCGCAGCGACCGCGCGGCGAAACTCCACTGATCGGCCGCGCTTGCACGACACGGGGCACGCCAATTACTGTATCTATATACAGTATAAATGAGAATCCCATGCTGCCCTCCTGCATCACCCAATCTCGGCATCACCGCCCCCTCTTCGGTAAAGACTGATGGGTGCCGTCATTGCCCTAGATGCCTTGCTTGATGCACGGCGCATCTGGAAAGGCCAGCAAAGCGCCCCGCCGCCCGGTAGCCAGCCAACCGGCCATGCCACGCTGGATGCCGCCCTACCCAGCGGTGGCTGGCCGGAAGCGGCGCTGAGCGAGTTGCTGATTGCCGAGCCCGGCATCGGTGAGCTGCAACTGCTGTGGCCAACCCTCGCCCGCCTCAGTCAAAGCCGCGAGCGCGTGCTACTGGTCGGGCCTCCACACTTGCCCTACCCATCGGCTTGGCAGGCGGCCGGCGTCGATCTGCGCCAGCTGCAGATCATCCAGGCCAGCGGTCGCGATGCGCTGTGGGCCGCCGAACAGTGCCTGCGCTCCGGCAGTTGCGGCGCAGTGCTGTGCTGGCCGCAGCAGGCCGACGATCGCGCCCTGCGCCGCTTGCAGGTGGCCGCGGAAACCGGCGCCACCCTGGCCTTCGCCTACCGGCCGCTGCGCGAGGCGGTGAACCCTTCACCAGCGGCGCTACGCCTGGCGGTGGAGGCCAGCCCGGCGCAACTGCGCGTGCTCAAGTGCCGCGGCGGGCTGGCGCCGGCACGGCCGATTCCGGCCGTCTGGCACTGAGGCGCGCATGCTCTGGGCCTGCATCTTATTGCCCCAACTGGCCATGGACGGTGTGCTGCGTCAACGCGCCGAAGCCGACGCACCACTGGCGCTGCTCAGC
>JBBNAI010000537.1:0-2593 GCA_037994305.1 Pseudomonas sp. | reverse complement strand
AGCTGAAGAACGACGGCGCCATCATCAACATTTCCTCGATTTCCCGTGCCGGCAACATCGGTCAGGCCAACTACTCCGCGGCCAAGGCCGGCGTCGCTGCCGACACCGTGGTCTGGGCCAAGGAACTAGCGCGCTACGGCATCCGCGTGGCGGGCGTGGCAC
Organism: Pseudomonas sp.; assembly: GCA_037994305.1. GTDB lineage: Bacteria > Pseudomonadota > Gammaproteobacteria > Pseudomonadales > Pseudomonadaceae > Aquipseudomonas. Next base: position 2,431 of record JBBNAI010000537.1, on the reverse strand, counting down.
CGGGCTTCATCGAAACCGACATGGTCGCCAGCATGAAGCCGGAAGCCCTGGAAAAGATGACCTCGGGCATCCCGCTCAAGCGCCTGGGCAAGCCCCTGGAGATCGCACACTCGGTGGCCTACATCCTGGAAAACGACTACTACACCGGTCGCATCCTGGAACTCGACGGCGGCCTGCGCCTGTAGTCCGCATCGAATTGCTGCGCGTCGGCCGGCCGTCGTTAGAAACGGTATCGGGCTGCTCATTTACAACTCGTAAACTGCGCGCCCTCGACCGTTTCTGCCTAGGCTGGCTCTAGCTCACAGAGTCGAGACTCGGCCTCGCTGATTCATAAAAAAGCCCCGCATCTGCGGGGCTTTTTTATGGCTGTTTCATGGGCTGGCGGGGACGCCGAGGGCATCGGTCTGGCGGGCGGCCGCCAGGGTCGGGCGGTAGAGCATGAGATCGTAAAGCCCCAGGCAGATCAGCCAGCAGAGCAGCGCCGTCCACAGGTTGTGCGAGAGGAAATGCGCGCCCTGGGCCATGCGAACCAGGGAGAACAGGCTGCCCAGGGCAATGGCGAATGCCAGGGCGCAGCCGGCCAGGCGTGGGCGGTTGTCGCGCCAGACGAAGAACAGGGCGATCAGGGCGAAGCCGGCGGCGGCATGCCCGCCTGGCCAGCAGTTGCCGGGTTTTCCCACCGGTTCCGCGCGCGGGCCGAGCAGGGGCGAGAAGTGCTCCACTCCGCCGTACTGTTCGAGACTCCAGGGGCACTGCATCTGCGTGACTTTTTTCAGCGGGGCGACGAAGCCGCCGGACAACCCCATCGCCAGCACCAGGTAGCCAAGCCGCCGGCGCAGCGGGCGCAGGCGGGTCGGCAGCAGGCTGAGGGCGAAACCGGCCAGGGCCAGCACGCCGATGATGATGGTCAGTTGCTTGGCGCGGTCGTGCAGGATGTCTTCGAGAAAATCATTGTGCCGGCCGATGAAGCCCATGTCCGGCACATAGAACAGATCGGCCACGGCAAAATCCAGGCGACTCGGCTCGCACACCAGCATCAGCAGCAGGATTACCAGCGGGAGGCCGTACCACCAGCGGCGGTCGAAGGGCAGGGCAGGCAGGTTCATTGCTGGCCTACCTGCAGTTCGTTCGGCAGCGACAGGGGCTTCCAGGCCAGCAGATGCTGCTTGAAGCCGTGGCTGGCGGCCTGGTAGTAGGCGATGTCGCGTTGTAGCAACGGATCGCCACTGTCGACGCTGGATTCGCGGCTCTGGCCGAGGGCATCGTCGTGGCGGCGCAGGTGCTGCTGCGGGCTGAGGATGGCCAGGTCATGGCCGTCGAACAGTCCTAGGTGCTGGTAGTTGCCGAGCAGCACGCGGGCTGGCGCGGCGTTGTCCTGGAGCAGGTTGCGGCCGAAGAAGGTCGACTGGTAATCCAGGTTGAGCAGGCCGAGCAGGGTGGGCGCCAGGTCGATCTGGCTGGCCAACTGACTGTCCTCGCGCGCTGGCAGCAGTGCCGGGGCGTAGATGAACAGCGGGATGTGGTAGTTGGCCACGGGCAGGTCTTCCATCCCGGCGCTGCCGGCGCAGTGGTCGGCGACGAAGACGAACAGGGTGTTGTTGAACCAGGGTTTGCTGCGCGCCTTCTCGAGGAACTGGCCGATGGCATAGTCGGTGTACTTCACCGCACCTTCGCGGCCCTCGCCCGAAGCGATGTCAATGCGCCCGTTCGGGTAGGTGTAGGGGCGGTGGTTGGAGGTGGTCATCAACTGCAGCAGGAACGGCTTGCCGGCGGCGTGGTCGGCATCGGCGAGCTTCAGGGTCTCGTCGTAGAGGTCTTCGTCGGCCATGCCCCAGGCGTTCTTGAAGTGGATATTGGCCTCGTCGACGCTGCTCTGGTCGACCACTCGGTAGCCGTTGCCGCCAAAGAAGGCATTCATGTTGTCGAAATAACCGCGCCCGCCGTAGACAAACACGCTGTCGTAGCCACGCGAGCTGAGCTGCTGGCCGAGGCTGGCGTAGCCGCTTTCCCGGCCGATGCGCTTGACGATGGAGCGCCCCGGTGTGGGCGGCACGGACAGGGTGATGGCCTCCAGGCCGCGGTCGGTGCGGGTGCCGGTGGCGTAGAAGTTGTTGAAGAACAGGCTTTGCTGGCGCAGCACGTCGAGGTTCGGGGTCAGCCCACGGGTGTCGCCGAAACTGCCCAGGTACTTGGCCGACAGGCTCTCGATGGTCACCAGGACGATATTCAGTTGGCGCGGCTTGCCGGGGTTGTCGATCTGCCGGCGGATATCCAGCGGATCGTTGCCGATGAAGCGTGCGTTCGGCTCGGTCAGTTCTTGGCGCAGCTGCGGGGCGACCTGTGCGTCCGGCAGGCTGGCGTAGAACTGCTGGTAATCGAGGTCGTTGTTACGGAACGCGGCGAAGAACTGGTACGGGCCGTTGCTCGCCAG
>JBBNAI010000536.1:0-3040 GCA_037994305.1 Pseudomonas sp. | reverse complement strand
AAATCGTTCGCTGCGCTCACTGGTACGGGCTAAAGCCCGCCCCTTAACCAAACGTTATACGGTAAGAAAAATGGCCAGCATCGACATATTTCCTCCGCTTACGCCAGAGCTAAATGTCCGCTGCATAAAGAGATCGCTGCAGTTCTATACAGAGTTGCTCGGCTTTTCGGTTTGCTTTGAGCGCCCTGAGGATGGATTTGCAACCATAACTCTTGGGGGAGCCACCCTAATGCTTGAGCAGGTAGAAGACCTGTCGCCTCAAGATGATCCATGGATCACAGGAAAGCTCGCATACCCCTTCGGTCGCGGCATCAATTTTCAAATCACCGTTACAAATCTTGATGAAATATACAGCCATCTAAGGGAAGAAAAGTACCCAATCCAATTACCCCTAGAGCAAAAGTCATATCGGGTCGGTGAAAAATTCGTGAGCGTTAGGCAGTTTATGATCATGGACCCGGATGGTTATTTACTTAGGTTAAACGCACTTGCCAACGTGGCTGCGAATGCGCCCCTCGTATAACAATTGGTTCAAGTCGCTCGCTTCGCTCACTCGGAACCGGCTAAAGCCGGCCCCTTAACCAAACCTTATCGGCCTTGTTCCGCTGCAGGACTCTCCCACTCCGACAGTGCAGCTCTCCGCCACAACCACTATTGATTATCCCGCCTCCCTCTAACGCCAAGCACCTGCTGCTTTAGCCACGCCCTCGGACTCTGCCCGTACCACTGCTGAAACGCGCGGCTGAATGCGCTCTGGCTGCTGTAGCCAAGCAGGTCGGATATCTGCGCAATGCTGATGGTGGAATCCTGCAGGTAGTGGCAGGCCATGAACTGCCGGGCCGAGGTCAGCAGTTCCTGGAAAGTCGTGCCTTCATCGGCCAGCAGGCGTTGCAGCTTGCGCGTGCTGAACATCATGCAGTCGGCCACCTGCTCGATGGTCGCGCGGGCGTCGGGCATAAAGCTGCGGATCAGATGCTCGACCAGGGTCGGCAACTCCAACTCCGACATCCACGTCAACGCGCCCTGGAGCTATCAGCGCTTCGACAACTGCGGCCACGGGGTGCAACTGGAACAGCCGCAGGCTGGCCCGAAGAGGAATCTCAGCGCATCAAGGCAAACGGTCAGCTACAGCTGCGCTGACTACAGGTTGGATTGCCGTTGCCCAGTCGACCGCAGCTCGCTGATCGGCAAAAAGCGGCCAAGGGCGGATGGCGAAGTGGCCTGCGCCAGCCCGGCTCTTGGTGTTCCTTCGCGCTAGCGCTGCAACTGGCGCTCTGCCAAATAGGCGATGACCGCCTCGGCTTCACCCGCGAACTCGATGCGCGCCGCCTTGCTATCGCGCTGGTAGACGTACATCGGGTCGTAGTACTCGCTCAGCAGCGCCTCGATCCAGCCGCAGTGCAACTCCACCGCACCACTGCGGAGCTGCTCGTCCAGCGCCTGCTGCATGCGCTCGCGCAGGCGTGCGTGGCGCTCGCCGCCGAGGCGTTTGAGGATGTTGTCGAGGCTTTGCAGCAGCCGCTCTGCAAAGCGCGCGAAACCCTGTTCTTCACCATGTACGGCAAGGAATTCGCCGGCCAGGTCGATCACGTAGTCCTTGAGAATGCGCTGCACGCGACCGTCGAAACTGTCCTCCAGCCACACCAATGGGTAGCGCTGCATGCCCTGGTGCAGTGGCAGCGGCAGCGAGCACGTACCGATCAGGCGGCTCTCGTCCTCCAGCACGAACTGCTGCTGCCCACGTGCGCGACGCTTGAGCAGGTCGATGGCCAGTTGGTTCTCGAAGTCGATCTGCGCGGGCTGGCCGGTAGCGCGCTTGCCGAAGCTGGAGCCGCGATGGTTGGCGTGGCCTTCCAGGTCGATGCTGTTGGCCAGGGCCGCCACCACCTCGGTCTTGCCGGTGCCGGTCATGCCGCCGACGATAACGAAGTCGCACTCGGCCATCGCCCGGTCCAGAGCCTCGATCAGGAAGGTACGCATGGCCTTGTAGCCGCCGATGACCCGTGGATAGTCGATACCCGCTTCTTTCAACCATTGCTGGACGATTTGCGAGCGCAGGCCGCCGCGAAAACAGTACAGGTAGCCTTGCGGGTGGGCCTTGGCAAAGGCCGCCCAGGCCTCGACGCGCGCGGCCTTGATCTGCCCCGAGACCAGTTGGTGGCCCAATTCGATGGCCGCCTGCTGGCCGTGCTGTTTGTAGCAGGTGCCCACCCTCTGCCGCTCGATGTCGGTCATCAGCGGCAGGCTGACCGTATTGGGGAAGGCGCCCTTGGCGTATTCGACCGGGGCGCGCATGTCCATCATCGGCACATCGCTGAGGAACAGCTCGCGGTAGTCGCTGGTGTTGTCGCGCATCACTGTACCTCTACCGCGTGGCGCTGCCGCTCGACCAGTTGGCCGATGGGCGCCAGCTGCAGCCCCAGTTCAGCGGCCACCGCCAGAAACTCGGCTTCGCCCTCGGGGCTGACGGCCACCAGCAAGCCGCCGCTGGTCTGCGGGTCGCACAGCAGGTCGCGTTGCGCGTCGCTGATCGGTGCGATCTTCTCGCCATAGCTGTCGAAGTTGCGCAACGTGCCGCCCGGTACGCAGCCCTCGGCCAGGTAGTAGTCGACGCCCGGCAGGCGCGGCACGGCGGCGTAATCGAGCTGGGCGGTAAGGCCCGCGCCGTCGGCCATCTCCACCAGATGGCCGAGCAGGCCGAAGCCGGTGACGTCGGTCATGGCCTGCACGCCGGCCAGTTTGCCGAAGCGACTGCCAGGCTTGTTCAGGGTGCACATCCAGTCGCGGGCCAGGCCGACATCTTCTGCGCGCAGCTTGGCCTTCTTCTCGGCGGTGGTAAGGATGCCGATGCCCAGCGGTTTGGTCAGGTACAGCTGGCAGCCGGCCGTGGCGGTGTCGTTGCGCTTCATGTGTTTCTTGTAGACCACGCCGGTCACGGCCAGGCCGAAGATAGGCTCGGGCGCGTCGATGGAATGGCCGCCGGCCAGCGGGATGCCGGCGGCGTCACATACCGCGCGGCCACCACGGATCACCTCGCGCG
>JBBNAI010000535.1:0-3875 GCA_037994305.1 Pseudomonas sp. | reverse complement strand
GAAGAAGGTGCCGCAGTTGTCGGCAACGGTCTGGTCCCACTCGAGCTGGTAGAAGGCTTCGGCGGACAGGTTCTCGGTGATCGACTGCGACAGGTAGAACATGTTGACCGGGATCAGGCCTTCCTTGATCTCCGCGCCAGGACGACGGAATGCCGCGGCGTCGACCGGGTTGATCGAGTTGATGCTGTTACCGATGAAGGTGCTCTCACCCCAGCTCACCACCTGCTTGCCGACGCGTACGCTGCCCGGCATCTCGGCGATGTTGTAGTTGTGGTAGAGGAAGGCGTCGAGGATCTGTGCGCCGGAGGCCTGGGCGGCTTCCTTGCGGTTGTGGTCGTCGATGTCCTTGAACAGGCGGCTCTCGTCCTTCAGCTCGAAGTCATACCAGTACTTGCCGCGGACGAAGATGCCGGTGTCACCGTACTTCAGTTCGAGGTCGTGGATGCCCTTGAAAATCTTCGAGAAGGTTTCGCCCTTCTTGAAGTTCAGACGGCCGTCATCACCGGTCTGGGTGAAGCCGGTGCCGCCATTGGCTTCGCCGATCAGGTCCTTGTCCGGCGAGGCGGTGGACCAGCTAGAGCCGACCGACAGGGACGAGTCGAATTGGCCTTCGATTTCCCCGATGTTGAAATTGACGGCGTATGCAGGAGCGATACTGCCGAGTGCGATAGCGAGGGCGAGGGTGCGTGGCTGGAAGATTCCGGGCCGTGTTGTTTTTGTCATGCGGCTCTCCGTGGATGGGGGTGGAACTGAGTGCACCCTACGCAGGGGATGACAGTGGGTTAAGCGCACCAAGGATTGATTTGCCGTGTAGCTCGAAAGTACTAATACGCCTGCCAGCGCTGGCGTAGCCGGATCAACACCGGCCTGAATGAAGGGTCATCAGTCGGCCATGGTGGCGCAGAAAAAAAGCCCCGCAGTGCGGGGCTTTTTTCATCGGAGCTCAGCGATCGCTTCAGGCGGTCTTCAGTTGCGCCTGGGAAGCGCTGTTGTCCGTCTCCGGGGTCCAGCCCTTGAGTTGCTCCAGGCTGGCGCGATAAGGCTTGAGCCCTGCCCAGAGCAGGACGATGGCTGCCACCACGGCAGCGGCTGTGACGAACAGCAGCGAGTAGCGCAGGGCCTGGTCGTCGGCGAACACGTAGTCGGTGACCAGGGCGACGAAGGTTGGCCCCAGGCCCAGGCCGAACAGGGTGACGACGAACAGGTAGATCGCCGACGCCTGGCCGCGCATCGAGTTGGGCATGATTTCCTGGATCGCTGCCGGCGCCACGCCGAATGGCATGCTCAGGAAGAAGATCGCCGGGGCCAGCAGCACGCTGGCCCAGAAGGCGCTCTCCATCAGCGGGAACAGCAGCACCACCGGCAGGGCGCCGAGCGCGGCATACAGGCCGACGCGCATGTTGGCATCGGCCTGGCCGCGCTTGGACAGCCAGTCGGCCAGGCGCCCGCCGCAAACGATGCCAATACAACCGAACACGGCGACCAGGCTGCCGTAGACGATGCCGACATGGCCGGCATCCCAGCCGTAGGTGCGGATAAAGAAGCTGGGAATCCACGCGGCGCTGCCATAACCGGCCAGGGCCAGGCCGGCGAAGCCGAAGTTGTGGCACAGCACGGTGCGGCGGTTGCTGCGGATATAGCGGCCAACTTCGGCCAGCGGTACTACTACGCCGGCGCCGACGCCGCGGCGTGCAGGCTCACGCACGGCGAGCATGAGCAGGGTGAACAGCACGCCAGCGGCGCCGAGGATCAGGAAGATCAGCTGCCACGGGCGCACTTCGCCGAATACCGGCAGGTGCAGATCGCCCTGGGCCGAAGCGAACTTGATCACCAGGCCGCCTAGCAGAAAGGCAATGCCTGAACCCAGGTAGACGCCCATCGAGTAGACGCTGATGGCGGTGGCGCGGCGTTCGGCCGGGAAGCTGTCGGCGATCAGCGAGTAGGCGGCGGGCGACAATGCGGCCTCGCCGACACCCACGCCAACGCGGCACAGGAGGAATTGCCAGTACAACTTGGCCATGCCGCACGCCGCGGTGGCCGCGCTCCAGAACAGTACGCCGATGGCGATCAGGCCACGGCGGCTCTTGGTGTCGGCCAGGCGCCCGAGGGGAATGCCGCAGATGGTGTAGAACAGGGCGAAGGACAAGCCCATCAACAGGCTCATCTGCGTGTCGCTGATTTCCAGGTCGCGGCGAATCGGGCCGACCAGCAGGTTGAGGATCTGGCGGTCGATGAAGGACAGCACATAGGCCACCATCAGGATCACCACGGTGGTCCAGGCGGACAGGCTGGAGGGGTAGCCATTCTTGTTGTTGGGCATTGGCAGGCTCCGCGGCGCCACGAACAGGGCGCAGGCTGATAGGAGGATTCAGCTTAGGCTGATAGGCGCGCCGGTTAATATCGCCCCAAGGTGTTATCAGCGAACTGAATCGGGATGATGCCCCGACGCTGATGGTAGGCGTTACGCTGCAGTTATTTGCACGAAATAGCGGCTAACGTGCGGCATCTTGCGCCTTTCAGGCGGCTATTCGAGAGGTCGTTGGCTGAGCGGTAAAAGGTTGCCGAATGTTGCCGGCCTGCCGCTCAGACCACTCCGGCTGCGCGCAATGCGGCGATCTGCGTGGCGTCCAGGCCCAGTACCTGGCTGAGGATGGTGTCGCTGTGTTCACCCAGCAGCGGCGGCGCACTGCGGTATTGCACCGGGCTGTCGGACAGGCGCAGCGGGCTGGCTACCTGCGGCGTGCTGCCGGCCAGCGGGTGTGGCAGATCCAGGCGCAGACCGCGGGCCAGTACCTGGGGATCGGCGAACACCTGGGCCAGGTCATTGACCGGGCCGCAGGGCACGCTGGCCTGTTCCAGCAGCGCCACCCACTCGGCAGTGGTCTTGAATACCGTGACCTGGCGGATCAGCGGAATCAGCTCGGCGCGATGGGCCACGCGCTGGCTGTTGCTAGAAAAACGCGAGTCGTCCGCCCACTCCCGATGGCCGGCGACTTCGCAAAACTTGCGGAACTGGTTGTCGTTGCCCACGGTGAGGATCAGGTCGCCGTCGGCCGTGGGAAAGTCCTGGTAGGGCACGATGTTCGGGTGGGCATTGCCCAGGCGCCTGGGCGAGGCGCCGGTGGTCAGGTAGTTCATCGCCTGGTTGGCCAGGCAGGCCACCTGCACGTCGAGCAGGGCCATGTCGATGTGTTGGCCTTCGCCGGTCTTCTCGCGGTGGGCCAGGGCGCCGAGCACCGCCACCGTGGCGTACAGCCCGGTGAGGATGTCGGTGAGCGCCACGCCGACTTTCATCGGCCCCGCACCGTCCTCGCCATCCGGCTTGCCGGTCAGACTCATCAGGCCGCCAAGGCCCTGGATCATGAAGTCGTAGCCGGCGCGCTTGGCGTAGGGTCCGTCCTGGCCGAAACCGGTGATCGAGCAGTAGATCAGCCGAGGGTTGAGCGCCTTCAAGCTGGCGTAGTCGAGGCCGTAAGCAGCCAGGCCGCCGACCTTGAAGTTCTCGATGAGGATGTCGGACTTGCTCGCCAATTCACGCGCGATGCGCTGGCCTTCGGCCTGGGTGAAGTCGAGGGTCAGCGATTGCTTGTTGCGATTGGCGGAGAGGAAATAGGCTGCCTCCGAGGTGTCGCGGCCCTCGCCATCGCGCAGGTAGGGCGGCCCCCAGTGGCGGGTGTCGTCACCGGCGCCGGGGCGTTCGACCTTGATCACTTCGGCGCCGAGATCGGCCAGGTTCTGCCCGCACCACGGCCCGGCGAGCACGCGGGACAGATCGAGTACGCGAAGGTGGGACAGGGCGCCGGACATGGGGGATTCTCTGAATGTGCAGGGCAAAGGTGCGGCTTTTGTAGGAGCCAGCTTGCTGGCGATCAGCG
>JBBNAI010000534.1:0-1555 GCA_037994305.1 Pseudomonas sp. | reverse complement strand
CAGCAGGCGCTCGACGCGCTGCTCGATCACCTCGCGCCGCAACTCATGCACCGGCAGTCGCTCATCGGACATGGCCGGCGCGGGTGACTGAATCGGCAGGCTCAGCGGCTCAATCACCGGCGGCTCGTGCAAAGGCGCCACCGTCTGCGCAGCCAGTGCGACCGGGGCAAACGCAACCTCAGGTCGAGATGGCAGCTCGAGCCGTTCAGGAACTGGCCACTGCGGCGCTACTGGCACGGCGTCGCTCGGTGCCAGACGTTCAGGCTGATCAATCGACACAGACCAAGGCTGAGGCTCGCCAGGCGAAGGCAGCAGCGCCGCCGCCTGCGGCTCGGCAGCCATCAACGGCGCTGGCGGCCTGAGTTCGGCTGGCGCAGAAACAACAGTCGGCGGCACCGATAGCACAGGGGACTGAGGCCGCTCCGGGCTGGCCGAGAACGACTCTTCGCGCTCGCTCGGGGTGCTGATCGGCAACGCGCTATCGCCCTCAAAGCGCGACGGCAAACGTGGACGAATCGCCGCGGGTTGCAGGGCGCGACGACTCAGCAGGCTGAAGAAATCACTCATGCCAGCACCCGGTTCAGGTAGCAGGCACGGCGTGCCGGGCTGAGGGCGAGAATCTGTGCTTCGCTCCAGCCATAGGCCTGGGCCAGCAGGTGCACCTGATCCAGCTGCCGCTCGGCCCAGTGGCCCAGGCGTTCCATCAGGAAAGCGCCGATATCGAATAACTCCTGCCACTGCGCATCACAGGCCGGGCAGCGCAGCGCCAGTTCGGTCACGGCCTGCGGATCGGCCGCCGCCATGGTTACGGCAAGTTGTTCGAGCAGCGCCTGCGGCAAATCCTGCACAGCCAACGCCTCACCATTACGCGAGGCCTGTGCGATACAACGCTGCAACAGCAAGTCACGCGCCAGTGCTTCGGATTCGGCGCTGGCGAGCAGCGCCATGTCGCGGCTGTCCGGCAGGCGATAGCACAGCTGGTAGCCCTCCCAGTCCAGCCGCAGCTCGGCGGCTATCTGTGCCGGTGGCTGGCGCAGCTCGCGGCAATCAAGAGTCAGTTCGAGCTGTTCGCCACAGCACTGGCAACGGGCCGTGGCCTGCAATTGCGGGCCGAACAAGGCACTGTGCAGGTCCAGCAACCCCGCATCGCGCTGGCCGAGCGGCAAACGTTCCGCCGCCATTTGCCCTTGTGCCAGCAAGGGCGCCAGCAACGCGCACGGCTGCAGCGCCAGGGGTAATCCACGGCTGTTCTCCCAGGTATCCAGCCAGGTGGCGGCATCAAGTGTGGCCACGATCTCTGCTCTCCATGCGGGCAAGGGTCAGTGCCTCAGCGGCACCGTGCTACGCAGCCAGTAGCGCTAGCTGGGCTCGGTGAAGCTCGGTTCGCTCGGCTCGACTACTTCGTAGTCGCGCTCCCAGCCTTCGTTCTCCAGCTTGATGCGAGCGATAGCCACGGCGTTGGCGTTGGCGTCCAGGTCCGGCAACGACTGGAACTCGCTGACCCAGCAGCGAAACACCTTGTAGGCCAGCGCCAGTTGCCCGGCTTCGTTGTACA
>JBBNAI010000533.1:0-1095 GCA_037994305.1 Pseudomonas sp. | reverse complement strand
CCGAAGGCGCACTCGGCGGCGGCGGGGCCAGTGGCGGCAGCATCGATCTGGGCGAGTTCGGCGACGGCTCGGCCAACGACCCGCGCCGCGGTATCGACCTGTACAAGCGCCACGAGCTGTATACCGGTTCGGTTTCGGCGATCCACACCTTCGGCCCGACCGTCGGCATGGATGACCTGATGGTGCTGGCCGAGGCGGCGTTCAACCATGTGCCGGGCAGCCTGCTCGACACGGTCAACTACGCCTACCTGGATTCCTTCGCCTGGGGCTACACGCTGAACATCTCCGGTCTGTACCAGGATGTCAGCCCCAACCTCGACCTGATGCCGGCCATCACCTTCCGCCAGGACGTGTCCGGCACCTCGCCGGCGCTCAATGAAAACTTCATCCAGGGGCGCAAGTCCGCCACCCTCGAACTGGGCTCCAAGTACGGCCAGAAGTTGGCCGGCAAGCTGAGTTACACCTCGTTCTGGGGCGCGCGCAAAGACAACGCGCTGATCGATCGCGACCACGTCGCTCTCAACGTTTCCTACTCCTTCTGACCGCAGGAACCACCATGATCAGAACAGTTTCGCGTGCCAGTTTCGTCCTGCTCTCGCTGGGTCTGCTGCTGCCGTTGGCGGCCCAGGCCAAGGTCAGCGCCGAGCAGGCGGCTCAACTCAACAGCACACTCACGCCCTTCGGTGCCGAACGCAAAGGCGATGCCGCCAATGGCATTCCCGACTGGACCGGCGGGATGACTCAGGCCCCGGCCGGCTACGGCGGCCCCGGCAGCTTCCATGTCGACCCCTACGCCGGCGAGAAGCCGCTGCGGGTGATCGATGCGCAGAACATGCAGGCCGATGCCGCGTACCTCAGCGAGGGCGTCAAGGCGCTGCTGAAGACCTATCCGCAGACCTTCAAGGTGCCGGTCTACACCAGCCACCGCAGTTTTGCGGCGCCGCAGGACATCTACCAGAACACCTTCGTCAACGCGCAGAAGGCCGAACTGGACGGCGCCGGCTACGGCCTGGTGAACGCCTATGCGGGGATTCCGTTCCCGATTCCGGCCGATGGCCGCCAGGCGATCTGGAACCACATTGCCCGCTGGCAGGG
>JBBNAI010000532.1:0-8218 GCA_037994305.1 Pseudomonas sp. | reverse complement strand
ATGGGGTTGGAGTGAAGGTTTCGACGCTCATCTTGCTGCTCTCCCGGCGCCAGGCGCCATGTTACGTACTGCTGAGGCTGGGCATTATCCGCTTACCCGAGCAAATTGGTCAATTATTGTCCGACCGTACGCCCGGGTTCACTCGCCTGTAAATGGGTGCCTGCAGCGGCGAAATCAAGCCTGGCGCCGCAAGCAGTACACCCTTACGGCATCAGCCCGGCATGGGAAAGACCCAGGCGCTCATCGAGGCCGAACAGGATGTTCAGGTTCTGTACCGCCTGGCCGGAAGCGCCCTTGACCAGGTTGTCGATCACCGCCAGCACCACCACCAGCTCGCCGCCTTGCGGGCGATGCACGGCAATACGGCAGACGTTGGCACCGCGGACACTGCGGGTTTCCGGATGGCTGCCGGCCGGCATCACATCGACGAAAGGCTCGCTGGCATAACGCTTCTCGAACAAGGCCTGCAGGTCAACACCCCGGTCCGCCACGGTGGCGTAGAGGGTGGCATGGATGCCGCGGATCATCGGCGCCAGGTGCGGTACGAAGGTCAGCCCCACCGGCCCGCCGGCGGCGCGGCGCAAGCCTTGGCTGATTTCCGGCAGATGGCGGTGGCCCTTGACCGCATAGGCCATCAGACTTTCGCTGGTCTCGCACAGCAGCGAACCGACCTTGGCGCCACGCCCGGCACCGCTGACGCCCGAGGCGCAGTTGGCGATCAGGCGACCCGGCTCGGCCAGGCCAGCCTCCAGCAGCGGGATCAAACCGAGCTGGGTGGCGGTCGGATAGCAACCCGGCACGGCGATCAGGCGTGCGCCCTTGATCGCCTCGCGGTTGACCTCCGGCAGGCCATAGACCGCCTCGGGCAGCAGGTCTGGCGCGCCGTGGGGCTGGCCGTACCACTTGGCCCACTCCTCAGCATCCTGCAGGCGGAAGTCGGCGGACAGGTCAATGACCTTGGTGCCGGCAGCCAGCAGTTCGCCGGCCAGGGCATGGGCCACGCCGTGCGGAGTGGCGAAGAACACCACGTCGCAGGCGCCCAGGGTCGCCACGTCCGGCACGCTGAAAGCCAGGTTGTCGTAGTGGCCGCGCAGGTTCGGGTACATGTCGGCGACTTTCACCCCAGCCTCGGAGCGCGAGGTGATGACCGCCACTTCAGCCTGTGGGTGCTGAGCCAGCAGGCGCAGCAATTCCACCCCGGTGTAGCCCGTGCCGCCGACAATACCAACCTTGACCATCAGATTTTCCTCGAAGCGAACCCAGAAAAGCTGTCGATGATAAGGCGCACCGGGGCTGCGGCCAACCTCAAAGGTGACGCGCGGGCCGACCTTTCACTACTATCGGCAGCAGAATCCGCGCTCAGGAACCGCTCGATGCTCTATCTGTGGGTCAAGGCCCTGCACATTATCGCCATGGTCTGCTGGTTTGCCGGCCTGTTCTACCTGCCCCGGCTGTTCGTCTACCACGCCCAGAGCAACGACGAGACCAGCCAGCAACGCTTCTGCGTGATGGAGCGTAAGCTCTACCGCGGCATCATGAATCCCTCGATGATCGCCACCCTCGTGCTCGGCGGCGGGCTGCTGTACCTCAACCCCGCCTGGCTGCAGATGGGCTGGCTGCACGCCAAGCTGCTGCTGGTAGCGCTGCTGATCGGCTACCACCATGTGTGCGGCGCCCAACTCAAGCGCTTCGCCCGCGGCGAGAACGCCCGTGGCCATGTGTTCTATCGCTGGTTCAATGAAATCCCGGTACTGTTCCTGCTGCTTATCGTCATTTTGGTGGTGGTGAAACCCTTCTAGGATCACCCACGCCACAACACTATGAGGAAGCCCCATGTCTCTGCCCGCCCTGCTCGATAAACGCCTGCGCTTGCCGGTAGTCGCTGCGCCGATGTTCCTGGTCTCTACCCCGCCATTGGTGCTGGCCTGCTGCCACAGCGGCGTGGTCGGCAGCTTCCCCGCCCTCAACCAGCGCGAAAGCAGTGGCTTCAAGGCCTGGCTGGAAGAAATCGAAGCTGGACTGACAGCCGACTCCGCGCCCTACGCGGTCAACCTCATCGTGCATGGCAGCAACCCACGCCTGCAGGCCGACCTGGCGATCTGCGTGGAGCACAAGGTGCCGGTGGTGATCACTAGCCTGGGCGCGGTCAAGGAAGTGGTGGATGCGGTGCACAGCTATGGCGGCCTGGTGTTCCATGACGTGACCACCCGCCGGCATGCCGAGAAAGCCGCCGAAGCCGGAGTCGATGGCCTGATTGCCGTGGCCGCCGGTGCCGGTGGCCACGCCGGCACCTGGAGCCCCTTCGCCTTGGTGGCGGAGATCCGTCAGTTCTTCGACAAAACCGTACTCCTGGCCGGCTGTCTCAACCACGGCCACGAGATTCTCGCCGCGCAACTGCTCGGGGCCGACCTGGCCTACCTCGGCAGCCGTTTTATCGCCACCCGCGAGAGCAATGCCGGTGAGGCGTACAAGCAGATGATCCTCGAAGCCAAGGCCGCCGACATCGTGCACACCCCGGCTGTCTCCGGCGTGCCAGCCAGCTTCATGCGCCAGAGCCTGACCGCGGCCGGCTACGACTTGCAGCAACTGCAGAACAAGGGCGACATCAACTACGGCGAGAAGCTCAAGCCGATCAATGATGAAGCCAAGGCCTGGAAGACCGTGTGGTCCGCCGGCCAGGGGGTGGGCGGGATCGACGATCTGCCGAGCGTGGCCGAACTGGTCGCGCGCCTGGATGCCGAATACCGCGCGGCAGCGGCTCGCAGCGGGCAACTGACGCAGCACTGGCCGCGCTGAGGCCCGGGCTTGTTTACCCGGTTTAGCGACTTTAGGCTGTAGCGAATCGACCATAAGAACCGACAGGGATGCATCGATGACACAAGCTCGTTTCAAGATCGTATTCAGCGGCGAACTGATGCCGGATATGGCACTGGATACCGTCAAGGACAACCTCGCCCAGCTCTTCAAGAGCAACCGCAGCCGGGTCGAATCGCTGTTCAGTGGCGCCACCGTGCCGCTCAAGCGCGACCTGCCCGAAGACGAGGCGGACAAATACCTGATAGCGCTGCAGAACGCCGGCGCCAAGGTGCGCAAGGAGCCCGACCTGGCTGCCAGCCTGACCCTGGTAGACACGGAGACCCCCGAGCCTGCGCAAGTCGTGGCCAGCATGAACTGCCCGAAATGCGGCCATGAGCAGGCCAAGTCCAACGAATGCAGCGCCTGCG
Organism: Pseudomonas sp.; assembly: GCA_037994305.1. Taxonomy (GTDB): domain Bacteria; phylum Pseudomonadota; class Gammaproteobacteria; order Pseudomonadales; family Pseudomonadaceae; genus Aquipseudomonas. The sequence goes on along the minus strand of JBBNAI010000532.1, from coordinate 4,994 downwards.
GCATCATCATTGACAAGTACCTGGCCCGCCAGGCGCAACTGGCCGCCAACCCACCCGCCGCCAGCTCCGATCCCTCGCCGTACTCCACGCCCAAGGCACAGGTCGCCGAGGAGTTGCCGGAGTATGCCGAGCTGAAAGTCTTCAGCGTCCAAGGGCGAATCGGCCGGGTGCGCTACCTGGCCTGGTCCGCGGTAATGTCGTTCATCTTCATGGCCGCTTACTTCGTCGCCGCCATCGGCCTGGCCGTTTCCCCGATCGTCGGTGGCGTACTGATCACCGCCGTGGTGATCGCAGCCATCGTGGTCAGCGTGCAGATCGGCGTTCAGCGCCTGCACGACCTCAACTGGTCCGGCTGGCTATGGCTGCTGATGCTGGTCCCGATCGCCAACTTCGTGATCGCGATCCTGATGCTGGTAGTGCCCGGCACGCCAGAGGCCAACCGCTTCGGCCCGCCACCACCACCCAACAGCACCGCCGTCAAGGTTCTGGCCTTCACCTGGCTGGGCCTGCCAGTGCTGATCGGCATCCTCGCGGCCATCGCCGTCCCCGCTTACCAGGACTACACCGAGCGCGCCGAGCAGGCGCAGCACACGGACTCCGCCACGACTACCGAGGAGTGATCTGGTGAGCCAGCAGAAGGTGTGCGCATGAGCGGTTACGCGCTGATTACCGGGGCCTCGGGCGGCCTGGGCCTGGCCCTGGCCGAAGCGCTGGCCCGGCGCGGGCACAAGCTGATTCTGGTCGCCCGCCAGCGCGAGGCCCTGGAAAGCGTGGCCTGCGAGCTGAGCCAGCGCTTCGGCGTCGAAGCGCTGTTCCGCGTCTGCGACCTCAGCCAGCCGATGCAGGTGAGCGGCCTGATCCAGGAACTGGAACAGGGTGAGCGGCGCATCGACCTGCTGGTGAACAACGCCGGCATCGGCAGCGCCGGCCTGTTCACCGAACTGGACTGGGGCCGTGAGCAGCAACTGATCGAGCTCAACGTCTTGGCCCTGGCGCGCCTGTGCCATGCCATCGGCCAGGGCATGGTCGCCCAGGGTGGCGGGCAAATCCTCAACGTCGCTTCGCTGGCCGCCTTCCAGCCAGGGCCGCTGATGAGCAACTACTTCGCCAGCAAGGCCTATGTGCTGAGCCTGTCCGAGGGCTTGCGCAACGAACTGGCGCCCCACGGGGTGAAAGTCTCAGTGCTGTGCCCGGGGCCGGTGGCGACCGGGTTCTTCCGCAATGCGGCAATCCGCTCCAGTGGACTGGAGCGCCAGCAACTGCTGGCCAGCCCGGAGGAAATCGCCCTGATCGCCGTGCGCGGCCTGGACAAGAACCGCGCGATCATCATTCCCGGCTGGCGCAACCGCCTGGTGCCACCGCTGCTGCGCCTGGCGCCCCGTGCACTGGTGCGGCGGATCGCCATGCGCATGATCCGCCCACTGCTCCCCCGCGAGTAACCCCGCACACGGCACGCCGGCTCAGCCGGCGCTGACCGTGCGTCCATCCGCCCACGCGCGCAGCTCGGCCAGGTCCTCGGCCATCACCACTGACAACGGCGCAGTGTTCTGGATGTTCTGCAACAACAACGCCTGATCCACCGGCTGCTGGCGCGCCTGCGCCGCATACAGGCCGCTGACCACCACCTGCTCGATCTCCGCCCCGGAAAACCCCGCGCAGGCGTCAGCCAGCTGCTTGAGGTCGAACTGCTCCGGGGCCAGCTCGCGCCGGCGCAGGTGAATGGCGAAGATATCCGCACGCACGGCCGCATCCGGCAGGTCGACAAAGAACAGCTCGTCGAAACGCCCCTTGCGCACCAACTCTGGCGGCAACCGCTGGATGGCGTTGGCCGTGGCCACCATGAACACCGGCGCCGTACGCTCGGCCATCCAGGTCAGCAGGGTGCCGAGCACACGCTGGCTGACCCCATCATCGTGCTCACCACTGGCCAGGCCCTTCTCCAGTTCGTCCATCCACAGCACGCAAGGCGCCATCTGTTCGGCCAGCTTGAGCGCCTCCCGCAGGTTGCGCTCGGTCTCACCGAAGAATTTGTTGTACAAGCAGGCGAAATCCAGGCGCAGCAGCGGCAGGCCCCATAGGCCGGCAACGGCCTTGGCCGCCAGGCTCTTGCCGCCGCCCTGCACGCCAACCAGCAACATGCCCTTGGGCATGTCCGTGGTTTTGCCACTGACGAAGATTTCCTCGCGTTCTCCCAGCCAGCGCTTTAGGTTGTGCAAACCACCGACCTCGGCAAAGCGCGCGGTGTCGTACTCGAAACTGAGCACGCCTTCCAGGTCAAGCAGCTTGAACTTGGCCTTGTTCAGCTCCGGCACATCTTCTTGGGTAATCGCGCCATCGTCGCAGATCACGTTGCGCGCCAGTGCCCGCGCCTCGGCGTGGCTCATGCCGCGCAGGTTCTTCACCACCTGCTGCAGGGTGCGGTTGTCGGTACGCACCCGCGCGCCGCGGTTACGCTCGCTCCAGCGCGTGGCTTCCTCGCGCACGATGCTCAGCAGTTCTTCCTCGGTCGGTAGCGCCAGGCTGAAACGCGCGGCGTAGCGCTGTACTTCCGCCGGCAACTTGAGCGCGTGGGACACCAGCACCAGCGTCGGCTTGTGCGGCGCTTCGCTCATTGCCACTTCCTTGAGCAGGCGCACCAGCTTGGGATTGTCGACCAGGAACGGATGCAGATCGCACATCACGTAGAGATTGGGCGTGGGATCGGCCTTGATCAGGCGCAGCGCCTGTTCCGGTTCACGACTGTCCAGCTCGCCCACCGGCTCGCCGCCAAAGGCCATGCGCTGCAGACCCTCAGTCACCGACCAGGTGTAAATACCCAGGCCGCGCTTGATCGCCAGGGCCGTCAGGGTTTCCAGTACGCGCGCCTCGTCCCAGGACTCGATCGCCACCAGTTTCACCCTGGAATCGAGCACCAGCCCCAGATCATGAATATCGTTCTTCACACTCACTCCTTGTGAACCCGGCCCAGGCTGGCCGGGGTAGATAGGCGCCATTACACTGCCAGCTTACCGAAACCTGCTGGAGGAAAGCGCATGGACTGCCTGTTCTGCAAGATCGTCGCCGGAGCCATTCCCGCCCGCAAGATTTACGAAGACGACCAGGTGCTCGCCTTCCACGATATCGGCCCGCAGGCACCCGTGCATTTCCTGGTGATCCCCAAGCGCCACATCAGCACGCTCAATGACCTGGGTGAAGATGATCGCGCGCTAGCCGGGCACATCCTCTTCACCGCCCAGCGCCTGGCCAAGGAACTGGGCTGCGATGCCGGCTTTCGCGTGGCGATGAACTGCAATGAGCTGGGCGGGCAGACCGTCTACCACATCCACATGCACGTACTCGGGCAACGGCAGATGAACTGGCCGCCGGGTTGAACTCGCCCCTACGCAGACACGACCTGGCCCCGCGGCCTCTTGTCGCCGGTCAATTTTCTGCCCGGCTGTTCAGGTAAACTGCCGGCATGCTTTTTCGCGGAGATGGCCATGAGCAACGAACGCCAGTTTTCCCCCGTCGACCGCCTGCTGATGCAGGCCGATGCGGCCATGCGCACCCTGCTGCCCTTCAGTGGCGCACCCGCTCGCCCTTCGCCGGCCGTGCTGGAGAACGAAGCGCCGATGAGCGAGGAAGAAACCCGCCATGTCGCCGGACTGATGCGCATCAACCACACTGGCGAGGTCTGCGCCCAGGCGCTGTATCAAGGCCAGGCGCTGACCGCCAAGCTGCCGCAGGTGCGCAAGGCCATGGAGCATGCCGCCGACGAGGAGGTCGATCACCTGGCCTGGTGCGAACAGCGCATCCGCGAGCTGGGCAGCCATCCGAGCGTGCTCAATCCGCTGTTCTACGGCCTGTCGTTCGGCGTCGGCGCAGTCGCCGGGCTGATCAGCGACAAAGTCAGCCTGGGCTTCGTCGCCGCCACCGAGGATCAGGTGGTCAAGCACCTGGACGAGCACCTCGAGCAGATCCCCCTGGATGACGCCAAGACACGCGCGATCCTGCAGCAAATGCGCGACGACGAAGAACAGCACGCCACCAGCGCCCTCGAGGCCGGCGGCCTGCGCTTTCCCGCACCGGTGAAGTTCGGCATGAGCCTGTTGTCCAAGGTGATGACCAAGAGCACCTATCGCATCTAAACGACAGGTTTCGAATCGCGGACATGAAAAAGGGCGCCAATCGGCGCCCTTTTTTGTTGCGAGAGAATCAGCGCGGCATGTTGCGCGCGTAGAAGATCTCCAGCATCTCGTGCCGCACCCGCTCTTCCACCTGCTTGCGCTGCTCGGCGCTGAGGTTGCGGGTGGCGTCGCCGAACAGATAGTTGTCCAGCTCGAAGTCCTTGAGCAGCATCTTGGTGTGGAACAGGTTCTCCTGGTACACGTTGACGTCCGTCATCTGATAGGCGTCCCGGGTGTCGTCGGAGAGGTAGTTCTGGATCGAGTTGATCTCGTGGTCGATGAAGTGCTTCTTGCCTTGCACGTCGCGGGTGAAGCCGCGCACGCGGTAGTCGACCGTAACGATGTCCGAGTCGAACTGGTGGATCAGGTAGTTGAGCGCCTTCAACGGCGAGATCACCCCGCAGGTCGACACGTCGATATCCACGCGGAACGTCGCGATACCTTCGACCGGATGAATCTCCGGGTAGGTGTGTACGGTGATGTGGCTCTTGTCCAGGTGCGCCAGGATGGTATCTGGTAGCGGCCCTGGCGATTCCTCGATCTGGCTGGCGGTGGGTTCCACCGGCTGCTCGGAGATCAGGATGGTCACGCTGGCGCCTTGTGGGTCGTAATCCTGACGGGCGATGTTCAGGATATTGGCGCCGATGATGTCGACAACATCGGTGAGGATCTGCGTCAGGCGCTCGGCGTCGTACTCGGTGTTGATGTACTGGACGTAGGCCTGCTGGTCTTCCGGCGTTTCCGCGTAGCAGATGTCATAGATGTTGAAGCTCAAGGTCTTCGTCAGGTTGTTGAACCCGTGGAGCTTGAGTTTGCTTTTCACCGTTG
>JBBNAI010000531.1:0-7004 GCA_037994305.1 Pseudomonas sp. | reverse complement strand
TCCTCGCGCACGATGGCTTCGGCCTTGCGCAACACGCGCAGACCCATGGGCAGCCAGGTGTACAGGCCGGAGGCCAGCTTGCGGATCATGCCAGCGCGCAGCAGCAGCTGGTGGCTGATCACTACGGCATCGGACGGCGTTTCTTTGAGGGTGGAAAGCAGGTACTGACTGGTACGCATGTTTGGCCGTTCTGTCGGTTGCGGGGGCGGAGAGTGGCTCGGCATTGTACGGTGCCAGCCATGTGGCGTACAGGACAGACCGGGAGTTGACGGTGGCAGAGCTGACTGCTGGACAGGTGCAGGCGCTGATTCGCGCGGGTGTACCGATGGCCGAGGATATCGATCTGCAGATCGATCAGCTAGATAGCGAGCTGGCGGTTGTGAGGGTGCCGTTTCAGGCGCGCTTGGTGCGGCCGGGCGGCACGGTATCGGGGCCGACCATCATGGCGCTGGCCGATGCCGCCATGTATGCCGTGGTGCTTGGGCGTCTGGGGCGTGTGGAGATGGCGGTAACGGCCAACCTCAATATCAACTTTCTGGCCAAGCCAAAGGCAATCGATTTACTCGCTGAAGCGCGCATCCTGCGCCTGTCGCGACGTCAGGCGGTGTGCGAGGTGCAGCTGTATTCGCTGGGGGCAGAAGATGAGCTGGTGGCGCACGTTACCGGTACTTACGCTTTACCGCTCTGAATGAAAAAACCCGGCCTAAGCCGGGTTTTTTGCTGTTTGACCTGAGCGCGAGGCTTACAGGACGTCCAGCGGGTACTCGATGAACAGGCGCCATTCGTTCATGTCGGTACCGAAGTTGTTGTCGGCACGATAGATCGAGTTGCGGGCCTTGAACGCCAGGTCCTTGACTGCGCCTTCTTGAACCACGTATTTGACCTGGTTGAAGATTTCACGCTCGGTAGCATCGCTCTCGTTGAGAACTTGGATGTCATAGCCGTAGACGTAAGCGGTTTTCCAGCTCAGGCCAGGAGCGCCGTAGGTGGCGAAGTCCAGTTCGTAGCTTGCTTGAACGGATTTCTCGTCAGCAGCGTTGAAGTCGGAGTAGTAGGAGTTTGCTACCCAGATGGCGCTGCCGCCGTCGCCGATGTCGTAGGCGTAACCGACGTCGCCGCTGTTTTGCTGGTAAGCCAGGATGAAGGCGTGTGCACCGGTGGTGAACTTACCTGCCAGGCTGGCGATGGTGTTGTCGTCGCCTTCAATACCGTTACCGAAGAACAGGTCCGACGCAGTCGTGTCGTTCTCGTACTTGGTTTTGTAGATGTTGAAGTCGAAGTTCAGCGCCTGCTCTTCGCCCATCGGGATGGTGTAGTTGACGTTGGCGTACTGCTTCTTGGCGACATCGTCGATGTCCGAGTAGTACAGGGCGGCGCTCAGGTTGTCGGTGAACTGGTAGCTACCACCGGCTACGTCGGTGCTCTTCAGTTCCTGGCTGTCGGCAGAGGCGTCGTACATGGAGCTGTTCTGGGTGAAGTGACCCACGTTCAGTTCCAGGCCTTCGATCTCGCTGCTGGTGATCATGGTGCCAGTGAAGCTTTGCGGCAGCAGGCGGCTGTCGTCATAAGCCAGAACCGGCAGGTTCGGCATTTGGTTGCCGTACTTCAGCACGGTATTGGAGAAGCGAGCTTTGACGGCACCGCCGGCTTGAGCCCAGTCATCTACCGGTGGGTGAACACCTTTGCTGTTGACTTCGTTGGAGTCACCCATCAGGCCGCCCATGTTGTGGTCGCCTGCGGTGCCAGCGCCGCCATCCAGCTTGATGCCTTGCATTGCGAATGCATCAACACCAAAACCTACAATGCCTTGGGTGAAGCCGGACTCGAAGGTGCCGATGAAGCCTTGGCCCCAAGCTTTTTGGTCGGAAGCACCTTTGTTGTAATCACGGTTCCAATAGGTGTTGCGCAGGAACAGAACAGCGTCTGCATCTTCCACAAAGCCGTTGGCTTCAGATTGTGCGCTGGCGAAAGCCAGTTGGGTGGTACCGGCGGTCACGGCCAGGGCCAGTGCGCTCCACTTCATCACTTGCATTGTGATTGCTCCTTTGGTTTAGAAGATTTTCTGCAGCCCAATTAATTGTTGTATGGGCTGCTCTTTCTTTTTGTGTCGGCGATAACTTATAGCACGACAACTTTTTTGGCGACAGGTGTCACTAATTGCCTACGTTTTATTTACACCTGCGTCGCAAAACCGCATGTTGCATGTCGCAATTCTGTAGGTTTTGGTCGCCATTAACGATGCCTGTTGTTTTCCTGGAAAAGCCTGAAATTCCAAGCGCTTAGACACTGTCCGAAAACGGGCTCAAGCGGCTTTTCATGCTCTTCCGAGGCGTGTCACCGCTGACGGTGATTCCTGTATAGCAACAACCATGCACAAAACACCTGTCTGCTCTGAAAATTCCTATGAGAGGGGTTGTTGCATCTACGGTTACAGCTGTCGATATCGCTCTGTGTGGGCTGCGTAGGCATTTAGCTGCTCAAGTTGCAAGGCGGAAGCCTTTCTGTTGGGCGTCTCGGTCAGCGTTACCTGCGATTGCCAGGCAAGGAAGAATTTACTCGCCGGTAACGTTTTTTTCACAAATGTGGGCAGTTTTGGTGCGCAACGGCTTTGGGTTGGTGCGCGAGCCTGTAAACGGTGCTTGGCAGGCCTTGCATGGGTGCGTTGCGTATTTTGCGAGTGAGGTGGGCTGCGCTTTTGTTGTGCGGAGCTGGCAGTTGTTGCAAATGGCCGTCCGGATTGGGGTGAATTGCCTTGGCTGCCCGGCTATTCTGCGCACCCTGAATGGTGGCGTTGGGTTGGCGCTGTCCTGAGTTGGAGGAGTTTTCCGATGTTCACCCTGGATTCGCGCTTGCAGGCCGATACATTAACGGTCGGGGATTTTCCTCTTTGCCGTTTATTGCTGATGAATGACGCGCACTACCCGTGGTTCATTCTGGTACCGCGTCGTGAGGCGGTCAGCGAGCTATTCCAGCTTGATACAGCTGATCAGCAGCAACTCTGGCTCGAGACTACGCGTCTTGCCGAGGTGCTCAAGGATGCATTTGTTGCCGACAAGATGAACGTCGCAACGCTGGGGAATGTGGTCAGTCAGTTGCACATGCATGTCATCGTGCGTCGTCGTGAAGATGCCGCCTGGCCAGCTCCGGTGTGGGGTAAATATCCCGCCGAGGCTTATACCGCTGAGCAGATTGCCGCGATTCGTGATCGTCTGCGCCTGGTGCTGGCCGACGACTTTCGCTTTGCCGAGGATTGAGCGAATGAGTATCGAGCAGCGCATCATCGAGTTGGAGAGCCGGCAGGCGTTTCAGGATGACACCATCGCCGCCTTGAATGATGAGCTTGTTGAGCAGCAGCGCATCATCGAGCGCCTGCAGCTGCAGGTGCAGGTCCTGGCGCGTCGCCAGGAAGAAATGCAGGGTGGATTCGGTCTGGATGAAGACGAGGCGCCGCCGCCTCATTATTGAGCCCATAAAAAAGCCCGCATTAAGCGGGCTTTTTTATGGGTGATGCTCTAGCGGCGCGATGGCAGGGCAGCAATGACATCTTCCGCCTGCAGGCCCTTGTCGCGGTTCATGACCGAGAACTCCACGCGCTGGCCTTCGATCAGGACGCGGTGGCCTTCGCCGCGGATGGCGCGAAAGTGCACGAAGATATCGTCGCCGGTATCGCGGGAGATGAAGCCGAAGCCCTTGGAGGTGTTGAACCACTTCACCGTGCCGGTTTCCCGGTTGCCGAGATCGCGGTTGAGTGGCGCGCGCTCTTGCTGGCTGCGTGGTTCGACATTGATTGCCAGGTGCAGCAGCACACCCAAGGATAGGGTGGCCAGGCTCAGGACGGCGGCCGGCAGATTGCCGATCAGGGGCAGTGGGGCCAATAGCACCAAGGCTTGAAGGACCACGGTGAGAACCAGTAGGGCCGATACCAGGGCCTGCAGTTGGTTGCGGACGCCGTCGTGACGAACCGGCAGTAGTGGTGCGAGTAACAGGTTGGCCAGGCCGTAGATGGCCAGATACAGCGCATCGGCGTGTTGCAGATAGGGCAGTGCGTCGTTACGCAGGCTGGGGGCGAAAGACAGCAGCAGGGCGGCAACGCCCGTCAGCAGGTGGACGATTTTCAACATGGTCGATTGGCTCACTCTGATGCAAACAATAAGAAGGACGAGCGGGGCGAGCAGGAGCCCGGAGAAATGGGCTGAAACAGCAGCGATGACCCGCCTATGCCGTGCCCGCATGAGGGCGGGTGCGGCACCAGGCGGTATTTAACCGCAAAGCACAGGTCTACTCAAATCAAGCGCTTAGCGCAGCTGCTGCGGAGGTGGGGTGGATCTGGTTACGGCCGTTGCGTTTGGCCTGGTAAAGCGCATCGTCGGCCCGGGTGACCAGGCTTTCGAAATCGTCGCCAGGCTCAGCGAGCGCCAGGCCGAAGGAGGCGGTAATGCTGTCGAGAACCTTGTCAGTGCTGCGCACCTTGACCCGCAGGGCCTGGATTTTCAGGCGCAATTGCTCGGCAAAGGCACTCGCGGAGGCGATGTCGAAGCAGTCGCGCAGGATGACGCAGAACTCTTCACCGCCGTAACGTGCCGCAATGCCTCGGGCGGGCAACAAATCACGCATCAGCTGGCCAACATGCTGCAGTACGCGGTCGCCCAGCGGATGGCCGTACTGGTCGTTGAATTGTTTGAAATAGTCGATATCCAGCATGACCAGTGCCAGTCCTTGGGGCTCGTTGCTCAAGGCCTGTTCCAGCAGGCGGGTGAACGCATGGCGGTTGAAGACATGGGTCAGGCTGTCGAGTGTGGCGGCGGTCTGGGCGCGCTCAAGCTGGGTGCGCAGGCTCTGGATTTCGCCTTGGGCGGCGCGCAGGCGGTAGAGAAACTGTTCCTGCTGGTCATGCATGAGCTGCGTGCTGTGTTGCAGTTCGGTGAGCACGTTGGGCAGGTCGTCGGCGATCGGCTCCTGCAGGGCTGCCAAGCCTTGGGCCAGGCTGGCTTGATAGTGCTGGCTGCCGGTCACGCTGCGCGATACATCGCCCTGGATGTCATCGACCAGCTCGATGACCTGTTGCTGGCCGGCGCGCGCTTCTTCCAGCTCGCCATTGATGATGTAGTCGCGGAACAGCTTGGCAGCGGTTTCCGGCGGGAAGCTGGCGTAGTCCTTGACGGCTTTGTCCAGGCGGCGGTTCAGTTCCGGCTCGGTGCCTTTGCTGTAGGTGTACCACAGTGCGTAGTGCACGGGATTCGGCGGGATGTCGTGGCGCACCATGTGTGGCACGGCCTGCTTGAGCAGATCGGCTGCCGCGCGGGTTTCTTCCGGATAGAGTTCGAGAATGGAAGGCGCTTTCGGCTGGCTCATGCACGTCACTGTGGCAAGGGGGGCAATGTGCGAAGGATAGAACAGTCGGAACACCGCGCCTAGCAAAAGGCCCGCTATGGGCGGGCCTTTTCGGTGTTTCTGCGGGTTACTCGGCAGCGAGCAGGCTGCGCAGCATCCAAGCAGTTTTCTCGTGAACTTGCATGCGTTGGGTCAACAGGTCGGCGGTGGGTTCGTCGCTGACCTTGTCCAGCAGTGGGAAAATTCCGCGAGCGGTGCGCACGACGGCCTCCTGGCCCTGAACCAGCAGCTTGATCATGTCTTGTGCGCCAGGAACACCTTCTTCTTCCTTGATCGACGACAGGCGGGCGTAGGCGGCGTAGGTGCCGGGCGCCGGGAAGCCAAGGGCGCGGATGCGTTCGGCAATCATGTCGACGGCCAGCGAGAGCTCGGTGTATTGCCCTTCGAACATCAGGTGCAGGGTGTTGAACATCGGGCCCGTGACGTTCCAATGGAAGTTGTGGGTCTTGAGATAGAGGGTGTAAGTGTCAGCCAGCAGGCGGGACAGGCCCTCAGCGATGGCGGCGCGGTCCTGTTCGGCGATGCCGATGTTGATTTCCATGTCTTGCTTCTCCTCTCAGGTGGCCGGGGTAGACGCTCCCCGTGATGGTTTGAGCCTATCACAGGCCAATAGTTGCCTGGCTCGGCATTCTCTCAATGCGCTCCATACCCGGAGGCTATCGGGCGCCCAGGGCTGTTGGGTTGTGTGGCATTCAGAGGCGTGCCAGCTCGGGTTGCTGTTGCAGGGTGCGGTTGAATACGTCGACCCAGTAGGCGCTGAACTGGCGCCCCGCCAGGTTGTTGATTTCCAGGATGGCGCGCAGGCGTGGGCGTTTGCTCAGCGTCTGGTGGGCGCGCTCGTGGGTGCGTGCGTCAAAGGTGTCGGCGATGTTTAGAATCAGCGCGCCGGGGGTGATCTCTACTTCCCGCAAGCCTTTCGGGTAGCCGCTGCCATCGACGTGTTCCTGGTGTTGCAGAATGATCTCGCTGGCCAGGCTCCAGGCCGGCATGCGCCGCAGCAGCTCCGCGGCCTGGCGCGGGTGGGCATGCACCTGGCGGCGCTCCTCACGGTTCAACTGGTCTTCCTTGTGCAGCAGGTCGAGCGGCAAAAAAGCCATACCCAAATCGTGCAGGCAGACGGCGGCGGCCAGTTGTGCCGGCTCGATCGGGGTGTCGGCGCTTTCGTTGATCGCCAGGGCTAGCGCCAGCAGGCGCAAGCCGCGACCGTGCCAGAAGGGGGAGCGATGCTCGCTGGCAAGCATCAGCTCGCTGAAAAACTGCAGGTCGGCATCGCTGGTGATCGCGTGCATGGCGAGCAATTGCTGCAGTTGGTTCTGGTCGGGTAGCTCGACCGGTTGCAGGCGGGTGCTGGGGTCCAGGTGTTGCAGCAGGGTGCGGCGGATCTCGGTTTGCCGCGCGGCAGGTGCGGCGGCCAAGGCCTGCAGTGCCTGGCAGAGGTTCTTGCGTTCGCGCTGGTCGAGGCGGGCGGGGCGCCCATCCAGTGCCTCGCCGATCAACTCGCGCAAATGATCGAGAGTGAGCAGGAGTATGTCGCCGAGCAGGCTGTCGAAGGCCAGGCGGTCCTCGCGCAGGGCGTCGAGCACGTCCTCGAGGGCTTGCGGCAGGGGCAGCAG
>JBBNAI010000530.1:0-2167 GCA_037994305.1 Pseudomonas sp. | reverse complement strand
TCGCGAGTCAGTAACAGGAGGAAGACATTGTTCATGCGGCGCGCCGCCCCAGGTCCAGCTCGATATAACCCGACGGTTTCTCACTCAAGCTGTGGTGGGTGGTCATGACAACCAGGCCACCCTGCTCGCAGTGACGCATCAGATGTGCCTCCAACTGCGCTACGCCCTGCTTGTCGAGGGCGGTAAAAGGTTCGTCGAGAATCCACAGCGGCGGCGCATCGAGATACAGGCGGGCCAGGGCCACCCGGCGCTGCTGGCCAGCGGACAGGGTATGGCAGGGAACATCTTCGAAACCGCGCAGGCCGACTGCCTGCAGGGCTTGCCAGATAGCGTCACGGGCGGCTGGTTCGTGCAGGGCGCAGAGCCAGGCGAGGTTTTCTTCGGCGGTCAGCAGGCCCTTGATGCCAGCGGCATGGCCGATCCACAACAGGTTGCGCCCGAGGGCACCATGCTGACTCGCCAGCGGCACACCGTTGAGCAGCACTTCGCCGGCAGTCGGTTGCATCAAACCAGCCAGCAGGCGCAGCAGGCTCGTTTTTCCGCTGCCGTTGGGACCGGAGACCTGCAGCATGGTGCCACCCGCCAGGTCGAGATCAAGGCCCTCGAACAGCAGACGCCAATCCCGCTCGCAGGCGAGGGAAACAGCTTGGAGTCGGGGGCTGGTCAACGGCATAAGGTCCCAGGGAGGGTTCAAGTCGGCTAGATGCCGGCCGCTATACTAGCGCAAGATAAACGCGTAGCCGGCCCGGACGGGGCGGCATTATACATGCCCGGCCTCCCCCTCCGAAGCCGGCTTTTCGACAGGTTGTAACCCGGCCATGGCAGAAATCAGCAGCCCTCGCCCGCTTCCGGCGACTGCACCGCTCACCCGCCCTGCACAGCCCTCCGCTGCAGACCTGGCAGTGAAGCTGCTGCAACCCCTGGAAGGTCTGCTCGCCGCCGGGGAAAGCGCCAAAGCCGAGGTTGTCTCGATCAAGGAGGCCGCACAGAGCTTCCAGGTGTTGCTCAAGCTGACACTCGACAGCGGCCGTCAGACCACCCTAGAGGCCAGCAGCACACGCCCGCTGGCACAAGGCACGGCGCTGACCGTCACCGCCCTTTCTGACACTCGCCTGCTGCTGGCATTGGGCAGCAACGACAGCAAGGTCCTGAGCAGCCTGGATCTGGAGCAACTGCCGGTCGGCACCCTCCTTCAAGGCAAAGTCGTTGCCCAGGAGCAATTGGCTCAGGGGCGCGCCCAGCAGGTGATCTACAAGGTGCTGGTCAGCCTGCTCAACACATCGCTGGCCGGCAGCAAGCTCAGCGTGGAAACCCCACTACCCTTGCCGCTCGGCAGCTTGCTCACGGCCCAGGTGCAGGGCAGCCAGCAGCTCAGTTTCCTGCCCTTGAGCGGGCGCCTCGACCAACTCGCACTCGGCCAGCAACTGGCCGGCCAGCAAGCCCGCCAGGGTTCGCTGGATGGGCTGTTCAAGGCCCTGCAGGGACTCGGCAAGCAAGGCGGCATTCCTGAGGAGTTGCGCGGTGGCATCGACAAGCTGCTCGGACAACTGCCGGACGGCAAGCAACTGAGCAGCCCGGACGGACTAACCAAGGCACTGGAACAGAGCGGCCTGTTTCTCGAAGCCAAGCTGCTCAGTGGCCAGGCTGGCAGTTTGCCCAATGATCTCAAGGCAAACCTGCTGCGCCTGATAACCCAACTGCTACCCAACCTGCCCAGCGGCTCGCCGCTGCAGGCGGCCAATGCCAGCGGCAACCTGGCGCAAGCCCTGCCTGCCTTCGTCCGTAATGCCTTGGGCGTTATCGGCCAGGCCAATCTGCGTCAGCAAGCCCTGAGCTTTCCCCTGCCCTCACGCCTGCTGCAAAACATGGACGAGGACGCCGACCTGGAAACCCTGCTGCGCCTGGCCGCAGCAGCTGTTTCGCGACTGCAGACCCACCAGCTTTCAAGCCTGGCGCAGACCCAGACCACCGCGGAAGGCAACCTGCTGACCACCTGGCAACTGGAAGTGCCCATGCGCAACCAGCAGGACATCGTGCCGTTGCAGATCAAGCTGCAGCGCGAAGAGCAGGGCCAGAACGGCAAGAAAGAGCAGAAGGAACAAAAGGAAACGCTCTGGCGCGTTGACCTGGCATTCGACCTGGTCCCGCTTGGCCCCTTGCAGGTACA
>JBBNAI010000529.1:0-7472 GCA_037994305.1 Pseudomonas sp. | reverse complement strand
TTCGGCGTGATGTACCTGGCCGGGTTCTCGGTCAACAACCTGACGCTGATGGCCCTGACCATCGCCACCGGTTTCGTGGTCGACGACGCCATCGTCATGCTGGAGAACATCTCGCGTCACCTGGAGGAGGGCGAGACGCCGATGAATGCGGCGCTCAAGGGCGCGCGGCAGATCGGCTTCACCCTGATCTCGCTGACCTTCTCGCTGATCGCCGTGCTGATTCCACTGCTGTTCATGGCCGATGTGGTGGGGCGCCTGTTCCGCGAGTTCGCCATCACCCTGGCGGTGGCCATCCTGATTTCCCTGGTGGTGTCGCTGACCCTTACGCCGATGATGTGCGCGCGTCTGCTCAAGCAGGAAAAGGACGAAGACCACGGCCGTTTCTACCGCGCCAGTGGTGCCTTCATCGACAACCTGATCGAGCGTTACGGCGTGGGCCTGCGCTGGGTACTCAAGCACCAGCCGCTGACCTTGCTGGTGGCGCTCGGCACCCTGGCCCTGACCGTGGTGCTGTATCTGGCGGTGCCCAAGGGTTTCTTTCCGGTGCAGGACACCGGAGTCATCCAGGGTATTTCCGAGGCGCCGCAGAGTATTTCCTTCGCCGCCATGAGCGAACGCCAGCAGCGCCTGGCCCAAGTGGTATTGAAAGACCCGGCGGTAGCCAGCCTGTCGTCCTATATCGGTGTCGACGGTGACAACCCGACGCTCAACAGCGGACGCCTGCTGATCAACCTCAAGCCGCACCGTGAGCGCGATGCCGACGCCAGTGAAGTGATCGAGCGCCTGCGCCCGCAGCTGGCGCAGATACCGGGTATCCAGCTGTTCCTGCAGCCAGTGCAGGACCTGACCATCGAGGACCGGGTCAGCCGCACCCAGTTCCAGTTCAGCCTGGAGTCGCCGAGCATCGAGCTGCTGGAGGAGTGGACGCCCAAGCTGATCGATGCCCTGAGCCAGAAGGCGGAGCTGCGCGATGTCGCCAGCGACCTGCAGAGCCGTGGCCTGCAAGTGCTGCTGCGGATCGACCGCGACGCCGCCGCGCGCCTGGGTGTGAGCGTCGCAGATATCGACAACGCACTGTATGACGCCTTCGGTCAGCGGCAGATTTCCACCATTTTTACCCAGGCCAGCCAGTACCGCGTGGTGCTGGAAAGCCAGGGTGCCGGCAGTCTCGGCCCCGCGGCGTTGGGGCGCATCCATGTGGCCACCGAAAGTGGCACCCAGGTGCCGCTGGCTTCACTGGCGCATGTGGAGGAGGGCGCGGCGGCGCTGCTGATCAACCATATCGGCCAGTTTCCGGCGGTGACCGTATCGTTCAACCTGGCCGACGGCGCCTCGCTGGGCGAGGCGGTAGCGGTGATCGAACAGGCGCAGCGCGATATCGGCATGCCGACCGGTATCCAGAGCGAATTCCAGGGCGCTGCAGAAGCGTTCCGAGCCTCGCTGTCGAGTACGCTGCTGCTGATCCTGGCTGCGGTGGTGACCATGTACATCGTGCTGGGCGTGCTCTACGAGAGCTATATCCATCCGATCACCATCCTCTCCACGTTGCCCTCGGCGGGTGTCGGTGCCTTGCTGGCGTTGCTGCTGTCGGGCAACGACCTGGGCCTGATTGCCATCATCGGCATCATCCTGCTGATCGGCATCGTCAAGAAGAACGCGATCATGATGATCGACTTCGCCCTGGAGGCCGAACGCAACCAGGGCATGAGCCCGGAAGCGGCGATCTACCAGGCGGCGTTGCTGCGTTTCCGGCCGATCCTGATGACCACGCTGGCGGCTTTGTTCGGTGCGGTGCCGTTGATGCTGGCCACCGGCTCCGGTGCCGAACTGCGCCAGCCACTGGGCCTGGTGATGGTCGGCGGGCTGCTGCTGAGCCAGGTGCTGACGTTGTTCACCACGCCGGTGATCTACCTGTGGTTCGATCGTTTGTCGCGTCGCTTCATCGGTCGCAGCGCGGCTGGGGTGGCGCTGTGATGGTGTTCCGTAGGCACCCGCTGGCAGGGGACCAGTCCGCCTGCAGAAGCATCGCCAGCCAGCTGGCGCCTACAGGGGGCGGGCTGTGAACCTCTCTGCACCGTTTATCCGTCGCCCGGTCGCCACTCTGCTACTGAGCCTGGCCATCCTCCTGCTCGGAGGGGTCAGCTTCGGCTTGCTGCCGGTGGCGCCGCTGCCGAAGATGGATTTCCCGGCCATCGTGGTCACCGCCAACCTGGCCGGCGCCAGCCCGCAGGTGATGGCGTCCACCGTGGCCACCCCGCTGGAACGCTCGCTCGGCAGCATCGCCGGAATCAGCGAGATGACCAGCCGCAGCAGCCAGGGCTCCACGCAGATCGTCATCCTGTTCAACCTCAATCGCGACGTGGACGCTGCCGCCCGCGAAGTGCAGGCGGCCATCAACGCCGCGCGTAACCTGTTGCCCAGCGGTATGCGCAGCATGCCGGTGTACAAGAAGTTCAACCCCTCGCAGGCACCGATCATGGTGCTCTCGCTGACCTCGCCCGTGCTGGACAAGAGCCAGCTGTACGACCTGGCGTCCACCGTGATCGCGCAGAAACTGGCGCAGGTGCAGGGCGTAGGGCAGATCCAGATTGGTGGCAGCTCGCTGCCGGCCGTGCGGGTCGAGTTGGAGCCACGCCTGCTCGACCAGTACGGCATCGCCCTGGATGAAGTGCGCACGGCCATCTCCGACGCCAACCAGGACCGCCCCAAGGGCAACGTCGAAGACGCCAGCCGTCACTGGCAGGTGCAGGCCAACGATCAGCTACACAAGGCTGCCGACTACGAACCGCTGATCATCCGCTACCAGAACAATGCCGCCGTGCGCCTGGGGGATGTGGCCAAGGTTCACGACTCGGTGGAGAACCGCTACAACAACGGTTTCTATAACGATGAGCGTGCCGTGCTGCTGGTGATCAACCGCCAGCCCGGGGCCAATATCATCGAGACGGTCGAAGACATCCGCGCCCAGCTGCCAGGGCTGCAGGCGATGGTGCCGGCCAGTGCCACCCTGCAAGTGGCGATGGACCGCTCTCCGGTGATCCGCGCCACCCTGCGCGAGGCCGAGCACAGCCTGCTGATCGCTACCGTTCTGGTGATCATGGTGGTGTTCGCTTTCCTGGGGCGCTGGCGCGCTGCGCTGATTCCGGCTCTGGCGGTGCCGGTGTCGCTGGTCGGTACGTTCGCCGCGATGTACCTGCTGGGTTTCTCGCTGAACAACCTGTCGCTGATGGCGCTGATCATTGCCACCGGCCTGGTGGTAGACGATGCCATCGTCGTACTGGAGAACATCTCGCGGCATATCGAGGCCGGTGAAAGCCCGATGGTTGCGGCGTTCAAGGGCTCGCGCGAAGTGGGCTTCACCCTGCTGTCGATGAACCTGTCGCTGGTCGCGGTGTTCCTGTCCATTCTGTTCATGGGTGGCATCGTCGCCAGTCTGTTCCGCGAGTTCGCCATCAGCCTGTCGGTGGCGATCCTGATTTCCATGCTGGTGTCGCTGACCCTTACCCCGATGCTCTGCGCTCGCTGGCTCAAGGCCGACGAGGGCCCTGAGCGCGAACCCGGGCGGCTGCAGCGTTTCGGTTCACGCCTGCAGGAGCGCGTGCTGGCTGGCTATGGTCGCAGCCTGGAGTGGGCCCTGCGCCATTCGCGGCTGATGCTGGTCAGCCTGTTGGCCACCATCGTGCTTAACGTCGCGCTGTTCATCCAGGTGCCCAAGACCTTCATGCCCGAACAGGACACCGGCCAACTGATCGGCTTCGTGCGTGGCGATGACGGCCTGTCGTTCCAGGTCATGCAGCCGAAGATGGAAGTCTTCCGCCGTGCACTCCTGCAGGACCCCTCGATCGAGAGCGTGGCCGGTTTCATCGGCGGTGACAGCGGGATCAACAATGCCTTCCTGGTGGTGCGCCTGAAACCCATCAGCGAACGCAGCCTGTCGGCCCAAGGGGTGATCGAAAACCTGCGCGAGACCCTGCCCAAGGTGCCGGGGGCGCGGTTGATGCTCATGTCCGACCAGGACCTGCAGTTCGGTGGCCGCCAGGGACGTAGCTCGGAAAACGAGTACGTGCTGCTGGCCAGCGACCTCGAGGACCTCAACCACTGGACGCCGAAAGTGCGCGATGCCCTGGCTGCCTTGCCGGAACTGACCGACATCGACGCCAAGGAAGGCGATGGCGCCCAGCAGGTACGTTTGGTAGTGGACCGCACCACCGCGCAGCAACTGGGCGTGGACATGGCGATGGTCACTTCGGTGCTCAACAACGCCTTCAGCCAGCGGCAGATTTCCACCATCTACGACAGCCTCAACCAGTACAGCGTGGTGATGGAGATCAACCCGCAGTTTGCCCAGTACCCCGAGTCCCTGGAGCAGATCAAGGTAATCACCGCCGATGGCGCGCGCGTACCGCTGTCGACCTTCTCCCATTGGGAGCGCAGCCTGGAAGAGGATCGCATCAACCACCAGGGCCAGTTCGCTGCCGAAAGCATCGGCTACTCGCTGGCCAAGGGCGTGACCCAGGACCAGGCCAACCAGGCCATCCGCAAGGCGGTGGCAGAACTGAGCCTGCCCACCGAGGTGCAGGGCATCCTCGGTGGCACCGGCGGGCAGTTCGAGAAGGAAGCCCAAGGGCAGCCGGTGATGATCCTGACCGCGTTGCTGGTGGTCTACATCGTCCTCGGCATCCTCTACGAGAGCTATATCCACCCGCTGACCATCCTCTCCACGCTGCCGTCGGCAGGGGTTGGCGCACTGCTGGCGATCCTGCTCACCGGTGGCCAGTTCACCTTGATCTCCATGCTCGGGCTGTTCCTGCTGATTGGCGTGGTGAAGAAGAACGCGATCCTGATGATCGACCTGGCCCTGGAGCTGGAGCGCAACGAGCACCTGAGCCCGCAGGAGTCGATCCGCCGTGCCTGCCTGCTGCGCTTCCGGCCGATCCTGATGACCACCCTGGCCGCGCTGCTGGGCGCTGTTCCGCTGCTGCTGAGCATGGCCGAGGGCGCGGAAATGCGCCGTCCTCTGGGACTGACCATCGTCGGCGGGCTGATTCTCAGCCAGTTGCTGACCCTCTATACCACCCCGGTGGTCTACCTCCATCTCGACCGCCTGCGCCACCGGATCAACCGCTGGCGCGGCGTACGCACCGATGCTGCCCTGGATACTCCGCTATGACCAAGACCGTAGAACGGGTGCAACCCGCGTATTCATCCGCCGCCATTTTCGCGGGTTTCACCCGGCCTACGGTGGTGGTGTTGGCCTTGATGATGGCCGGCTGCGCCATCGGTCCCGACTACCTGCGCCCGGAAAGTGCTCAATCGGTCCAGTACAAGGAAACCGAGGGCTGGAAAAGTGCCAAGCCCGCGGATACCGAGCTGCGGGGTAACTGGTGGGAGCTGTATGGCGATAGCGACCTCAACGGCCTGATCGACCGTCTCAACGCCAACAACCAGAGCCTGGCCAGTGCCGAGGCGCAGTACCGGCAGGCACGGGCCCTGGCGCGTGGCGCGCGGGCCTCGTTTTTCCCCAACCTGGGCCTGAACACCGGGGTCACCCGTGCCGGCCAGGGTGGCGGTGATAGC
Source organism: Pseudomonas sp. (assembly GCA_037994305.1). Taxonomy (GTDB): domain Bacteria; phylum Pseudomonadota; class Gammaproteobacteria; order Pseudomonadales; family Pseudomonadaceae; genus Aquipseudomonas. The sequence continues at coordinate 1,895 of JBBNAI010000529.1, read as the reverse complement.
ACCATCAGCACCGGCGACGGCGTGAACGTCAGCGGAGCCAATGCCGCACAGATCTCCAAGAGCTATGACGCTAGCCTGGGCGTGAGCTGGGAGTTGGACATCTGGGGCAAGCTGCGCCGCCAGCTGGAATCCGACAGCGCCAGTGCCGAGGCCAGTGCCGCAGACCTTGCCGGCGTGCGCCTGAGCCAACAGTCCGAGCTGGTGCAGAACTACCTGCAGCTGCGTGTACTGGATCAACAGAAGCGCCTGCTCGACGAGACCGTGGCGGCGTATCGGCAAGCCTTCCGCATCGCCGAGAACCAGTACAAGGCCGGCATCGTGCCGAAGTCAGATGTGACCCAGGCGCTGACCCAGCTGAAGAGCACCGAAGCCGAGGCGGTAGACCTGGAATACCAGCGCGCCCAGCTGGAGCACGCGATTGCCGTGTTGGTCGGGCTGGCACCCTCCGAGTTCAGTCTGGCGGTGCGCGACAACGTACCGGCGCTGCCCGCCATACCGCAGAGCCTGCCGTCGGCGCTGCTCGAACGCCGCCCGGATATTGCCGGTGCCGAGCGCAGGGTGATCGCCGCCAACGCCGAGATCGGCGTGGCCAAGGCCGCCTATTATCCGGACCTGACCTTGTCCGCCACCGGCGGCTATCGCAGCGGCAGCCTCAACGACTGGATCAGCACACCGAACCGCTACTGGTCGATCGGCCCAGCCTTCGCCATGACCCTGTTCGATGGCGGCCTGATCAGCTCACAGGTTGACCAGGCCGAAGCGGGCTACGACCAGACCGTGGCCGACTACCGGCAGACCGTGCTGGATGGCTTGCGCGAGGTCGAGGACTACCTGGTGCAGCTTGCCGTGCTGGATCGCGAGGCGGTGATACAGCAGCAAGGGCTGGACGCCGCACGTGACTCGCTGCGCCTGATCCTCAACCAGTACAAGGCCGGCACCGTGGAGTTCACCGATGTGGTCAGTGTGCAGACCACCGCGCTATCCACCGAACGCACCCGCCTGACCCTGCAAGGCAGCCGCCTGACGGCCAGCGTGCAGCTGATCGCCGCGCTCGGCGGCGGCTGGGATGGTGTGACCGTCCCAGCCGAGTAATTCAGTCACGCTCCGGCGCACCCAGCGGGAACAGGTGCCGGTAGGGCCGCGCCTCGTCCACTGCGCGGGCGAAGGAGGGGCGCGCCAACAGGCGCTGGCGATAGGCGCGCAGAGTGCTGAACTCGGCGCCAATCGGCTGTACCCAGTCGGCATAGAACAGCGCTGGCGCGGCTGAGCAATCGGCCAGGCTGAAGTTGTCCCCGGCGGCCCATTCGCAGTCGGCCAATTCCTCGTCGAGCCAGCGGTAGGCGGTTTCCAGCAGTTGGTGTGCCTGCGCCACGCCGTAGGCATCGCGCTGCTCGGCAGGACGCAGCTGGTCGAACACGCAGGCCGTCATCGGTGTGGAGATATACAGGTCGAAGCACCTGTCCATGAAGCGCACCTCCAGCGCGTGGTCGGCGTCTTCGGGCAGCAGCCGGCTGGCACCAGGGTAATGCCGCTGCAGGTATTCGATGATGATGCTCGACTCGCTCACCGCCCGCCCTCCGTCGAGCAGCAGCGGAAAGCGGCGGAACGGCCAATGCGCCTCCAGCTCGGTCATGGCCTGCGGATTTTCCGGGGCAAGCAGGTGCCACTCGAAGGGCGTGGCGTTTTCATAGAGGGCGATCAGCACCTTCTGACAGTAGGACGAGAAGGGATGGGCATAGAGCTGGATGGCCATGGGCGACTCCGGGATGCGGTGACGTGCGCTGAGCCTGCTGCCGAGCGCTTCCTGGAGTAGTCGTTGCAGCCGGGCGGATTTCGACACACCCCTGCGGTAGCCCGGACTTTAGTCCGGGGCACGCCTACCATCCGCCCCGGAC
>JBBNAI010000528.1:0-2149 GCA_037994305.1 Pseudomonas sp. | reverse complement strand
TACTCGCAGGCGGCTTCGCCGCCAGGTACACGGACGATGACCCAACACTCGCAATTCGCCTTGCTGCGCACCCGGCGCTTCCTGCCGTTCTTCGTGACCCAGCTGCTCGGCGCCTTCAACGACAACGTATTCAAGCAGGGGCTGATCTTCGTCGTGCTGTTCGGCATGGCGTTCTCGGACAAGACCGGCAACCTGCTGGTCAACTTCTGCCACATGCTGTTCATCCTGCCGTTCTTCCTGTTTTCCGCCCTTGGCGGGCAGTTCGGCGAGAAGTTCGCCAAGGACGCGCTGATCCGCATGATCAAGCTGGCCGAGATCGCCATCATGCTGGTCGGCGCCCTGGGTTTCTTCTACAACAACCTCTACCTGTTGCTGCTGGCGCTGTTCGGCATGGGTACCCACTCGGCACTGTTCGGCCCGGTGAAGTACTCGATCCTGCCGGCGACCCTGCGCGAGGAGGAGCTGGTGGGCGGCAACGCCCTGGTGGAGATGGGCACCTTTCTGGCGATCCTGGCCGGCACCATCGGCGCCGGGCTGATCATGTCCGGTAGTCATTCCGCCGGCCTGGTCTCGGCGGCCATCGTGCTGGTGGCCTGCCTCGGCTACTTCGCCAGCCGGCAGATCCCGCGCTCAGCGGCGGCGATGCCGGAGCTGCCGCTGGACTGGAACATCTTCCGCCAGACCTGGGCGACCGTGCAGCTGGGCCTGCGTCAGCGCCCGGCGGTGTCACGCTCGCTGCTCGGCAACTCCTGGTTCTGGTTCCTCGGCTCGATCTACCTGGCGCAGATCCCGGCCTACGCCAAGGATCTGCTGCACGGCGACAAGAGCGTGATCACCCTGATCCTCACCGTGTTCTCGGTGGGTATCGCCCTCGGTTCGGTGCTGTGCGAGAAGCTTTCCGGGCGCAAGGTGGAGATCGGCCTGGTGCCGTTTGGCTCGATCGGCATGACCGTCTTCGGCATCCTGCTCTGGTGGCATTCGAGCGACTTCCCGGCGGCCACTGCCGCGCATGACTGGCTGGGCCTGCTGGGCATCGGCCAGGCCTGGTGGATTCTTGCGGATATCTTCGGCATCGGCGTGTTCGGCGGCTTCTATATCGTGCCGCTGTATGCGCTGATCCAGTCGCGCACCGTGGAGACCGAACGCGCCCGGGTGATCGCTGCCAACAATATTCTCAATGCGCTGTTCATGGTGGTGTCGGCACTGGTGGCGATGGTGCTGCTGAACGTCGCCGGGCTGAGCATTCCCGAGCTGTTCCTGGTGGTGTCGCTGATGAACGTGGCGGTCAACACCTACATCTTCAAGATCGTCCCCGAATTCACCATGCGCTTCCTCATCTGGCTGCTCGGCCACTCGATGTACCGGGTCCGGCACCAGGGGCTGGAGGCGATCCCGGACGAGGGCGCGGCGGTGGTGGTGTGCAACCACGTATCGTTCGTCGATGCACTGCTGATCGGTGGTGCGGTGCGCCGGCCGATGCGTTTCGTCATGTACTACAAGATCTACAACCTGCCGGTGCTCAACTTCATCTTTCGCACCGCCGGCACTGTGCCGATTGCCGGGCGAAGTGAAGACCCCGAGGTCTACGAGCAGGCGTTCAAGCGCATCGCCCAATATCTGGAGGATGGTGAGGTGGTGTGTATCTTCCCCGAGGGCAAGCTGACCACCACTGGTGAGATCGACGAGTTCAAGGCCGGGGTGGAACGCATCCTCAGTGCCAACCCGGTACCGGTGATTCCCATGGCCCTGCAGGGCCTGTGGGGTAGCTTCTTCAGTCGTGATCCGAGCAAGGGTCTGTTCCGCCGCTTCTGGTCGCGCATCACGGTGGTGGCTGGCCAGCCGCTGCCGGCGGATACCGGGCGACTGGTGCTGCAGGAGCAGGTCAGCGCCTTGCGCGGCAGCGTGCGCTGAGTGTTGCCGGAATGAAAAAGCCCGCCAATTGGCGGGCTTTTTTCTGCCTGTGTCTCAGTGACTGAGCTTGAGGCCGAGCAGGCCTGCGACGATCAGGCCAACGCTGAGCAGGCGCACCAGCGCCATGGACTCGCCGAACAGGATGATCCCGGCGATCACCGTGCCGACGGCGCCGACCCCGGTCCAGATCGCATAGGCGGTGCCCAACGGCAGCTCCTTCATCGCCAGGCCGAGCAGG
>JBBNAI010000527.1:0-13005 GCA_037994305.1 Pseudomonas sp. | reverse complement strand
CGGCGTTCGGCATCGACGAGCTGCCGCTGGAGTGGTGCCTGCAGCCCGGTGTGAAACTGGACTTCCGTCATCTGCCGGACGGCCATGTGGTCACCGCCGCCGAGGTGGAAGCCGAGCTGGCGCGCATCGGCCACGAGCTGCAGCCGCTGGATATCGTCCTGATCAACACCCGCGCCGGCGCACTGTTCGGCCAGCCGGGCTACCTGGATGCCGGTGTCGGCATCGGCCGCGAGGCCACCCTGTATCTGCTGGAGCGCGGTGTGCGCGTGGTCGGCACCGATGCCTGGAGCTGGGATGCGCCGTTCAAGTACACCCGCGAGCGTTTTGCCGCCAGCGGCGATGCCTCGATCATCTGGGAAGGGCACAAGGCCGGGCGCGATATCGGCTACGGCCAGATGGAGAAACTGGCCAATCTGGAAAGCCTGCCAGCCAGCGGTTTCCAGGTCTCGTGCTTCCCCTACAAGATCAAGCACGCCTCGGCCGGCTTCGTCCGCGCGGTGGCGATTTTCGAAGAGTAACGGCTGGCGGGGCCATGCTCCGCCGGCAACTGGTTTCGCCCACGCGGATACCCAGGCTTTGGGTCTCGAAAGGCGTGTGGGCGTTTTATCCGACGGCGGCGCGCATCTGCACGTTGCCAGCTGGCGATGGACACGAGTGCCGCGGTGACTGCGTAGCGTGCGGCATCCAACAAGAGAGGTTGCAATGCGCCTGAATTCCTTGACCCATGCCCTGTTGCTTGGCGTGCTCATGGCCGGTAATGCCGTGGCTGCCGATACCCGGCCGAACATTCTGGTCATCGTCGCCGACGACCTGGGTTATTCCGACCCGGGTGCCTTCGGTGGCGAGATCAGCACGCCGCAACTGGACCGCCTGGCCGCCAGCGGCGTGCAGCTGACCAGCATGTACGCAGCGCCGACCTGCTCGCCAACCCGTTCGATGTTGCTCTCCGGCACCGACAACCACCTGGCCGGGCTGGGCAGCATGGCCGAAGGGCTGCAGCCGTTTCAGCGTGGTCAACCGGGCTATGAGGGCTACCTCAATCAACGCAGCTATTCGATTGCCGAGCTGCTGCGCGACGGCGGTTACCACACCCTGATGGCGGGCAAGTGGCACCTCGGCCTGGCGCCCGACCAGGGCCCGGACAAGCGTGGTTTCGAGCAGTCGTTCAGCCTGCTCGAAGGTGGTGCGGCGCACTTCAAGCCGGCCGCCACGGCACCTGCCAAGATCGAGCAGGTGAACTACCGCGAGAACGGCCAGCCGGTGGAGTTGCCGGAGGATTTCTACTCCACCGATTTCTACACCGACAAGCTGATCGGCTACCTGCAGAACACCCGGAAGGACGGCAAGCCGTTCTTCGCCTACGCCGCCTACACCTCGCCGCACTGGCCGCTGCAGGCGCCCGAGGCCTATTTGCAGAAGTACCAGGGGCGCTACGACCAGGGTTACGACAGCGTGCGTCTGGCGCGCATCGAGAGGATGAAAAAACTCGGCCTGCTGGCGGCGGACTTCCAGCCGGCGCAGCCGCTGCCGGCCAATCCCAAGCTGCCGCAGTGGAGCCAGTTGAGCGCCGAGCAGCAGAAGGTCGAGGCGCGCAAGATGGAGATCTACGCGGCCATGGTCGACAACCTCGACCACAACATCGGCCGCCTGCTCGACTACCTGCGCGCCAGCGGCCAGTACGACAACACCCTGATCGTGTTCATGTCCGACAACGGCGCGGCCGGGGAAAACCACGCGCAGTTCTATCCCGTGGGGCCGAACACCGACAACAGCTACGCCAACCTTGGCCGTCGCGGCTCGCAGATCGACTACGGCCTGCGCTGGGCGGAAGTCAGCGCGGCGCCGCTGCACCTGTTCAAGGGCACCACCGGCGAAGGCGGCATCAGCGTGCCGGCGCTGGTGCACATGCCCCAGGCGCTGCAACGCCAGGGCCGCGAGAACGGCGTGGCGCGGGTCGATGACCTGGCGCCGACCTTCCTTGCTGTTGCGGGCCTGCCGCTGCCAAGCCAGGCGGACAAGAACCCGATCACCGGCAAGTCGCTGCTGCCGCTGCTGGCCGGGCAGGGCAGCCCGCATGAGGGCCAGGCGCTGGCCGGCGAACTGTTCGGCAACGCCTATTACCGCGAGGGCAACCTCAAGCTGCTGGGCATGCGCCCGCAGGCCGGTTTTGGCGATGCGCCGCAGCCGCCACAGTGGCAATTGTTCGACCTGGCGCGCGATCGCGGTGAAAATAACGACCTGGCCGCCGCCCAGCCAGAGCTTGTGCAGCGTTTGAAACAGGCCTGGATGGGTTACGCCAAGCAAGTCGGGGTGGTCTTCCCACCTTTAGCGAAGCGCGCGCAGTGAGCTTTACTGTGGCGTAGTCGCTCGCGACATTTTCCTTTTGCCGGGTGTTCTTGCCCGGCCACTGCCCTTACCGGAGTACGCCAAATATGCGCATCCTCAGCCTTCTGGGTTACCTGCTGACGTTGTCGTTGAGCATCAGTCAGATCTGCCATGCCGACCAGTCGCAAAACGCCGAGGCCGAACAGGCCAAGCAGCTACTGGAGCGGGCCGTGGAGTATTACCAGGTACAGGGCGACTCCTCCCTGGCTGCCTTCAGCCGCCAGGGCGAGTTCATCGAGGAGGACCGCTATGTGTTCGTCGTCGACACCCACGGCGTGATGCTCGCCAGCGGCGGGCCATCGGCGGTGCTGATCGGCCGTGACGTGTCCAAGGTGCTGGAGCCTGAGCTGCGCGAAGCCTTCCAGAAAGCCCTGAGCACCAGCGAGGACGCCGGTGTGCAGAGCGCCGAGTACCGCTGGAAGAACTGGTCGGACGGTCGTGTGGAGCGCAAGCAGGTGTTCTTCCGCCGGGTTGGTGAACGCATCATCGCGGTCGGCCACTACCTGCCACGGGCCACGCCGCAGCAGGCCGAGGAACTCCTGGGGCGTGCGGCCAAGGCCATCGCAGCGGATGCGGGAAGCAGCATCCGTGCGATCAATGAGCTGTCGGCGGATTTTCGCGAGGATGACCTGTACGTCTTCGTGGTTGACCTGGAAACCCAGCGCTATGTCGCCCACGGCTACAACCTGCGCCTGATCGGGGTGAACTTCGCTGCCATCAAGGACCCGGAAGGCAAGCCGGTTGGCGCGCCGATGCTGGCGCAACTGAAAAAGGCCGACAGCGGTGGCTACGACTATCGCTGGAAAAACCCGGTGACCGGCAAGGTCGAAGACAAGCACGCCCTGCTGCGCAAGGTCGGCCACTACCTGGTGGCGGTGGGTTACTACCGCGAGTCCAAGTAAGCGCTCTACTCCAATAGCGACCGTAGGATGGGTTCGCCGCACTGCGGCGTAACCCATCGGCTATGCCTCCCTTCAGCTCAGGCGCCGACTGAGCGTCCGGTCTTCCAGGCTCAGGGCGATCAGCAGCGGCAGCACGGCGATCCCCGCATCGATCAGCAGCAGCGTGCGGAAGGCCTGGCGCAGCAGGTTGTCGTCCAGGACCGAGGCCGTCCCCCCCGTTTCCGCTAGCGCCCCCGCATCGAAGCCCGGCAGCAAGTGCCACAGCAGGCTGGACAGCAACGCCACTCCCAACGCCCCGCCAAGCCCGCGAAACAGCCCGCAGACACCCGTCGCCACGCCCAGGTCGTTGACCGGCGCGGCGCTCTGTACCGCCACCAGCGAGGTGGGGAACTGCATGCCGAGGGCGGCGCCACACAGCAGCAGGGCGGGTATCTGCAGCAGCGCCTGGTCGTTCGGTAGCAGGGCCAGCAGCACCAGCGCGATGGGCATCAGCAGGGTGCCGCAGAGAATCATCGGCTTGTAGCGGCCCAGGCGCGCGCTCAGGCTGCCGGCGATAAAGGCCCCCAGTGGCGCACCGAAGGCCAGCGCCATCAATTGGCTGGCGCCGGCCCCGGCACCGCCGGCGCTGTGGGCATGCAGCGGGATCAGCACGGCCAGGCCGACGGCCTGGAAGTTGGCGAAGAACAGCAGCAGCCAGCCGGCACGTACCGGTGGGATGCGCAGGAGGCCGAGGGGGATCAGCGGCTCGGCGCTGCGCCGCTGTTGCACGAGGAACAATGCCAGGCCGACCACGGCCAGCAGCAGGGCCTGGCCGTTCTCTGCGGTTTGCCAGTTTGGCTGCTGGCCGAGGCGGCTGATCAGCAACAGCAGGTTACCCAGGCCCAGAATCAGCAGGGCGCTGCCCAGGTAATCGATGCGTGCCGCGCGGCGTTTCTCGGGTAGGCCGGCGGTGCTGCGCAGGCTGAGCACTATGGCCAGAACGCCCAGTGGCAGGTTGATCCAGAACACCCAGCGCCAGGACCACTGGCTGCTCAACAGGCCACCCAGTGGCGGGCCGATCAGGCTGGCCAGGGCGAACATGCCGCTGAACCAGGCCTGGTAGCGGCCGCGCTCGGCGGGGGCGATCAGGTCACCGACCAGCGCCTGGGTGATTGCTTGCACACCGCCGGCACCGATGCCCTGCAGCACGCGGCCAAGCACCAGCTGCGGCATGTCCTGGGCCAGGCCGCAAAGCAGCGACGCCAGCACGAACAGGGCAATGGCCCCGGCCAGCAGGCGCCGCCGCCCGAGCAGGTCGCCCAGCTTGCCGAAGATCGGCGTGCTCACCGTCATCGCCAGCAGGTAGCCGGACACCACCCAGGCCAGCAGTTCGCTGCCGGGCAGGTTGCGAGCGATATCGGGCAGGGCCACGGCCACGATCGTTTGGTCGAGGGCGGCCATGAACAGGGCGAGCATCAGCCCGGCCAGCACATTGCGCAACTGGGCGGGGCTGAGACGCGGCGCGGCGGCGTTGCCGGTCATGCGGGGGAATCCTTACTGGGCGTCGAGGCGCGCCAGGCCAGCGGTGATGGGTCCCAGATCATGCCGCAGCAGGCGGGGTGAATGAAGTCGCATGTGCACGGAGTCTGTGCCGGCTAGCTCCCGACGCTGCAGGGAAACGTGGTCATATCCGGCTCGCGATTTCCTGGCTGCCCGAGCTGATCTGCTCCAGGTAGAAGGCCACGCTGTCGGGAACGAATTCACCCTGTTGTTGCAGCAGGTGGCGGCGGATGTAGTGGTAGTTGCGCTGCAGCTTGGCCAGTTCCTGGGCTTCACCGGGCATGCTGCCGTGCAGCGTGGCGAAGTCTTGCTCAATGGCCAGGTCCAGGTTCTCGGGAGCGCCCTGCTTCAACTCGTCGATGTACACCGCCAGCGAGCCGAAGGCGCGGGTCTGGTAGAACAGCAGCAGGCGCTGGGTATTCAGGGTCAGGCTGTCCAGCCTTTGCGTCGTCGTGTCCGTTGGCAGGCTGTCCCGGTAGAGTTTTTGCGCCATGGCGTCGAGGCTGGCCTGTGCCTCGAGGATAGGGTTGATCCAGATGGGGTAGAGGTCGACATCGTCACCGGTCTGGCGCTCCAGGTCGGTGATGCGGGCTTTCAGGTTCTCACCTTCTTTCTGCAGCTCGGGTGAGGGGATCTGTTGCAGCTGTGCGCTCAGTTGCTGCAGGTCGTCACGGTACTTCTCGGCATAGCGCGGGTCGGCCGTGCCGATCGTGGCGTTGTAGTGCAGCAGCAGATGACTGGCGGTGCTGAAGGCCAGGTAGCGAATGCTTTGCAGGTTTTCAGCAGGGCCTTGGGCGAAGGCCAGGAGTGGGCAGAGCAATAAAGCCAACAATGCCTGTTTCGGGTGCATGGCGTGTTCCTTTTTATTCTGGCTCATGCGGGATGCGTCGTCCGGGCTCATGCCGAGCCCAGGCCCGGTTCTGTTTGGCGGGTAGCCGGCAGACCGTGGCAGACGCGTTTGGAAAAGATCGGCGACCCTCTTGTGGAGGGGCGCCGAGGCCCATCGTGGCGAGCCGTTGGCACGATAGGAGGGCGTACTTTTTTGCTCAATACGGGATGCCGGGTTGGGGGCGATCAGCGCCCGGTTTTGCCTGAAAATGGCGTTCTGCAGGCGTGCAAAAGCCCGCATCCAGGGATGCGGGTTTTGCTGTCTGGCGGTGGCTGTTGGTCAGCTCACTTGTGCTTTTTCTTTTGCGCTGTCGAGGGGAACGAGTCCAGTCGAATCACTGAGGTCATGCGGTAAATCGCACCGTTCGGTGCGGAGGCCGAGGCAGTGGGGCCGACCTCGTTGACCACGTGTCGAATGCCGCCGAAACCGGCGATCACCGAACTGGTCATGGCTTGCAGTTTGACCCGCGGGGATACCGGCGCCTCGATGGCGCTGGAGGCGAAGATGTCCTGGCCCATGACGAACAGGGTGTAGATCGCCAGACCCGTGGCCTCGTGGGATTTCACTCCTGGCGCGACCACATAGGAGGCGAAGCCTTCCTTGCTGCCGTTCATCCAGGCGGCCTGGCTTGGCGGGTCGTAGGGCATCTCGCTCTGGTAGAAGAGGGTACGGCCGCGCTCGCCGTTCCAGATGACCTGGTTCTTCTGGTAGTGCTCGACAAACAGCCCCAGGGCGTTCACGTCGTTACCGTTGACGATCAGGCCGTGGTCCGCCTTGTTCTCGCCCCAGGCTGTTCCGGTGCCGTGGTCACCACGCCACAGCCAGTTGTGATCAAGGATCACGTTGCTGTTGTTGACTTCGACGCTGGTCTTCGCGCTGCCGAGCTGCGGCCCACCGACGCGAATGTAAACGTCGCTCAGGGTGGTCGGGTCGTGCGGCTCGCCGGCATAACTGCCTGGCTGCCCAACTTTCACCAGCACGTTGGACTGTTTCGGACCGGCATCGATGATCAGCCCGGACAGCATCACTCCGGTGATATTGCCCACCTCGATAGCGGACTTCCCGGTTGTCGGCGTCAGCGACGGATAGCCAAGCCCCAGTACCACGGTCCCTGGGCGGCTGATCTTGATGGCTTCGCTGAGCTGGTACACGCCGGGGGTGACGATCAGGTTCTTGCCCTGACGCAACTGCGCGTTGATGGTGGCCGCCGAGTCAGTGGGCTTGGCGATATAGAACGTCTGGATCGGCAGTTGCTTGCCCGCCTGCGGCGAGACCTCCCAGTCATGGCCGGACGCATAGCTTTTGGCGTGGGGCACGAAGACGTTGAAGCGCTTGTTTTGGTCGACGTAGAGGAATGGCGCCTCGCGCGATGCCGGTGTTGCTTGCAGGTTGGTAATGCCGGTCGTAGCGAAATTGCTGGCAGGCGCACCGATCACGCCGGAGAAGAGGTAGTTGACCGCGCGCCCATCCCATTGGCCGATCGTGCTGTTGCGCGTGTACCAGTGGGCCTGGGCCTTTTGCATCGTGCCGTCACCGCTGATCACCGAGCCTTGTACCTGGCTGTTGGCGATGTAGGTGCCGAACGCGTAGGCCCCGTAGTGGCCGCTGAGTTCGAGGTTGCCGAGGATGTTGACCCGGCGCAGCGGCGCGGCCTGGGATACGGCCCAGCGCAGGGTATTCGGTGGTGCGATGCCCTCGGGATAGGGCAGTAGCGCGTCGTCGCCCACTGGACGCTGGATGGGGTTGATGGTCAGGTTGGACATCGACCGCCAGAACTTGGTCAGCGAGTTCGATTCCAGCGAGCCATCCTGCGGATTGCCGTAGGGGTTCTCCTGTTTCGGCTCGACGTGCAGGGCGCCGTTGATCAGCACATCTTCCGGCGAGCGGCCCAGGCCGTAGACCGCGGTGTAGTAACCGATTTCGGCATTGACGATGCCCGTGGCGGTAGCCGGATCGTTCTGCCCTGCGTCACTGCCATACACCCCAGGCATGAAGAAAACGGCATGCCGGTTCTGACTGAATTCGGGCTCTGAGGAAAAACTCAGCAGTTTTGCGTTGATCTCGCTCAGCGGGGTTTGCGGGGTGAATAGAGTGACGTTAGGGCCGAAATCCGGCTGGGGAGATGCCGGTTTGGATTGGCCTGCGAATGCGGGGGCAGTTATTGCCAGCGCAGTGACCATGCCCGTTCTGGCAATGGATATTGCTAGATTGCTTAGGTTCATTGAATTACATCCATCTCTTCGATTTGTTTTTGTTGATGAAGTAATGGCCCGTTTCAATGCAGGCGACACGCAATAATGAGCAGAGAATACGGACTACTTTGCCATTTGATTCATTGTCTGTGGAGCGCGAAATTCACCCGCTGGTTAAACCGCAGCAGGTGAGTTGCGCCGAACGCAGCGCTTCTGGAACTGGCGCTCGGGCGCTGGAAAGGCTGGGGCTTTTCCTGTGGCGCGGCCAATTCATTTTCTATCTAGGAGGTATCTTTAATTCTGATGAGTTAAAGATCTTTGTTATTTGAGAAACAATAAAATACGCACCATTCGCTGCAGGTGAATGATGGGTTTTATCGGTGTGTGGAAGTGCTTGGCACTGTCAGGGTATTGATGCTTTCGATATATCTCGGTGTAACTTTCTTTGTTATCAATTTGTTATTTTTTTAGTGGCTGTTTCTCCAGTCGAATAGCGTTATGGCTGACTTATGCGCCCTTGGAAAGTTTGCTTGGGTTTACCGCAGGGCGAAGCGATACATCGCTTCGCCCTGCGGCGAAGTCACTCAGCTGGCGCTGAACGTCTTGTGCGGGTCGATGACGAATTTCTTCGGCACGCCTGCGTCGAACTCGCCATAACCGCGTGGTGCGTCATCCAGGCTGATGACTTGCACACCGACAATTTCGGCGATGTTGAGGCGGTCCCACATGATGGCCTGCATCAGCGCGCGGTTGTATTTCATCACCGGGGTCTGGCCCGTGTGGAAGCTGTGGGACTTCGCCCAACCCAGGCCGAAGCGGATGCTCAGGCTGCCGATCTTGGCCGCCGCATCTGTCGCGCCCGGGTCTTCGGTGACGTACAGGCCGGGGATGCCGATCTTGCCGGCTACGCGGGTGATCTGCATCAGCGAGTTGAGCACAGTGGCCGGGGCTTCCTGCTGGGCGCCGGCATGGCCGTGGCCGCGGGCCTCGAAGCCCACGGCATCGACGGCGCAATCCACTTCCGGTTCACCCAGCAGTGCGGCGATCTGCTCATGCAGCGGGGTGTCCTTGGACAGGTCGGCGATCTCGAAACCCACAGCCTTGGCGTGCGCCAAACGCACCGGGTTGACGTCGCCGACGATGACCACGGCGGCGCCCAGCAGGCGGGCGGAGGCAGCAGCGGCCAGGCCAACCGGGCCGGCACCGGCCACGTACACCGTGCTGCCGGGGCCGACACCGGCAGTCACGGCGCCGTGATAGCCGGTGGGCAGGATGTCGGAGAGGCAGGTCAGGTCGCGAATCTTCTCCATGGCCCGGTCGCGATCGGGCAGCTTGAGCAGGTTGAAGTCGGCGTAGGGCACCAGCACGTACTCGGCCTGGCCGCCCGTCCAGTCGCCCATGTCGACGTAGCCATAGGCGCCACCGGCACGGGCCGGGTTGACCGTCAGGCACACGCCGGTCTGCTGTTCCTTGCAGGAGCGGCAGCGGCCGCAGGCGACGTTGAACGGCACCGAAACCAGGTCGCCGATTTGCAGGTGCTCGACGTCACGGCCCTTTTCGATCACCTCGCCAGTGATCTCGTGGCCCAGCACCAGCCCGACCTGGGCGGTGGTGCGGCCACGCACCATGTGCTGGTCCGAGCCGCAGATGTTGGTGGAGATGACCTTGAGGATCACCCCATGTTCGATCTTCTTGCCGCGCGGGTCCTGCATCTTCGGGTAGTCGATCTTCTGCACTTCGACCTTGCCCGATCCGAGGTATACGACGCCACGATTGCCACTCATAGGAACTCCTTGAAAGCGCGCCAGTAGCGCGCGGGGTGGGTAGTCACACGCTTGCTGCTTAGAGCCTGTTCAACGTCTGCTGCGCGTCGGCCTTGCTGCGTTAAAAACAGGCTCGGAATGCTCATTTACAGCTCGTAAACTCCGCTTCCTCGCCGTTTTGACCAGCCGGAGGCTGTTACTACGTAGCGCCTTGCATGGCTCTAGCTCGCGAGACTTTGAACAGGCTCTTAGGCGCCGTTCGCCTGGCGCAGGCTCTCGATGATCTTGCGGGCCCGGTTGGCGCCGACATCCACATGGATATCGATCATCGGGCGCTCGCCGAAGCGGCACATGTTCTGGTACTGGGCCTCGATCACCACCTTGTCCTCATCGAAGGTCAGGGCGGTCTGCTCGATGACCTTGGCCTTGACCTCGTCATGGTTGGTTTCGGGGTTGGTGGCCATGCTCCAGAAGTAGTGGCTGGTGGTATCGGTTTCCGGGGTAACGCCGTGGAAGCCGCGCATATGGAATCCGCCACGCTCGGGGTCATCCAGCGACTCGGTGTTGGCGTCCACCGCACCGGTCCAGATGCGCAGGTGGCTGACGTGAAATTCGATTTCCTGCCAGCGGTCGATGGTGCCCTTGAACGGGTAGGCCGCGGAGTAGGTGGGCGGCGGTGTGGAGTTGGGCATGTGGCGCACGACCTTGACCACGTCGCCTTCGCTCTCCACCGTCATCTTTGCTTCCATGTGGATGGACGCGTTGCCGCCGATGGTGCGCAGGTGCACGTAACCCAGGTGGCTGAGGTCCATGAGGTTGTCGTGGATCAGCTGGTACGGCGCGTCGTAGTGGTAGACATCGCCGTCGAACAGGTACTTGCCGCTGCTGTGCACGTCGTAGGCCGGCGGCTCGCAGGTGGGCTCGGGATGCGCGCTGCTACCAAACCAGATCCACACGATCTGATCGCGCTCCTGCACGTGATACATCGGCACCTTGGCTTTGCTCGGGATCTTCTCCTGACCGGGAATCTCGATGCATTTTCCTGCGCTGTTGAACAGCAGGCCGTGGTAGCCGCAGCGGAGGCCGCCGCCGTCCAGGGTGCCGGATGACAGTGGCAGCGCGCGGTGGCAGCAGCGATCTTCCAGGGCTGCCACCTGGCCATCGGCCGTGCGAAACAGCACCACCGGCTTGTTCAGCAGCGTGCGCCCGACAGGCTTGTCGGTGAGCTCCCAGCCGAGCGCGGCGACATACCACTGATCGAGGGGAAACGTGGGTAGTGCTGGCTGAGGGGAAACCTCGTAGGCCAGGGGCTGGTTGGAAGCACTCATGGACTTCTCCCGGTGACTGGGTTGTGGTGGTTGTGAGGTCAAAGGTCCAAGACCAAACGTGGGGTCTTGGCGCGTGAGCAGCAGGGGGTGAACCGGTCGTTCACGGCATGCTCTTTGTCCGTCATGAACTGGTCGCGATGGTCTGGCGTGCCCTGCAGCACACGGGTGATGCAGGCGCCGCAGATGCCCTGCTCGCAGGAGGTTTCGATTTCGATGCCGGCCTCGTCGAGCACCTCGAAGACGCTGCGATCCGCCGGGATGTGGAAGGTCTGGCCAGAGCTGGCCAGTTCCACTTCGAAGGGCTGGTCGCCATCGTGCTCGACCGGGGCCGCCGCGAAGAATTCGCGGTGCGTCTGCTCGGCCGGCCAGCCCTGGCTCGCTGCGGTGCTCAGTACGTAATTCATGAAGCCGCTCGGGCCGCAGACGTACAGGTGTGTACCTGGGGTGGGGGCGGCGAGCACGGTGGCGGCATCGAGCTGTGTTGCGGCCGCGTCTTCATGCAGTCGCACGTGCCGGGCGAACGGGGCCTCGGCCAGCACATCCAGAAACGCCGCACTGGTCTGGGCGCGGAAGCTGTAGTGCAGCTCAAAATCCACACCGCGCTGGGACAGCTCATAGGCCATCGCCAGCATGGGGGTGATACCGATGCCGCCAGCAAACAACAGGTGTTTCTTGCCGTCCGCTGCCAGTGGGAACAGGTTGCGTGGCTCGCCGATGGTCAGGGTCTGGCCCTGCTCGACCTGCTCATGCATGGCCTGGGAGCCGCCGCGCGACTGTGGGTCTTTGAGCACGCCGATCACATAGCGATGACGCTCTTCGGGGTGATTGCACAGCGAGTACTGGCGGGTCGCGCCGTTGGGCGTCTGTACATCGATGTGCGCGCCAGCAGTGAACGGCGGCAGGGGTTCACCGTTGAGCGAGCACAGCTCGAAACTGCAAATGCTTTCAGCTACTGCAATCTTGCGGCTGACTAAAACCTGGAGCATGACTTCTCCCTCCACAGCAAAGTGGCCAAAACGTGAAATGGGGATTGTTGAGCGGCTAGCTCAGGTCAGCAGCGGCGCTGCAGGAGGGCGGTGCGGGGGATGGCGGCTATCGAGGCGGTTCATGGGCGCTACCTACTCATTATTCTTGTCAGGTCGAGCTGTCGCATATGATGACGAACAGCAGACACAGAGTTTGGTTGACCGTAGAATCACTTCAATTGGTTGCGGTGTCAACTAAATTGCTTGGACCATTTCTTTCTTAAGGCGCCACCTTTAATGCCCGAACCCACACAGTTAAACCTGAGCCGCTACATCCCTGCGCTCATCAACCTGCTTGCCAATAAGCTCGCGACGGGAGCGTCGATCTGCTATCGCAAGCACTTCGGCATTGGTGTGGTGGAGTGGCGCCTGCTGGCCATGCTCAAGGTGGAAAACAACATCACCGCCAATCGCATGTCTCAGGCCATTGGCCTGGACAAGAGCGCGGTGAGCCGCTCGCTGCAACTGCTGGAAAAGGCCGGTTACGTCAGTAGCCAGGTCGACAGCCAGGACGCCCGGCGCAACACCGTGAGCCTGACGGCAGAAGGATTGGCCCTGCACGACCGGGTGCTGAAGGTGGCGCTGGAGCGCGAGCGGCGTTTGCTCGGCGACCTCAACGCAGAGGAGGTGGATACGCTGATCAACCTGCTGGGGCGACTGCAAACTCAAGTGGCCCATGTGAACGAGTTTGATCCGCTGGAACCCTGACGCAATTGAAGGACGCCCAGGCATGGCTGCCTGGGAGTGCTGGGCGCGTCACTCTTCGATGGGCTGGTGGAGTCGCTCGGTTAGGGGCGCCGTTCACACAGATAGATAGGTGAGTGATTAGCCTCTGTCCTTCGCTGGCGGGCAGAGGCTGCGGGGATTAAAGATCCAGCACCAGGCAGTTGCTTTTGGCTCTGGAACAGCAGGGCGTGAACTGGTCGTTGCGGGCCTGTTCTGCAGGGCTCAGGAACAGGTCGCGGTGCTCGGGTTCGCCCTC
>JBBNAI010000526.1:0-4562 GCA_037994305.1 Pseudomonas sp. | reverse complement strand
TGCAGCTTGAGCCCCAGGCGATCCTCGCTCGCGGGGCCCAGCCAGTGTTGCGGGTCTTCGCCGCTCAGCTGTTCGGGCCCCAGGTAGAGCTTGATTGCCAGCTCCAGGTGCTGCAGGCCCTGTTCATCGCGCAGCAGCAGGTCCAGCTCGCCGACGGTACGGCCTCGTTCACGGATCGGCAGGTTGGCGGCCAGTAACTGGATATCCGGCGCCTGCTCCAGGGCAAATTGCCAGATCCGCTCGTAGTAGCGCCCCAGGCGGCTGGAGCCGGCGGCGAGAAACTGTTGCAGGGCCTGACTGTCGCGTTGCTGATGGTGCAACCAGTCGAGCAATTGCCCCGGGCGATGGGCCCAGGCGCTGGCGGCTAGCGGATGGCGCACGGCCACGCTGCTGCCATCGAGCAGGCCGGGAGCGAGTAGCGCCCAGGCGAGATCACGCACGGCAGGATGGCGCAGTTCGCTGAGTACGTCGCAGAGCGGGGGCAGGGCGTTCATGGGCCGAGCATAGCCGGTTTGCTGCGCTTGCCGGCTTTCGCCCATAATCCTGGCCATTACTCCCGTTGCAGAGCGCCCCATGGAGCAGTTTCGCAATATCGGTATCATCGGCCGCCTGGGCAGTGCCCAGGTGCTGGATACCATTCGCCGTTTGAAGACCTTCCTGCTCGAGCGCCATCTGCATGTGATTCTCGAAGACACCATCGCCGAGGTGCTGCCGGGGCATGGTCTGCAGACCTGCTCGCGGAAGATCCTCGGCGAGGTCTGCGACCTGGTGATCGTCGTCGGTGGCGACGGCAGCATGCTCGGTGCCGCCCGCGCCTTGGCCCGGCACAAGATCCCGGTACTGGGGATCAACCGGGGCAGCCTGGGCTTTCTCACCGACATTCGTCCGGACGAGCTGGAAGTGAAGGTCGCGGAGGTGCTGGAAGGGAACTTCCTCGAGGAGAGTCGTTTTCTTCTGGAAGCCGAAGTTCGCCGTCACGGCGAGGCCATCGGTCAGGGCGATGCGCTCAACGACGTGGTGCTGCACCCGGGCAAGTCGACCAAGATGATCGAGTTCGAGCTGTACATCGACGGCCAGTTCGTCTGCAGCCAGAAGGCCGACGGCCTGATCATCGCCACGCCGACCGGCTCCACCGCGTACTCGCTGTCTGCCGGTGGGCCGATCATGCACCCCAAACTGGATGCCATCGTCATCGTGCCGATGTACCCGCATACCCTGTCCAGCCGGCCGATCGTGGTCGACAGCAATAGCGAGCTGAAAGTGGTGGTGGCCGATGACCTGCAGATCTACCCGCTGGTCTCGTGCGATGGGCAGAACCACTTCACCTGCGCGCCTGGCGACACCATCACGGTGGCCAAGAAGCCACAGAAGCTGCGCCTGATCCATCCGCTCGATCACAACTACTACGAGGCGTGTCGGACCAAACTGGGCTGGGGCAGCCGGCTCGGAGGCCACGACTAGGATGCTTCTCGACCCGGCGCGCGGCTACGACCTGATTGGTGATGTGCACGGTTGTGCGCATACCCTGCAGCGTCTGCTGGAGCAGCTGGGTTATCACCGCCAGGCCGGGGTCTGGCGCCATCCGCAGCGCCAGGTGCTGTTTCTGGGCGACATCATCGACCGTGGTCCACGCATTCGCGAGGCGCTGCACCTGGTGCACGACATGGTCGCGGCCGGCGCCGCCCACTGCATCATGGGCAACCACGAATACAACGCCCTCGGCTGGCACACGCCGGCGCCGGAAGGCAGCAGTCGGCAGTTCGTGCGCGAGCATTCGCCACGTCACGAGCGTCTGCTGCAGCAGACTTTTCGCCAGTTCGAGCAGCACCCGCACGACTGGCAGGATTTTCTCGCCTGGTTCCAGCAGCTGCCGTTGTTCATCGATGCCGGACGTTTTCGCATGGTGCATGCCTGCTGGGATGTCGAGCTGATCGCCGCACTCAAGTCGCAGTACGCTGATGGCCGGGTCGACCAGGCTTTCGTCAGAGCCTCCGCTGTGCCCGGCAGCTTCGCCAATCGGGTATTCGAACGCCTGCTGCGCGGTACCGATATGCGCCTGCCCCAGGGCCTGACCCTGACCAGCGAGGAAGGCTTTACCCGCGCCTTCTTTCGCACCAAATTCTGGGAAGACAATCCGCAGACCTATGGAGATGTAGTGTTCCAGCCCGATGCCCTGCCTGAAAGCGTTGCCAGCATGCCGCTGCCGACGACCGAGAAGAACCGCTTGCTGCAGTACGGTCTGGACGAGCCCATGTTGTTCGTCGGTCACTACTGGCGGCGCGGCAACCCGGCGCCGATTCGGCCGAACCTGGCCTGCCTGGACTACAGCGCGGTGATGTACGGCAAGCTGGTGGCCTACCGCCTGGATCAGGAACGGCAGCTGGAACCGGGCAAGTTCGTCTGGGTCGATGTCGAGCGTGTGGAGGCACCGAGATGAGTTCGGTGGTGGTGTTGCGTAGGCCTCTCGACGAGGATCTGAGCGGTTTCGTCGGCTTGCTGCGGCGTTTGCGGGTGCCGCATCGGGTCAGCGAAGAGGGCGGCGAGCAGGTGCTCTGGGTGCCGGCCGAGTCGCTGGCCGAGCAGGTGCGTGGCCTGTACCAGAACTACCCGCAAGGCGAAGTCGACGAGTCGCTGTTGCCGCCAGTGCCACCGAAGGGTGCCGGTGGTGTCCTGCGTCAGTTGCGCGCCAGCCCGCTGACGACCGCCGTGTTGCTGTTGGCCGTGCTGGTCGCAGCGGTTACCCAGCTTGGCGATGGTTTCTCGGTGCTGCGCTGGCTGACCTTCCAGGATTTTCGCATTGAGGGCGACTACATCTATTTCTCGCCCTGGCTGGAGGGCTTGCAGGCGGGGCAGTGGTGGCGCCTGTTCACGCCGATGTTGATCCATTTCGGCATCCTCCATCTGGCCATGAACGGCATGTGGTACTGGGAGCTGGGCCGGCGCATCGAGGTGCGCCAGGGTGGCCTGATGCTGCTGGGGCTGACTCTGCTGATCGGCCTGCTGTCCAACCTGGCGCAGTTCTGGTTTGGCGGGCCGTCGCTGTTCGGCGGTCTGTCCGGCGTGCTGTACGGGTTGCTCGGGCACTGCTGGATATTCCAGTTGCTGGCGCCGACCCCGGCGTATCGGCTGCCGCGCGGCGTGCTGGTGATGATGCTGATCTGGCTGCTGGTGTGCCTCAGCGGGGTGGTTGACCTGCTCGGTTTCGGCTCCATCGCCAACGCGGCGCATGTCGGCGGTCTGCTGGCGGGGTGTGCCACTGGCCTGTTGGGCGGTGCGCTGGCGCGCCTGCGCCGGTAAACTGACTGCCTGTTTGAGTGTTCTGCTGTTGGAGTTACAGATGTCGTCCTTTGCCGAAATGATTGAAAACATCACCCCCGAGATCTACCAGAGCCTGAAACTGGCGGTAGAAATCGGCAAATGGCCGGACGGCCGCAAGCTGACCCAGGAGCAGAAGGAGCTGACGTTGCAGGCCATGATCGCCTGGGAGATCAACAACCTGCCCGAGGAACAGCGCACCGGCTACATGGGCCCGCAGGAATGCCAGTCGCACGCCGAGCCGATCCCGAACCTGTTGTTCAAATCCAACACCACCCTGCACTGAGGGGCGGATATGAACGAATTAGGCCGCGGCGCGCTGAGCAAGATGACAGTGCGCCTGGGGGATACTGCGCAGTACGCGTTCCGTCTGGACGAGCAGGAAGTGCCGGTCAATCCGTTGCTGGGCAAGCGCATCCGTCTGGAGTTTCTCGGCGCAATCCATTGCAGCCACTGCGGGCGCAAGACCAAGAAGAGCTTTGCCCAGGGCTATTGCTACCCCTGTTTCACCAAGCTGGCGCAGTGCGACAGCTGCATCATGAGCCCGGAGCGCTGTCACTACGACGCCGGCACCTGTCGCGAACCGCAGTGGGGCGAGCAGTTCTGCATGACCGATCATGTGGTCTACCTGGCCAACTCCTCGGGGATCAAGGTCGGCATCACTCGCGCCAGCCAGATTCCCACCCGCTGGCTGGACCAGGGCGCCAGTCAGGCGCTGCCGATCTTTCGCGTGGCCACCCGCCAGCAGTCCGGCTTCGTCGAAGACCTGCTGCGTACCCAGGTGGCGGACAAGACCAACTGGCGCGCCTTGCTCAAGGGCGATGCCGAGCCGGTCGACCTGGCTGGCGTGCGTGAACAGCTGATGAGCAGCTGCGCCGAAGGCATCGCCGCGCTGCAGCAGCGCTTCGGCCTGCAGGCTATCCAGCCGGTCAGTGATGTCGAGGTGCTGGAAATTCGTTATCCGGTCGAGGCCTACCCGACCAAGGTGGCCAGCCATGATCTGGAGAAGACGCCAGTGGTGGAGGGCATCCTGCGCGGGATCAAGGGCCAGTACCTGATCCTCGACACCGGCGTGATCAACTTGCGCAAATACACGGCCTACCAGGTCGCCGTACTCACCGAATAAGAGGCCACAAGCCGATGCGTACCGAACAGCCGAAAATGATCTACCTCAAGGACTATCAGGCCCCCGACTACCTGATCGACGAGACCCATCTGACCTTCGAGCTGTTCGAGGACCACACCCT
>JBBNAI010000525.1:0-3089 GCA_037994305.1 Pseudomonas sp. | reverse complement strand
GCTTCACCCCGATGGCAATGAGCACCGCGCCCATGGTCCGGTCGAACCAGTGGCCCATGCGCGCAAAACCGGCGCGCACCCGTTGCTGGCTGAACAGCAGCGCCACCAGGCAGAACCAAGCGGCCGTCGCAACCGCCAGGTACACACCGTAACCGGCCTGGACGGCCAACGGCGTGTGTGGGTTGATCACCACGGTGAACAGCGACAGGAAAAACAGCGTCGCCTTGGGGTTCAGGCCATTGGTGACGAAGCCCGAGGTGAACGCGCCGCGAGGGGTACGTTCACCGGCCTCCTTGTGCAGGTTGTCCTCGGTGGGCTTGGCCGGTTGCGCCCGCAGTGCCTTGAAGCCGATGTACAGCAGGTACGCGGCGGCGGCCCATTTCAGTGCGTTGAACAGCACGATCGATTGCGACACGATCAGGCCGATACCCAGCAGCGAATAGCCAACATGCACAAAGATCCCGCTGCCCACGCCGAGCGCTGTCCAGGTGCCGGCGCGGCGGCCATGAGCCACGCTTTCGCGCACCACGATGGCAAAATCCGGCCCGGGACTGGCCACGGCCAGCAGGTGGATCAACGCCACGGTGAGAAACTCAGCCCAGTACATACGACCTCCGAACAGTGGGAATCAGCGCTTGAGGGTGGCAACCTTACGCCAGTCCCTCGACACGAAACAGGCACAGCTGATGAATAGTCCCACCCGCGCAGTCTTCCTCGACCATGCCTCTCTCGACCTCGGCGACCTGGACATGGCGCCGCTGCGCCAGGCCTTCAGCGAGCTGACCCTGCATGCCAGCACGGCCCCTGCCCAGGTCATCGAACGCCTGCAGGGCGCCCAGGTGGCGATCACCAACAAGGTGGCACTGGATGCCGCCACCCTGGCTGCCTGCCCCGACCTCAAGCTGATCCTGATCTCGGCCACCGGCACCAACAATGTCGACCTCGCCGCCGCCCGCGAACGCGGCATTGTGGTTGCCAACTGCCAGGGCTACGGCACCCCATCGGTAGCGCAGCACTGCCTGATGCTGCTGCTCGCCCTGGCCACGCGCCTGCCGGACTACCAATCGGCCATCCGCGATGGCGCCTGGCAGCGCGCCAGCCAATTCTGCCTGCTGGACTTCCCGATCATCGAGCTGGAAGGCAAGACCCTCGGCCTGCTCGGTCATGGCGAGCTGGGTGGCGCGGTCGCCCGCCTGGCCGAGGCCTTCGGCATGCGCGTGCTGCTCGGCGCCCTGCCCGGCCGGCCGCCCCGTAGCGACCGTCTGCCGCTGCACGAACTGCTGCCCCAGGTGGATGCCCTGACCCTGCACTGCCCGCTGACCGACGAGACGCGCAACCTGATCGGCGCCGCCGAGCTGGCGCTGATGAAACCCCAGGCCCTGCTGATCAACACCGCCCGTGGCGGCCTGGTCGACGAGCAGGCACTGGCTGACACCCTGCGCGCAGGCCATCTCGGCGGCGCAGCCTTCGATGTACTGCGCGAGGAACCACCGCGCAACGGCAACCCGCTGCTGGCAGCGGACATTCCGCGCCTGATCATTACCCCGCACAACGCCTGGGGTAGCCGCGAGGCACGCCAACGCATCGTCGGTCAGTTGTCGGAGAACGCCAGCCTCTTCTTCGCCGGTGCGCCCAAGCGGGTGGTCAACGGGTAAACTACGCGCCCTTTTTCTACCGCGGAGATCGCCATGGACCCACGAAGCGAGGTGCTGTTGCGCCAGGCGGAGCTGTTCCAGGGCGATCTGCTGCTGGCCGGTCTGCCCGCCGACGACCTGCTCGGCAAGTTGCCGCGCGCCCATGGCTGGAGCTGGCATGCCGGCGAACAGAACCTGCTGCAGACGCGTTTCGCCGAGCGCAGCGCGTTCGACACCCGCGCCCCGCAGCGCACCTTCGACAGCGCCGTGCTGTTCCTGCCCAAGTCCCGCGAACTCACCGACTACCTGCTGCAAGCCTTGGCCGCGCGCCTGAATGGCCGCGAGCTGTACCTCGTCGGCGAGAAGCGCGGCGGCATCGAGCGCGCGGCCAAGCAACTGGCCGCCTATGGCAAGCCGCGCAAGCTGGACAGCGCCCGCCACTGCCAGTTGTGGCAGGTGACCGTGGAACAGGTGCCCGCTGCCCCTGACCTGCACAGCCTGGCGCAACGCTACGAACTGGCCCTGGCCGACGGTCCGCTGCAGGTGCTGAGCCTGCCTGGCGTATTCAGCCACGGGCGCCTGGACCGCGGCAGCGCGCTGCTGCTGGAGCAACTGGACAACCTGCCGGGCGGCCACCTGCTCGACTTCGGCTGCGGCGCCGGCGTGCTCGGCGCGGTGCTCAAGCGCCGCTATCCGCACAGCCAGGTCAGCCTGCTCGACGTCGACGCCTTCGCCGTCGAAAGCAGCCGCCTGACCCTGGCCGCCAATGGCCTCGACGCCAACGTGATCGCCGGTGACGGAATCGACGCCGCGCCCCATGAACTGGCCGCGATCCTCACCAACCCGCCCTTCCACCAGGGCGTGCACACCGACTATCAGGCCAGTGAACACCTGCTGCGCCAGGCGGCCAGCCACCTGGTGCGCGGTGGCGAACTACGCCTGGTAGCCAACAGCTTCCTCAAGTACTCGCCGCTGATCGAACAGCACCTGGGCGCCTGCCAGACCCTCAAGGACGCCGAAGGCTTCCGCATCTACCGCGCCCGCCGCGGCTAATCTCATCCTTCGACCCTACTGACGCATCCGCCCCCGGCCGGATGCACCGGAGCTTTTTGTGACTGATACACCGACCACCGCCCAGCCGGGCCTGCACCGCGTACTCAAGCCGCGTCACTTGAACATGATTGCCATCGGCGGCTCGATCGGCACCGGCCTGTTCGTCGCCTCGGGCGCCACTGTGGCCACTGCCGGCCCGGGAGGCGCACTGCTGGCCTACGCACTGATCGGGGTGATGGTCTACTTCCTGATGACCAGCCTCGGCGAAATGGCCGCGTACATGCCGGTATCCGGCTCGTTCAGCACCTACGGCAGCCGCTTCGTCGACGAGGGCTTCGGCTTCGCCCAGGGCTGGAACTATTGGTACAACTGGGCAGTGACCATCGCCGCCGAGCTGGTGGC
>JBBNAI010000524.1:0-6844 GCA_037994305.1 Pseudomonas sp. | reverse complement strand
GCCTGCTCGACAAAGTAGCCATCCCGGCCTGACGGAGCCCGCCATGCGCGATGCCGACGGATTCGTCTACGCCTCCCTGCCCCAGCTGATGGCGCTGGAGTTCAAGGCGCGCGGCTTGAGCTTTCTCGCCCGCCAGCGCCTGTCGAGCATCCTCGCCGGCAACCATGCTTCGCGCCTGCGCGGCCGTGGCCTGAACTTCGAGGAACTGCGCCGCTACCAGCCCGGCGATGACCTGCGCCACCTCGACTGGCGCGCCTCGCTGCGCATGGGCAAGCCTTTCGTGCGCGCCTTCACCGAGGAACGCGACCGCCCGGCGCTGATTCTGGTGGACCAACGCATGGCCATGTTCTTTGGCTCCACGCGCAGCTTCAAATCGGTCAGCGCCACCGAGATTGGCGCCCTCGCCGCATGGATCGCATTCCAGGGCGGTGATCGGGTTGGCGGCCTGGTGTTCAACGACAGTCGCATCGACAGCATCGCCCCGCTGCGCAGCCGAGCGCGCATCCAGGCGCTGTGCGCGCGCATGGTCGAACACAACCAGCAGCTCAGCGCGAGCAACCCCGACGCGGAAGCCGAGGGTCAGCTGGACCAGGCCCTGCAACGGGCCCTGGCGCTGGCCAGCCACGACCACCTGATCTGCATCGTCAGTGACTTCGCCGGTGCCGGCCCGCGCACCCTGCAGCTGCTGCGCCAACTGGCGCAGCACAATGACGTGATCGCCATGCAGGTCTACGACCCGCTGGCCCTGCAATTGCCGGACAGCGGCCGACTGATGATCACCCAGGGCGAACTGCAGGTCGAACTGGCCGTCGAGCGCAAGCAGGTTCGCCAGCCCCTGGGCGATTTCCTCAGCGGGCGCCTCAAGGATGTCGCCACCCTGCTGCGGCGCAGCCAGGTGCCGCTGATGATGTTCAGTACCGGTGAAGACTGCGTGCAACAGATGCGCCGCGAACTGGGCCGCCTGAGCGGGGCCAGCCGATGAGCGCGCCGAGCATCGAGCAACTGCAGGAACTGGCCCTGCCCGCACCCGTCAGCTACCTGCCGCAGACCTGGGGCTGGCTGGCCGTACTGCTGCTCGCGCTGTTCGCCCTGGGCCTGTGGGGCGCTTTACGCTACCGCCGCTGGCGCCAGGATCGCTATCGCCGCGAAGCCCTCGCCCGCCTGGGTGAACTGGAACAGGCGCTGACTAACGCCGAGCAACGCCTGCCAGCCCTGCGCGAACTGCCCGAGCTGCTCAAGCGCGTGGCCCTGTCGATGCCCGGCCAGCCGGACGTGGCAACCCTGGATGGCGAACGCTGGCAGGCCTTCCTCGCCCGCCACAGCGCGCAGCCATTGCCCGACGATTTCAGCCGGCAGCTGGCGAGCCTCGCCTATGCACCGGAAAGCCAGCTGCGCGCCCTGCCCGCCGAACAGGCCGCCCAACTGCTGATCCAGTGCCGGCACTGGGTGGAGCGTCATCATGTGGCAGCTTGATTACCCCTGGCTGTTGCTCCTGCTGCCGCTGCCCTGGCTGGGTTACCGCTACCTGGCGGACTACCGTGAGGCACGCACCGCCGTGCGCGTGCCCTTCTTCGCTGCCATGAGCCGCGCCATCGGCCAGACGCCCAGCCAGGCCGGTGTGCGCGGCAGCCGCTGGCAACTGCTGCTCAACCTGCTGATCTGGGCCCTGCTGGTCGGCGCCGCCACACGCCCGGTGTGGGTGGAAAAACCCATCGAGCACGAGCAGCCGGTGCGCGACCTGATGCTCGCCATCGACATTTCGCAGTCCATGCAGACCACCGACTACAGCAATGCCGCCGGGCAGCGGGTTGATCGCCTCAGCGCGGTCAAGGACGTGGTCAAGGACTTCATCGCACGGCGCAAGGACGACCGCATCGGCCTGATCGTCTTCGGCACCGGTGCCTTCCCCCAGGCTCCTCTGACCCTCGACCACGCCAGCCTGAATATCCTGCTCGACGAAGTCGGCATCGGCATGGCCGGCCCCAACACCGCCATCGGCGACGCCATCGGCCTGACCATCAAGCTGCTCGACGCCGCTCAGGAACAGGACAAGGTGCTGATCCTGCTCACCGACGGCAACGACACCAGCAGCGCCATTACCCCCAAACACGCCGCCGCCATGGCCGCCGGCAAGGGCATCGTCATCCACACCATCGGCATCGGCGACCCCAGCGCCAGCGGCGAAGCCAAGGTCGACCTGGCCAGCCTGCAACAAATCGCCAAGGCCACCGGCGGGCATTTCTTCCGCGCCGACGACCGCAACAGCCTCGACCAGGTGTACGCCACCCTGGACCGCATCACCCCGCATCAGGTGAAGAAGCTCAGCCACCAGCCCAAGCGCGACCTGTTCTGGATGCCGCTCGGCGCCGCCATCGGCCTGCTCGCGCTGTACCAGTTGCTGGCCCTGTTCGGCGCACGCATCACCAACCCTGGCACCGCTGCCAGCACACAGGAGGGCTGAGATGGATATCGACCTCAGCGCCTTCCACTTCCTGCGCCCACTGTGGCTGCTGCTGATTCCCCTGGGCGCGCTGCTGCCCCTGCTCTGGCGGCGCAACCAGGACCTTGAGCGGCGCCTGCAGGGACGTATCGCCAAACACCTGCTGCGCCACCTGCTACTCACCCCGCAGGACAACCAGCGCATCCGCCCGGTGCACCTGGCCGCCGCCCTGCTAGTTATTGGCGGGCTGGCTGCCGCCGGGCCCACCTGGCAGCAGGATCGCCCGCCCTTCCTGGAAAACCGCGCGCCGCTGATTCTTGCCCTCGACCTGTCGCCGTCGATGGATGCCAACGACACACCACCGAGCCGCCTGGAAGCTGCCCGACACAAGCTGCACGACCTGATCCAGCGCCGCGCCGGTGCCCGCACCGCGCTTATCGCCTATGCCGGCAGTGCCCACCTGGTGCTCCCGGCCACCGATGACCCGGCGCTGCTCGACAGCTTCCTCCAGGCCCTGTCCAGCGACCTGATCGAACGCCCCGGCAAGAACGTAGTGGCAGTGATTCAGCAGGCCAAGCGCCTGCTCGCGGCCGAGCAGGTACCCGGCACCCTGGTGCTGATCAGCGATGGCGCCGATATCACGCAACTCGACGAGGTGAAAAAGCAGCTCGCCGACAGCAACCTACAAGTGCTGATCCTCGCCGTAGGCAGCCAGGATGGTGGTGTCTTGCATGACGCCCACGGCCAGCCCCGCACCGACAGCAACGGCCGACCGCTGCTCGGCAGCTTCGACCAGAAGGGCCTGCAGCAACTGGCCGACGCCACCGATGCGCCGCTGGGCAGCCTGACCCTGGACGGCGATGACCTCGACTGGATCGAGCTGCACGCGCAGAAGCACTTCCAGGATGCCAACGACCAGCAACGCGAAATCCACTGGAAGGACGCCGGTTACTGGCTGGTCTGGCCGCTGCTGTTGATTGCCTTCTTCTGCGTACGCCGTGGCTGGAGCGTGAACTGGAGCGCCGCCGTGCTGCTGGCGCTCGGCTTTGGCTTGCAACCCGCACCGGCCCAGGCCGGCGTGTTTGCCGATGCCTTCTTCAGCGCCGACCAGCAGGGGCGCTGGGCATTCGAGCACCACCATTACCCGCAGGCTGCTGCCCACTTCCATGATCCCTACTGGAAAGGCATCGCGGCCTACCAGGCGGCCGACTACGACCTGGCCCTGGAAAGCTTCGCCCGCCTCGACACCCCGCAGGCGTACTTCTACCTGGGCAACATCTATACCCGCCGCTTCAAGTTCGACCAGGCCATTGCCGCTTACCGCCAGGCCCTGAAGCTACAGGCACAGTTCCCCGAAGCCACGGCCAACCTGGCCCTGGCCATCGCCCTGCAGAAAGACACCCAGGACGCTGCGGAGAAAGCGCCTGACGTCAAACCCGATGAAATCAAGTTCGACAACAAACCCGGCAAGGGCAAGAGCGCGCCAGTACAAACCCAGCAGGCCGCCTCGGACGCGCTGTGGTTGAACAACCTGAGTACCTCGCCAGCACAGTTCCTCAAGCGCAAATTCAGCCTGCAGGATGCCGCTCGCCCAGCCACCGGGAGCCAGCCATGAAGCCCCTGCTGCTGGCCCTGCTCGGCCTGCTGGCCTTCGACGCCCGCGCCGAACAACCCGAGGTGCGGATAGAAACCAGCCTCGTGCCCGACACCACGGTGATGGTCGGCGGTACGCTGCGCCTGCAGGTGGATGTGCTGGTCGAGACCTGGTTCACCGCCGCCCCGCAACTGCCCGATCTGCAGATTCCCGGCGCGGTGGTGACCCCGCCTGGCGGCGAGGCCGAGAAACTGAACGAAAGCCGCGACGGCAAGACCTTCTTCGGCCTGCGTTACAGCTACCTGATCAGCCCCAGCCAGGTTCAGGAGTACCGCATTCCGGCCCTGCCGATCCAGGCCACCCTAGGGCCAGGCAACACGACCGTGGTGGTTCTCAGCCAACCGCTCAGTTTCAGAGCACAGCAACCGCCAGGCTTTGCCGCCAACCAAACCGTGCTGGTGGCCGAGAACGTCACCTTCACCCAGCAGATTGCCTACTCCGCCACGCCGCTCAAGGTCGGCGACAGCATCACCCGCACCCTCAAGCTCGAAGCCGCCGGTGCGCAGAGCATGCTGCTGCCGGCACCGGCACTGGAGGACATCGACGGACTCAAGCGCTACCCGCGCGCCCCGCTGGTCAGCAACATCGACAATGGCCGCGGCACGGTCAGCGGCGGCCAGCGCAGCGACAGTGTGGTCTACATCGTCGAACAGGCCGGGCATTACCGCCTGCCGGCCATCGAGCTGAAATACTGGAACAGCCAGACCAACCAGGCACAGACGGTCAGCGTACCGGCAGTGGATTTCGCCGCAACGGCCAATAGCACCTACAAAGCGCCATTCTCCATCACCGCCGACCTGCAGGCCCTCGGCCAGCAAAGCCGCGTGCACCTGTCCCGGCACTGGCTGGCCCTCACCGGCCTGCTGGTGCTGGCGGTACTGCTGTTGTATTTCGCCCGTCCGCTCTGGGCACGCGGCTACAGCGCCTGGCGCCGCTGGCAGGCAAAGCGTCAGGCCGCCTGGCAGGCCTCGGCCGAATACGCCTGGCGTCAGGTTCCGGCGCAATTGGCTGGCCAATTGCCACGTCTCGACGCGCTCTATCTCTGGGTTCGCCGTCGCAGCGGCAGCACACAATTGCTATCAATTTTTGGGCATTTACCCAGCCCATTGACCGAGCGGCTGCTAGCCTTTTTGCGCATGCGCTATGGAAACGACAAGGCGGACCCGGAAGCCTTGCTCGCCTTGCGCCAGGCTCTGCGGCAGCTCCATAGCGCCGTTAGCCCGAAGGGAAACAGAGCGCCAGAACGCCATGCCCTGCAACCTCTCAATCCACGTCAGACCACCACCGCGAAGGACTGCCCATGAATACCGCTCACTCTCGCTCCCTGCGCTGGTTCGGCCTGATCCTCCTGTGGCCCCTGCTGCTGCAAGCCGCCGAGCCGCTGCCTTCGTGGAATGACGGCGCCTCGAAGAAATCCATCGTCAGTTTTGTCGAGGCGGTCACCACCCAGGGCTCCAAGGATTTCGTCGCCCCCGCCGAGCGCATCGCCGTGTTCGATAACGACGGCACCCTGTGGAGCGAGCAGCCGATGTACTTCCAGGTGCTGTTCGCCCTCGACGAGGTCAAACGCCTGGCCCCCGAACATCCCGAGTGGAAGGAGCAGCAACCGTTCAAGGCCGTGCTCGAAGGCGACCACAAGGCCATCGCCGCCAGCGGCATGGACGGACTGCTGAAGATCGTCGGCGCCACCCATACCGGCATCAGCACCGAGGCCTTCAGCGCTAACGCACAAGCCTGGCTGGCCAAGGCCAAGCACCCGAAAAGCGCCAGGCCCTAC
Source organism: Pseudomonas sp. (assembly GCA_037994305.1). Classification (GTDB taxonomy): domain Bacteria; phylum Pseudomonadota; class Gammaproteobacteria; order Pseudomonadales; family Pseudomonadaceae; genus Aquipseudomonas. Next base: position 973 of record JBBNAI010000524.1, on the reverse strand, counting down.
ACCGAGATGGTGTTCCAGCCGATGCTCGAACTGCTCGACTACCTGCGCGCCAATGACTTCAAGACCTACATCGTTTCCGGTGGCGAAGTCGCCTTCATGCGCACCTTCGCCGAAGAGGTCTACGGCATCCCGCCGGAGCAAGTCATCGGCACCACCTTTGTCACCGAGTACCAGTACAACGATGGCAAGCCGCAGATCCTGCGCCTGCCCAAACTGGGACATAACGACGACGGCCCGGGCAAACCGGAAAGCATCGACAGCATCATCGGCCGCCGGCCCATCCTGGCCTTCGGCAACTCCGACGGCGACCAGCAGATGCTGCAGTGGACGGCCGCCGGCAGCGGCAAGCGCTTCATGGGCCTGGTGCATCACACCGACGCCCAGCGCGAGTGGGCCTACGACCGCCAATCGAGTATCGGCAAGTTGGACAAGGCGCTGGATGAGGCCAAAGCCAAGGGCTGGACAATCGTCGACATGACAAGCGAGTGGAACCGGGTATACCCCTTCGACGCCGCTGCAACCGGGCAATAGAAACCACGCAACAACCAGAGAGGTAACACGCAACAAAACCGAAAGTAGTCGAACGTCACGCCCCATTGCCTACCAAGGTGAAGGGGCGCCAAAACGGAAGTATTCGGTGCACATTATTGGTCGCCTGATGGCGGCCCAAGACAGTGGAATGGAGGCAATACAATGACGCGCGTACGCAAGTGGCTCCCGAGAATGGCCTTACTGGCTGTCTCGGTCATGGGGCTCTCGGCAACCGCCGGAGCGGCCGATAAACCCAACATTCTGGTGATCTTCGGTGACGATGTCGGCCAGACCAACATCAGCGCCTACTCCTTCGGCGTGGTCGGCTACAAGACGCCGAACATCGACCGCATCGCCCACGAAGGCATGCTGTTCACCGACTATTACGCGGAGAACAGCTGCACCGCCGGGCGCTCGTCGTTCATCACCGGCCAGTCACCGC
>JBBNAI010000523.1:0-16044 GCA_037994305.1 Pseudomonas sp. | reverse complement strand
GTGCCGTTCCAGCTCTGGGACAGCAAGCAGAAGCTGATGATGACCAAGCAGGAAGTGCGCGACGAGTATCGCGATAGCGAGGGCAAGCCCGAGGTCAAATCGAAGATCCGCCAGATGCAGCGGCAGATGGCCGAGCAGCGCATGATGCAGAAGGTGCCCGAGGCAGACGTGGTGATCACCAACCCGACGCACTTCGCCGTGGCCCTCAAGTACGACCCGGCCACCGGTCAGGCGCCGCAATTGCTGGCCAAGGGTGGCGACTTCATGGCGCTGAAGATTCGCGAGATCGCCCAGGAGCACAAGGTCACCCTGCTCGAGTCCCCGGCATTGGCGCGAGCGGTGTTCTACTCCACCGAAATCGACCAGGAAATCCCTGCCGGGCTGTACCTGGCCGTGGCGCAGGTGCTGGCCTACGTCTACCAGCTCAAGCAATTCCGCTCCGGCAAAGGCAAGCGCCCGACCCCATTGAAGGACTTGCCGATCCCGTCCGATCTGCGTCGCGACGAATAAGACGCGCACTGCGAGCGAGTTGGAATACTTCTTGCGATAGCCCCGCTGTGACGCGCTTTTGCGTCAAAAGATTGAATCGGCTGGGGAACACGAGTGGCACTGGATCGCGCGCAAATCATCGGTGACGTACGCAGCAACCTGTCGGGGTTGCGCCACGGCAACTTGGGTATTCCATTGATGCTGCTGGTCATGCTCGCCATGGTCATGCTGCCGATCCCACCGTTCCTGCTCGACGTGCTGTTCACCTTCAGCATCGCCTTGTCCATCGTGGTGCTGCTGGTGGCGATCTACGCCCTGCGCCCGCTGGACTTCGCCGTATTCCCCACCGTGCTGCTGGCCGCGACCCTGTTGCGCCTGGCGCTGAACGTGGCTTCGACGCGGGTGGTGCTGCTGCACGGCCAGGATGGCCACGACGCCGCGGGCAAGGTGATCCAGGCCTTCGGTGAAGTGGTGATCGGCGGCAACTACGTCGTCGGTATCGTGGTGTTCGCCATCCTCATGATCATCAACTTCGTGGTGGTCACCAAGGGTGCCGGGCGGATCTCCGAAGTCAGCGCGCGTTTCACTCTGGATGCCATGCCCGGCAAGCAGATGGCCATCGACGCCGACCTCAACTCCGGCCTGATCGACCAGCCCGAAGCCAAGCGCCGGCGGACCGAAGTTGCCCAGGAAGCCGATTTCTACGGTTCGATGGACGGTGCCAGCAAATTCGTTCGCGGTGACGCGGTCGCCGGCCTGCTGATCCTGTTCATCAACCTGATCGGCGGCATGGCCATTGGCATCCTGCAGCACGATCTGGCGTTTGCCGAGGCAGGGCGCATCTACACCTTGCTGACCATCGGTGACGGCCTGGTGGCGCAGATCCCTTCGCTGCTGCTGTCTACCGCCGCGGCGATCATGGTGACCCGCGTTTCCACCTCGGAAGACATGGGCGCCCAGGTGACGCGGCAGATGTTCGCCTCGCCGCGTGCGCTGGCCGTATCGGCAGCCATCATGATTGCCATGGGCCTGGTGCCCGGCATGCCGCATTTCTCCTTCATCAGCCTCGGCCTGGTTGCTGCCGGCGCCGCCTACTGGATCGCTAACAAGCAGCGCCAGACCAAGGAAAACGAGGTCAAGGAAGTCCAGCGTCAGCAGGAATTGCTGCCGGCGCAGCGCGCTCAGGAAGTCAAGGAACTGGGCTGGGACGACGTGACCCCGGTGGATATGGTCGGCCTGGAGGTCGGTTATCGGCTGATTCCGCTGGTGGACCGCAACCAGGGAGGCCAGCTGCTGGCGCGGATCAAGGGTGTGCGCAAGAAGCTCTCTCAGGAAATGGGCTTCCTGATGCCGTCCGTACATATCCGCGACAACCTCGATCTGCTGCCCAACGCCTATCGCCTGACGTTGATGGGCGTCAGCGTGGCCGAGGCCGAGGTGTATCCGGAGCGTGAGCTGGCGATCAACCCAGGGCAGGTGTTCGGCACCCTCAACGGCATCGCCGCCAAAGATCCGGCGTTCGGCCTGGAGGCGGTGTGGATCGACCCGACCCAGCGCGACCAGGCTCAATCACTGGGTTACACCGTGGTGGACGCCAGTACGGTGGTCGCCACACACCTGAACCAGGTGCTGCACAAGCACGCCCATGAGTTGCTGGGGCACGAAGAAGTGCAACAACTCATGCAGTTGCTGGCCAAGAGCTCGCCGAAGCTGGCTGAAGAGCTGGTGCCGGGGATGGTGTCGCTGTCCACGCTGCTCAAGGTGCTGCAGACCCTGTTGCAGGAGCAGGTGCCGGTGCGGGACATCCGCAGCATCGCTGAAGCCATCTCCAACGTCGCGCCAAAGAGTCAAGATCCCGCCGCGATGGTCGCCGCGGTGCGCGTCGCGCTTTCTCGCGCAATCGTGCAAAGCATTGTGGGACTAGAGCCGGAGCTGCCTGTGATCACGCTGGAACCCAGGTTGGAACAGATATTGCTCAATAGCTTGCAGAAGGCCGGTCAAGGCTCCGAGGACGGCATCCTCCTCGAACCTGGCATGGCTGAAAAGCTGCAACGCTCCCTGGTGGAAGCGGCGCAGCGCCAGGAAATGCTCGGCAAGCCAGTGATCCTGCTGGTGGCCGGTCCGGTCCGGGCGATGCTCTCGCGCTTTGCGCGGCTCGCCGTGGCCAACATGCATGTCCTGGCTTATCAGGAAATACCGGATAACAAGCAGGTCACCATCGTTGCTACGGTTGGCCAGAACTGAGGGCTGTAAGCCATGCAAGTCAAACGCTTCTTCGCTGCCGATATGCGTACTGCCATGAAACTGGTGCGCGATGAACTGGGTGCCGACGCATCCATCATCGGCAACCGCCGGGTCGCCGGTGGCGTCGAGCTGACTGCCGCGCTGGACTACCAGATGCCCACGCCGCCAGCTCGTCAGCCTAACCTGGCGCTGGAAGCCGAACTGCGCAAAACCCAGGCGCAGATCGCCACAGCCCAGGCCGAGCTGATCAGCCGTGCTGCGGTCGATGAACACAAGGATCGCCAACTGTTCGCCAACGAGTCGCTGGTAGCGCCGGAGCTGCTGGCCACGCCGGTCAAGGCGTCGCGCCCGCAGCCGGTGGCTGCCGCGAAGCCTCAGCTGCAAAGCGCAGCGGTGGACCAGCGTACGCTGGATGCCATGCGCTTCGAGCTGCACGGCCTGCGTGAACTGATCGAAGTACAGCTGGGCTCGATCGCCTGGGGCCAACTGCAGAACCGCAAGCCGCAACAAGCCAACCTGTGGCGTCGCCTGCAGCGCATGGGCCTGTCTGCCGAGCTGTCACGAGTGCTGCTGGAGCGCGTGTCCAAGGTTGCCGAGCCGCGTCAGGCCTGGCGCATGCTGCTGGCGCACCTGGCGCATGCGATCAAGACGCCGAAGGTCGAGCCGATGGAAGAGGGCGGCGTGATTGCCTTGGTCGGTCCCGCCGGCATGGGTAAAACTACTACGCTGGCCAAGATGGCCGCGCGTTATGTCCTCAAGTACGGCCCGCAGAGCATCGCGCTGGTGAGCATGGACAGCTTCCGTATCGGTGCCCAGGAGCAGCTCAAGACCCTTGGCCGCATCCTCAACGTGTCGGTAACCCAGGTCGACCCGGGACAATCGCTGATCCAGGCCCTCGCTCCGCTGGCGCGCAAGCGTGTGGTGCTGATCGATACCGCCGGCCTGCCAGCTAACGACCCAGCACTGCGCCTGCAGCTGGAAAGCCTGGCCAGTCGTGGTGTGAAGTCGAAAAATTATCTGGTTCTGGCCGCTACCAGCCAGAGTCAGGTGCTCAAGGCGGCCTACCATAGCTACAAGCAGTGCGGCCTGGCGGGCTGCATTCTGAGTAAAGTGGATGAGGCAACCAGCCTGGGCGAGGTTTTAGGGCTGGCTATCGGCCAGCATCTACCGGTAGCCTATCTGGCTGATGGGCCAAAGATTCCGGATGACCTGCAAGTGCCGCGCAGCCACCAACTGGTGAGCAGAGCTGTTAGCCTGCAGGCCGCAGAGGATCCCAGCGAGGAAGCCATGGCGGATATGTTCGCCGGCCTGTACCAGCAACCGACGCGTCGCGCCGGCTAGGGCAGGCGATAGCGGCCAAGGCGATCTAGTGTTGAGGAAGGGTCGGTGTGGTTTCCCGACCAGCCCAGTCCAGGCAAGACAAGGTATTGAGAGAACATGGGTAGTATGCATCCCGTACAGGTGATCGCGGTGACCGGCGGCAAGGGCGGGGTCGGCAAGACCAACGTCTCGGTGAATCTGTCGCTGGCGCTTGCCGATCTGGGCCGCAGGGTCATGTTGATGGACGCCGACCTCGGTCTGGCCAACGTCGACGTGCTGCTGGGGCTGACCGCCAAACGCACGCTGGCCGATGTGATTTCTGGCGAGTGCGACCTCAAAGACGTACTGATCCAGGGCCCTGGTGGCATTCGTGTCGTGCCGGCGGCCTCGGGCACGCAGAGCATGGTGCAACTGACACCGTCGCAGCATGCTGGCCTGATCCAGGCCTTCAGCGATATCAGCGATAACCTCGATGTGCTGGTGATCGACACCGCTGCCGGTATCGGCGACGGCGTGGTCAGCTTCGTGCGCGCCGCGCAGGAGGTGCTGGTGGTGGTGTGTGACGAGCCGACCTCGATCACCGACGCCTACGCGCTGATCAAACTGCTCAATCGCGATTACGGCATCAGCCGTTTCCGCGTGCTGGCCAATATGGCCCACAGCCCGCAGGAAGGTCGCAACCTGTTTGCTAAGCTGACCAAAGTGACTGACCGTTTCCTCGATGTAGCCCTGCAATATGTGGGCGCTGTGCCGTATGACGAGTCGGTACGCAAGGCCGTGCAAAAGCAGCGCGCGGTTTATGAAGCTTTCCCGCGCTCGAAGTGCGCACTGGCGTTCAAGGCGATAGCCCAGAAAGTTGACACGTGGCCGTTACCGGCCAACCCGCGTGGCCATCTGGAGTTTTTCGTCGAGCGTCTGGTGCAGCAACCGATCGCGGGCACGGCGGTATGACAGCAGCCACTGGACTCCGTATGTATACCAAGGCGCGGGCGCAGGATTCCCAGCACCAATTGATCGAGCGCTATGCGCCGCTGGTCAAGCGCATTGCCTATCACCTGCTGGCCCGCTTACCGGCCAGTGTCCAGGTGGACGATCTGATGCAGGCCGGCATGATCGGCTTGCTCGAAGCGTCAAAAAAATACGACGGTGGCAAGGGCGCCAGTTTTGAAACCTACGCGGGTATCCGTATCCGCGGCGCCATGCTGGATGAAGTGCGCAAGGGCGATTGGGCACCGCGTTCGGTGCATCGAAATAGCCGAATGGTCAGCGATGCGATCCGTGTAATTGAAGCGCGGACAGGAAGAGACGCTAAAGATCAAGAAGTTGCGGCCGAACTCCAATTGAGTCTCGAGGATTACTACGGCATTCTTGGCGACACTTTGGGCAGCCGGCTATTCAGTTTCGACGACCTGTTGCAGGACGGCGAGCATGGCGGGATGCACGAAGACAGCAGCAGTGCCCAGGCCGAACCTCTGCATGATCTGGTGGATGAGCGCTTTCAGGCGGCCCTGGCCGATGCAATTGCCCATTTGCCGGAGCGTGAGCGCCTGGTGTTGTCGCTGTATTACGACGAAGAACTAAATCTCAAGGAAATCGGCGAAGTATTGGGGGTCAGCGAATCCCGTGTCAGCCAGTTGCATAGCCAGTGCGCCGCACGTTTGCGCGCCCGGTTGGGTGATTGGCACGCGCGCTGATGCACTACCGATTTCATGATTGCGACGCACCCGGGTGCCGGTGGCGTTTAGGACTGTACGGAGGTCGACTTGGACAAGAACATGAAAATCCTCATCGTTGATGACTTCTCAACGATGCGACGGATCATCAAGAACCTCTTGCGCGATTTGGGCTTTACCAATACCGCCGAGGCCGATGACGGCGTAACAGCACTGCCGATGCTGCAGAGCGGTAGCTTCGATTTTCTGGTGACCGACTGGAACATGCCGGGGATGACCGGCATCGACCTGCTGCGCGCAGTGCGTGCAGATGATCGCCTGAAAACCTTGCCGGTGCTGATGGTGACCGCAGAAGCCAAGCGCGACCAGATCATCGAGGCCGCCCAAGCCGGGGTGAACGGCTACGTGGTCAAGCCGTTCACGGCCCAGGTGCTGAAGGAAAAGATCGAAAAGATCTTCGAACGGGTAAACGGCTGATGTCTGCCGCGAGGGCGCTATGGCTAACGATGATTCCACTCTGGGCGAACTTGAGTCGACCCTGAAGGTCCATGCCCGCCAGCTCGTCGAAAGCCTGGAAAAAGGTAATTTCGGTGAGGCGGTGCAACTGATCCATGAACTGAATCAGGCTCGCGACCGCGGCCTCTATCAGGAAGTGGGCAAACTTACCCGCGAATTGCATAGCGCGATCGTCAATTTCCAGATCGATCCGCGCATGCCGCATGCCCAGGAAATCTCCCAGATCACGGACGCGACCGAGCGTCTGTCCTATGTGGTGCAGATGACCGAGAAAGCCGCCAACCGCACCATGGATCTGGTCGAGCAGAGTGCGCCACTGGTCAATGACCTGGGGGATGAAGCGCAGAGTCTCAGCGCCGACTGGGGCAAATTCATGCGCCGCGAGCTGGGTGCCGAGGCTTTCCGTGAGCTGGCCAAACGAATCGAGCTGTTCCTTGCCCGCAGCGAGCGCGACAGCCAGAAGCTGTCCGGGCATTTGAACGACATTCTGCTGGCGCAGGATTTCCAGGACCTGACCGGTCAGGTGATCAAGCGCGTAACCCAACTGGTTACCGAAGTAGAGAGCAATTTGCTCAAGCTGGTGCTGATGGCCAGCCATGTTGACCGCTTCGCTGGCATTGAACACGACGTGAATGAGTTGCGTGTTGAGCAAGAACAACAAAAAGAGCCTTCCCGGGGTGAAGGTCCGCAGATTCATGCCGATAAGCGTGAGGACGTCGCATCCGATCAGGACGATGTCGATGATCTGCTGTCCAGCCTGGGATTTTAAGGCTCTAACAGAGCCTTTGGAGCGCACCGATGAGCTTCGACGCCGATGAAGAAATCCTCCAGGACTTCCTGGTAGAGGCCGGCGAAATTCTTGAACTGTTGTCCGAACAACTGGTTGAGCTGGAAAGCCGACCGGATGACACGGACCTGCTCAATGCGATTTTCCGTGGGTTCCATACCGTCAAGGGTGGCGCGGGCTTTCTCCAACTCAACGAGTTGGTGGAGTGCTGCCACATCGCGGAAAACGTGTTCGACATCCTGCGCAAAGGCGAACGGCGGGTTACCGCCGAGCTGATGGACGTGGTGTTGCAGGCACTGGACTCAGTCAACGAAATGTTCAGCCAGGTGCGGGAACGTGCCACGGTTACTCCCGCGACTCCCGAGCTGCTTGAAGCGCTGGCTCGCCTGGCCGAGCCAGAGAGTGCGGACGAACTGGTCGCCGACGACGAGCCGGAAGTTGAAGTCGAAGCGGTTGCTGATGACGATATTTCCGACAGCGAGTTCGAACAACTGCTGGACGCCATCGCCGAGCCGGCAGCTGCCGCACCTGCACCGGCTACTGCGCCAGCCTCCGGTGATGAAATCACCGACGACGAATTCGAAGCCTTGCTGGACCAATTGCACGGCAAAGGCCAGCCAACCGCTGTTGCTGCAGCGCCGGCTGCGGCACCTGCGCCAGCTGTTGCACCCGCCAGTGGCGATATTACTGACGACGAATTCGAGGCCTTGCTCGATCAGCTGCATGGCAAAGGCAAGTTCGTTGCTCCGGCCGATGAACCAGACGAACCTCCGGTGGTCACGGCGAAAGCTGCACCGGCAGCTCCAGCGTCGGGCGAGAACATCACCGATGACGAATTCGAAGCTTTGCTCGATCAGCTACACGGCAAGGGCAAATTCAGCGAAGACGCGGTACAGCCGGCTCCCGCTGCTGAAGTAAAGGCTGCGCCCGCTGCGAAACCGGCAGCAAAGCCCGCGGCCAAACCTGCCGCCAAAGCGGTGGCACCTGCCAAACCTGCGGCCAGCCCGACACCAGCACCTGCTCCGGCTACCGACAAGGCACCGGCTGCTGCCAGCGAGGCGGAAACCACGGTTCGAGTGGACACCGCGCGTCTGGACGAGATCATGAACATGGTCGGCGAGCTGGTGCTGGTACGTAACCGCCTGGTACGCCTGGGGTTGAACAGCGGCGATGAGGCCATGGCCAAGGCCGTGTCCAACCTCGATGTGGTCACGGCGGACCTGCAGACATCGGTGATGAAGACCCGCATGCAGCCGATCAAGAAGGTCTTCGGCCGCTTCCCGCGTCTGGTTCGCGATTTGGCGCGCCAGCTCAAGAAAGAGATCAATCTGGAGTTGGTCGGTGAAGAAACCGACCTCGACAAGAACCTGGTCGAAGCGCTGGCCGACCCGCTGGTCCACTTGGTTCGCAACGCGGTAGACCACGGTATCGAAATGCCCGAGGAGCGCGAGGCGTCGGGTAAGGCGCGCGGCGGCAGGGTAGTGCTCTCTGCCGAACAGGAAGGTGACCACATACTGCTGTCGATCTCCGATGACGGCAAAGGCATGGATCCGGAAATCCTCCGCGTCAAGGCGGTGGAGAAGGGCCTGCTGGACAAGGATGCGGCGGATCGCCTGAGCGAGACCGAATGCTACAACCTGATCTTTGCCCCAGGATTCTCGACCAAGACCGAGATTTCCGACGTGTCCGGCCGTGGTGTCGGCATGGACGTGGTGAAGACCAAGATTTCCCAGCTCAATGGCATCATCAACGTGCACTCGGCCAAGGGCCAGGGCTCGAAGATCATCATCAAGGTGCCGCTAACCCTGGCGATCATGCCGACGCTGATGGTGATGCTGGGCAACCAGGCTTTTGCTTTCCCCCTGGTCAACGTCAACGAAATCTTCCACCTCGACCTGTCCCGCACCAACGTGGTGGATGGTCAGGAAGTGGTGATCGTGCGTGACAAGGCCTTGCCGCTGTTCTACCTCAAGCGCTGGCTGGTGCGTGGTGCCGCCTACGAGGAGCAACGCGAAGGGCATGTGGTGATTCTTACCGTCGGCAGCCAGCGTATCGGCTTCGTGGTTGACCAGTTGGTGGGCCAGGAAGAGGTGGTGATCAAACCACTGGGCAAGATGCTGCAAGGTACGCCAGGTATGTCCGGGGCTACCATTACTGGTGACGGGCGCATCGCCCTGATCCTCGATGTGCCGAGCATGCTCAAGCGCTACGCACGTCGCATCTGATTGATTGCGGGCTGGGTCATCCAGCCGCTCAGGAGTGTTTATGGCTGTCAAAGTCCTGGTGGTGGATGACTCCGGCTTCTTCCGCCGCCGGGTCTCGGAGATTCTCTCTGCCGACCCGAATATCCAGGTTGTTGGTACGGCCACCAATGGGCGCGAAGCCATCGATCAGGCACTGGCTCTTAAGCCGGACGTGATCACCATGGACTACGAGATGCCGATGATGGACGGCATCACCGCTGTGCGAAACATCATGCAGCGCTGTCCGACGCCGGTTCTGATGTTCTCCTCGCTGACTCATGAAGGCGCGCGTGTCACCCTCGATGCGCTGGACGCTGGCGCAGTCGACTTCCTGCCGAAGAATTTCGAAGATATTTCGCGCAATCCGGAGAAGGTCAAGGCACTGCTGTGCGAGAAGGTTCACTCCATCGCCCGTAGTAACCGGCGTTACAGTGGCTATAGCCAGCCCGCACCTGCAGCACCTGCGAGCAGTGCGCCGCCAACGGCGCGCAGCACGCCTGTTGCACCGACAGCTCCGGCTCCTGCTGGTCGTAGTTCTGCGCATGCCGCAGGCGGCGGTGCCAGCCCAAAGCGTAAATCCTACAAACTGGTGGCGATCGGCACGTCCACGGGCGGTCCGGTGGCGCTGCAGCGAGTACTGACCCAGTTGCCCGGCAGTTTTCCGTCTCCCATCGTCTTGATCCAGCACATGCCGGCTGCGTTCACCAAGGCGTTTGCCGAACGCCTGGATAAGTTGTGCCGGATTTCCGTCAAGGAGGCCGAGGATGGCGATCAGCTGCGCCCGGGGCTGGCTCTGTTGGCTCCAGGTGGCAAGCAGATGATGGTCGACCCCCGTGGTGTGGTCCGGATCCTCCCTGGCGATGAACGTCTGAACTACAAGCCTTGTGTCGACATTACTTTTGGTTCGGCGGCCAAGTCGTTCAATGACAAGGTTCTCGCCGTGGTACTGACTGGCATGGGCGCGGATGGGCGTGAAGGCGCGCGCCTGCTCAAGCAGAGCGGCAGCCAGGTGTGGGCACAGGATGAAGCCAGTTGCGTGATCTATGGCATGCCCATGGCGATCGTCAAAGCAGACCTCGCTGACGCGGTGTACGGCCTCGAAGACATCGGTCGACACCTGGCCGAGGCCTGTATCTGATGGATGCACTTAGTCTCATTGGCATCATCCTGGCGTTTGTCGCCATCCTCGGCGGCAACTATCTCGAGGGTGGCCACGTCGGGGCCCTGGTCAATGGGCCGGCGGCCTTGATCGTCATTGGCGGTACCCTGGGCGCCGCTTTTCTGCAGGCGCCGGTTAATGTGTTCAAGCGCTCGCTGGGCATTCTCAGCTGGATCATCTTCCCGCCCCGTATTGACCTGGCCGGTGGGATCAATCGTGTCGTTGGCTGGAGCATGGCCGCGCGCAAGGAAGGCCTGCTTGGCCTGGAGCCGATTGCGGACAGCGAACCCGACCCCTACGCCCGCAAGGGTCTGCAGTTGCTGGTCGACGGCGCGGAGCCGGAAGCGATTCGCAGTATTCTGGAAGTCGATCTGTATACCCAGGAAGGCCGTGATATCCAGGCCGCCAAGGTATTCGAGAGCATGGGCGGCTACGCGCCCACCATCGGCATCATCGGTGCGGTCATGGGGCTGATCCATGTCATGGGCAACCTGGCCGACCCGAGCAAGTTGGGCAGCGGCATTGCCGTCGCATTCGTTGCCACCATTTACGGTGTGGCGTTCGCCAACCTGCTGCTGCTGCCGATAGGCAACAAACTCAAGGCCATTGCCGCGCGCCAGTCGCGTTATCGCGAGATGTTGCTGGAAGGCATTCTGTCGATTGCCGAAGGCGAGAACCCGCGCTCCATCGAATTGAAGTTGCAAGGCTTCATGGACTGACGGAGTGAGGAAGTCTCATGGCTCGGCGGCGTCATCAAGAAGAACACGAGAATCACGAACGCTGGTTGGTGTCCTACGCGGACTTCATCACCCTGCTGTTCGCTTTTTTCGTGGTCATGTATTCGATTTCATCGATCAACGAGGGCAAGTACAAAGTGCTCTCGGAAAGCCTGGTAGGTGTCTTCAGCGAGCCTGAGCGTTCAATCAAGCCAATCCCGGTTGGCGATGAGCGACCACGCACCACCGAGCCAGACCGGTCGATGGTGGAAGACAACCCGAACAGCACGACATCGATCGACAGCCCTGGTGCCGACCCGCTGCAGGAAATTGCTGCCAGCGTGCAGGATGCCTTTGGTGATCTGATCAACTCGAATCAGTTGACCGTGCGTGGCAACGAGTTGTGGATCGAGATCGAGCTGAACTCCAGCCTGCTGTTTCCCAGTGGTGATGCGGTGCCTAACGATATGGCATTCACCCTGATCGAGAAGGTCGCGAAAATTCTTGCGCCCTACGAGAACCCGGTGCACATCGAAGGCTTTACCGACAATCTGCCGATCAACAGCGTGCAGTTTCCCAGCAACTGGGAGCTCTCTACTGCGCGGGCTGCAAGCATTGTGCGGATGCTGGCGGCTGACGGGGTCAATCCTGGGCGCATGGCGGCGGTGGGCTACGGCGAGTTCCAGCCAGTGGCCGACAATGGCACGGCCGAAGGGCGAGCGCGCAATCGGCGGGTGGTTCTGGTTATCTCGCGCAATCTCGATGTTCGGCGCAGTATCAGTGGCGTGGGCAGCGGTAAGTCTCAGCCGGATGCCGCGCTGCAGAGGGCTGGCACGCAACCTGCACCAGTGTCCCCAGTCACGGGGTCTATTTCTGGATCCGTCAATAATTCGACGCCTGCCCCATGAGGCGTCAATCAGTTCTCGGTAAGGCCTCAGCTACGCCGGGAGGACGATGAAGATGAAAGTCTGGGCAGTAGCCAATCAAAAAGGTGGTGTCGGCAAGACCACCACATCCATTGCACTGGCCGGTCTGTTGGCCGATGCGGGCAAGCGCGTGGTGGTGGTAGACCTCGATCCGCACGGCTCGATGAGCAGTTATTTCGGCCATGATCCGGACTCGCTGGAACACAGCTGCTTCGACCTCTTCCTGCATCAGGGCAATGTGCCGCAAGGCCTGCCGGCCAGTTTGCTGTTGCCCACCAGTCATTCGAATATTTCCCTGTTGCCATCCAGTACGGCGCTGGCCACGCTGGAGCGCCAGTCGCCGGGACAGAGCGGATTGGGGTTGGTAATTGCCAAGAGCCTGGCGCAGATGTGGGATAAATTCGATCACGCCATCATCGACAGTCCGCCGCTGCTGGGTGTGTTGATGGTCAACGCATTGGCGGCCAGTCAGCAGTTGGTGATCCCGGTGCAAACCGAGTTTCTCGCGGTAAAAGGCTTGGAGCGGATGGTCAGCACGCTGGCCATGATCAACCGATCGCGCAAGCAGGCACTGCCATACACCATCGTGCCGACGCTGTTCGACCGTCGTACCCAGGCGTCGCTGAGTACCCTGAGGGTGTTGCGCAATGCCTATGCGGAGCATCTGTGGCAGGCCTATATCCCGGTGGATACGCGCCTGCGCGATGCCAGCCGGGCGGGGCAGACCCCTTCGCAGTTTGATAACAACAGCCGTGGCGTGATTGCCTACCGGGCGTTGCTCAAGCACTTGTTGGCCGGGCAGACGGCCAGTCAGGTAGCCTGAATGCCGGACTATGCTGAGCAGACAGGTTCAAGACATTCGTCACATCTGCCGATAGGCTGTACAGCCCCTTTATCTGGAACGCCGTCATGAGTCGTACCGCTGCCACCGCTTCCCGCCCTCAGCTGGCTTTGCAGTCCTATCTGGACGCATTGCTGCAGGAGGCGGCTGCCGAGCTGGAGGAGAGCGTCGATCTCGACGAGTTCGAGGCTGCCGTGCTTGAGGAGCAGGTACGTGATTCGCGTCGCGACTCTCCCAAGCCCGTGCTCAATGTCGCTTCGCTGGAGCGTCCGGTGGCATTGGCCGAGGCCAAACCCCTGGTTCTGCCGACGTTCGAGCTACCCCAGGCGGATTTGCCTGAAGAGGTGGTGGTCGAAGTAGCGCCAGCACCTGTTGTGGCGCCGCCGGTGCAAGCGGTTGTGGTCGAGGCTCTGGTAGAACTGCAGCCGGCACTGAAGAAAGAGCCGGCAAAACTGACCAGCGAAGGGCGCCCCGAATGGGCAGCAGAGCCCTTCGAATGCCTGCTGTTCGATGTGGCAGGTCTGACGCTGGCCGTGCCGCTGGTGTGCCTGGGATCGATCTACCCGCTGGCCAATGCCGAGCTGACCCCCTTGTTCGGCCAGCCGGACTGGTTTCTCGGTATCCTGCCAAGTCAGGCCGGCAACCTGAAAGTCCTGGATACCGCGCGCTGGGTGATGCCGGAGCGCTACCGCGAGGATTTCCGCGAGGGCTTGCAGTACGTCATCTCGGTCGAAGGTTACGAGTGGGGGCTGGCGGTACATCAGGTCAGCCGCTCGATTCGCCTACAACCGGATGAGATCAAGTGGCGCAGTCAGCGCAGTCAGCGGCCATGGTTAGCCGGCACGGTAATCGAGCACATGTGCGCCCTGCTGGATGTCTCGGCCCTTGCCGAATTGATCGCCAGTGGCGCCACGCGCAAGGGCACGGCTCGAGCACAATGAATTCAACGGGCTGCGCGGTACGCGTGGCTCTATAGTAATGACAGCGGGGTTCACCCGCGTATGCCGCCATAGCGGTTCTTGACGAGGCTAGGGACATGAAGAAAACGTCTGCGCAAGGTTCCGAAGATCCCATTCTGCAGTGGGTGACCTTCCGCCTGGATAACGAGACCTACGGCATCAATGTGATGCAGGTTCAGGAGGTGCTGCGCTACACCGAGATCGCTCCGGTGCCGGGCGCCCCCAGTTATGTGCTGGGCATCATCAACCTGCGCGGCAACGTGGTGACGGTGATCGATACCCGTCAGCGTTTCGGTCTGGACTCCGCTGCCGTCACCGACAACACCCGTATCGTCATCATCGAAGCCGACAAGCAAGTGGTTGGCATCATGGTCGACAGCGTGGCGGAAGTGGTTTATCTGCGTCAGTCCGAGGTCGAGACCGCGCCTAACGTGGGTAACGACGAGTCGGCCAAGTTCATCCAGGGCGTCTGCAACAAGAACGGCGAGCTGCTGATCCTGGTCGAACTGGACAAGATGATGACCGAGGAAGAGTGGTCCGAGCTGGAGAGCATCTGAGTCATGCTCGAGATCGCGGTGGCCGTGCTTGGCCTGTTCTGCATGCTGCTGGCGGGCACCTGCTTCTGGCTGGTGACGTCCCTGCGGCAGCAGGCGCAGATGCAGGCCGAGCGTGATGCCTTCCGCGATCAGCGGATCAAGGAGCTGAGCCGCCGCCTCGATACCTACCTCACCGGCAGCATTCGTATGGGTGAGGAGTTGCACGAGCTGCGCCGGGTTGTTGCGCCACTGCCGGACAAGCTCAACCAGATGGAGCAGCGCGATCCTTCCAGCCTGTCCTTCACCCAGGCGGCGCGCCTGGTCGGCATGGGCGCCAGCGTCGATGACCTGACCCATTCCTGTGGCTTGACCACAGCCGAAGCCGAGTTGGTCAGCAAGCTGCACAAATCGCAAAAACAGAACTCCTGAGTAGCGCTGCCCTTAGTTCCTGTAGTTCTTGATCCTTTCCCTGCCTGTGTGAACGGTTCCAAGCCTTCACTTTTCGCCTGCCTAAGCTGAAAACAGTAACCACAACGTCCTGTGGAGGCTTGTCATGCGAATCAGCTTATTGCTGCTGTGCCTGTTGATCCTGCCGGTCAGTGCTGCCGAGGTGCCGCTAGAAGTTGAGGGGGCGACCACGGTAAATGTCCTGCAGGCCCGTCAGCTGTACGAGTTCGGCGCGCTGTTCGTCGATGTGCGGCCCATGCGCGAGTGGAGTTGGGGGCATGTGCATGGCGCGCTGCACCTGGAGTTGGGCTCGCGCTTCGCCCATCTGGCTGCACAGGAGTGGCCGCGCAATCTGCCGCTGGTGATTTACTGCGACAACGATTACTGCCCGCAGAGTGCCGAGGCGGCCAGGCGAGCAGTCAGCTGGGGTTACCAGCAGGTGTACTTCTTCCGCTCTGGCTACTTTTCCTGGCTGTTGCTGGATTTCCCGCTGGGCAAAGGCGCTGAGGGGGAAATGCTGGCGTTCAATCCGGTTCAGCGTTGAGTAGGGGTAGGGCGGGGGTGACGTCGCGCTCGCCTTGCGGCTCGAAGCCGTCCGGGAATTTGCCCTTTAGGTGCCAGGCGAAGGCAATGATCTCGGCGATGCTGCGGTACAGCACCTCGGGAATTGCATCCCCCAGCTCCAGGCGTGCCAGCAGCCGCACCAGTTCGGCATTCTCGTAGATCGGCACTTCGTATTCGCGGGCGATGGCCAGAATCGCTTCAGCCAGCTCATCGTCACCCTTGGCGGTCAGGCTGGGGGCGTTGGCGCCATCGTAGGACAGGGCGATGGCTTGGCGCGGGGCTTTGTTCTTCATGCGGTTTCGTCCACCCAGCGTTGCTCCAGGTGGGTCTTGGGTCCTTGCGGTGGCATGCCCTGGCGGCAACTGAGTTCGCCGACTTCGAGACCGGCAGCGAGCAAGCGTTCGCGTAGGTGGGGTAGTTCGTGATCGATCAGGTTGGCGGTACTGCTTTGCTCGGCCCAGAGCTGGCTAGAGAAACTGCCACGCAACAGCTGGGCTTGTACCTGCAAGGGGCCAAGCGGGACCAGGTCGAATGCCAGGTCAACGCGCCAGAGCGTTTCCTTTTGTTCCTTCTGCTCTTTCTTGCCGTTCTGGCCCTGCTCTTCGCGCTGCAGCTTGATCTGCA
>JBBNAI010000522.1:0-8270 GCA_037994305.1 Pseudomonas sp. | reverse complement strand
CCCTCAGCCATGCCGCGTTCAACCTCGGCAACGCCAGCGGCGCCCTGCTCGGCGGCCTGTGGCTCAGCGCCAACTACGGCCTGCCGCAGCTGCCGCTGTTCGGCGCCGCGCTGCTGGCCGTGGCCGCTCTGGTGGCCTGGCCGCTGCCGCGCTTGCGTATGACGCGCGAGCGTTTTAGGCGGCAGTGAGATCAGTCCATGGCGTGCTATCCACGAGGGCTATTTGCGGCTCGCACGCCGGGTAATCCGAGGGAAATCTAGCGCTCAGAGCTTCACACAAACAAACAGCGCATTCCCCGACGCCCCATCCCACGGCGTGATCCGCTCGTAGTCATGCTCGAACACCTGCACCTCGAAGTGCGGCTCCAGCAGCTGCTGCAATTCGGCGAAGCTCAGGGCGACCATGGGGTGCTCGTCCTGCCAGGCCTGGGTCTGCCCGGCCGTGGTCTTCTCGATGCTCAGGCGTAGCGCCTGGCGTTCGCCCTCGCCGCTGTAGTACCAGCCGGAGCCGAAGGCGAACAGGCTGCCGTCGTGCTCCACGCTATGGCGTACGAAGGAGCGGTTGTCGATCTTGTGCTTGTCCACCGCGTTGAAGCAGAACACGCCACCCTCGGCGAGCGCCGCGTGCACGCTGGCCAGGCACTGCTGCAGCTTGGCCAGCCCGGCGTTGTAGTGGATGGAGTAGAGGAAGCAGGTGATCAGGTCCTGCGGTTCATCCACCTGGAAGTCGGCCATGTCCTGGCAGCTGAAGTGTGCCTCGGGGCAGCGCTGTTGGGCGATGTCGAGCATCGGCTGGTTGATGTCCAGGCCGGCGCTGCGGTAGCCGAAGTCGAGGAAATGCCGCACGTGCGGACCAGTGCCACAGGCGAGATCCAGATGCTTGCGCCCCTCCGTGCCGAACAGCTGGTGCAGGCGGCGCACGCTGTGGCTTTGCGCCGGGTAGTCGATGTCGGCGCACATCAGGTCGTAGTAGGCGGACAGGTCGGTGTACAGCGCGTTGGTGGACATAAGCGGCCAGCGGATTGGGCAAGGGTTTCGGCGCGGCATGGTACCTCAAGCCGCGCCAACCCTCCCCCGGAAACAGACAACCCGCAGTTGCCGTTCTGCTAGCGTTTAGGCCGTTTCCCTGGCTTTGACGCCGTCGGCATAGCGACTGGCCGGTCGGGCCAGACCGAGGTTGTCGCGCAGGGTCTGGCCTTCGTACTCACTGCGGAACAAGCCGCGACGCTGCAACTCCGGCACCACCTGGTCGACGAACTGGTCGAGGCCTTCCGGCAGGAACGGCGGCATGATGTTGAAGCCATCCGCACCGCCTTCGACGAACCACTGCTCCAGCAGATCGGCCACCTGCAGCGGCGTGCCGACCACGGTGTGGTGGCCACGGGCGCCGGCGATCTTCAGGTACAGCTGGCGGATGCTCAGGTTCTCGCGCCGTGCCAGGTCGATGAACAGGGCCTGGCGGCTCTTCATCGCATTGCTTTCCGGCAGTTCCGGCAGCGGCCCGTCGAGCGGATACTGCGACAGGTCGAAGCCACCCGCCATGCCGGCCAGCAGGCCCAGGCCAACACGCGGGTCGACGCGATCCTGCAGCTCGGCGTACTTGTCCTCGGCTTCGCTCTGCGTGGCCCCCAGTACCGGTGAGATGCCGGGCATGATCTTCAACTGCTCGGCACTGCGCCCGTACTTGCTCAGCCGTCCTTTGAGGTCGGCGTAGAAGGCCTGGGCGCCGGCCAGGGTCTGCTGGGCGGTGAACACCACTTCGGCGGTGCGCGCGGCCAGTTCCTTGCCCGGTTCGGACGAGCCGGCCTGCACCAGCACCGGATAGCCCTGCGGCGGACGGGGGATGTTCAGCGGCCCGCGCACCCGTGGGTAATGCGTGCCGCGATGGTCGAGCACATGCACCTTGGCCGGGTCGAAGAACTGCCCGCTGGCCTGATCGCGAGTGAAGGCGTCGTCGTCGAAGCTGTCCCACAGGCCGGTGGCGATATCGATGAACTCCTCGGCGCGGGCATAGCGATCGGCATGCTGGTCGATGCGTTCGAGGCCGAAATTCTGCGCCTCCTGGTCGGTGGCCGAGGTCACCAGGTTCCAGCCGCTACGCCCGCCAGAGAGGTGATCGAGGGCGGCGAACTTGCGTGCCAGCAGGTAGGGCTCGTTGAAGGTGGTCGATACCGTGCTGATCAGGCCGATGCGCGAGGTCACCGCCGCCAGGGCCGAGAGCAGCACCAGCGGCTCGAATACATCGCCGCCGGTGGTCAGGCTGGCTAGCTCGGGCTGGCCGAGCAGGGCCAGGTTGTCGGCGAAGAAGATCGCGTCGAACTTGCCGCGCTCGGCCGTCTGCGTCACCCGCTTGAAGTGCTCGAAGTCCAGCCCGCCGCCAGCCCAGGCGCGCGGGTGGCGCCAGGCGGCCAGGTGGTGACCGCTGCTCATCAGGAACGCGCCGAGCTTGATCTGTCTGTTACTCATGCTGCACCTCAGAAGTCGTAGCGCAGGCTTACACCAGCCGTGCGCGGCTGGCCCAGCGAGCCGGTGTAGAGGCCGTTGCCGGCGGAGCCGACGGCCAGGTAGTACTCCTTGTCGGCAGCGTTCTTGACCCACAGCGAGGCATCCAGCTGGCCATCACCGAAGTCGGTGCGCAGGCCGGCGGAGAAATTGACCAGGCCGTAGCCGTCGATCTTCGACAGGTCGGAGTTATCCAGCGTGCCTTCGGCTTCGGAGCGGTAGGCATAGCTGCCGGCGACATACGGCTGCAGGCGGTTTTCCAGCTGCCAGGCGTACTCGCCGCTGAAGTTGCCGATCCATTTGGAAGCGCCGAGCACGCGCTCGCCGGACAGGTCGCAGGTGGCCGGCGCACCTGGCAGGGTGCTGACTTCCGCCGGGCATGGGGCGTCCTGGAAGCGCAGGTAGGTGACGTCGTTGTAGGAGCCGTTGAAGCGCAGGGTCAGGCCGCGTACCGGCAGTGCGGTGGCCTCGAACTCCAGGCCGCGCGAGCGCAATTTGCCGGCGTTGGCCAGCACCTGGTAGCCGGTGACCGAGCCCGGCGGCTGGTACCAGGTGGTGGCCTGGTAGCCGTGGATGCCGGTCCAGAAGATGTTGCTGTTGATCTGCAGGCGGTTATCCAGCCAGGCGCTTTTCAGGCCCAACTCGGCATCGTTGGCGCGTTCCGGGCCGACCAGCAGCGAGTCGGCGCCGGCTTCCGGGGCGGAGCCCACGGCCAGGTTGACCCCGCCGGATTTCTCGCCATGGGACAGCGAGGCGTAACCAAGCAGGTCCGGGTTGAACTGGTAGCTCAGGCTCAGCAGCATCGACGGCGAAGAACCGTGCAGGCCGATGTCGCCGGAGTCGTAGGCACCGACCTGGCTGTCGCGGATGAATGCCGCAAGGCCGCTGACCGGTACCCCGCCAGTGGGTGCGAAGCGCTCTACGCTGGCGGTCTTCTCTTCGTAGGTGCCACGCACCCCGGCGGTGAGGTCGAGCTTGTCGGTGAGGTGCCAGGTGCCCTGGCCGAACAGGGCATAACTCTCGGTATCGACCTTGCCGTTGGTCTTGGTGCTGACATTGTTCAGCGCATCGGTGTTGAAGCCGACCAGGTTGAGATCGGCCAGCGGGCCGAGGTCGGTGAAGATGCGGTTGCCCAGGTCCTGCTTGAAGGCATAGGCGCCGACCACATAGTCGAAGTTGTCGCCGGTCGGCGAGGCCAGGCGCACTTCCTGGGAGAACTGGCGGTCGTGGACTTCGTAGCCGTAGTCGTCGATCACCGCCACGTCGAGCTGGTCAGCGTCGTTGGCCGGGTTGAAGTGCCAGTAGCGGTAGGCGCTGATCGAGGTCAGGGTGTAGCCGCCGTCGAGGTTCCAGTTGGCTTCGGCGGAATGGCTGTTCTGGTGCACGCTGACGTTCTGCCGCGCATCGATGTTGCTGCGGCCGATCTGCGGGTTGGCGCCAACCAGGGTCGCGCGGTCCCAGAACTTCTGCGCGCCGCCGTAGATCACCGAGCTGCCGGAGGTGGAGTTCTCTTCGTTGTAGTCGCTGATCCAGCGCAGGTTGAAGTCGTCATTGGGCTGGAACAGCAGTTGCCCGCGCAGGCCTTCGCGCTCGCCACCGAGCAGGGTGCGGCCGTCGTAATCGTTGTCCAGATAGCCGTCTTCACGGGTGCGATAGAAGCCCAGGCGCCCGGCCAGGGTGTCGGTCAGCCCGCCGGATACCGAGCCCTTGCCCTGGAAGTAGCCGCGCTCGCCGCCGGAGATTTCCAGGGTGCGCTCGGGGGTGAAGGTCGGCTTGCGCGTGGTGATGTTGAGCACACCGGCGGTGGTGTTCTTGCCGAACAGGGTGCCCTGCGGGCCGCGCAGCAGTTCCAGCTGCTCGATGTCGAGCAGGTCGAAGGCAGCCATGCCCGGACGGCCCAGGTAGACGTTGTCCAGATAGATCCCGGCGCTGCCTTCCAGGCCGTCGCTGGCCGGGTTGTTGCCGATGCCGCGCACCGCCAGGCTGGAGACGCGGGCGTGTACATAGGCGACGTTGACGCTGGGCAGCGCCTGCTGCAGGTCCTGGATGCGGTAGACCTTCTGGGTCTCCAGGTCAGCGCCGCTGAGGGCGGTGATCGGCGTCGGCACGCTCTGCGCATCTTCGGCGCGGCGGCGCGCGGTGACGGTGACCTTGCCCAGGGTGGCGGCCTGCTCTTCCTCGGCGACCGGCGCACTCGCCTGCTCGCTTTCGGCGGCGTGCAGCAGCTGCGGCAGTGCCAGCAGCAGGGCCAGGCTCAGGGGTTTGAGCAACGCGCCGGCCTGGGCCGCGCGGTGGTGGGGATGATTCATGGACATTCCTCGTGCATACGGCAGATCGGGCGGCCGGCCAGGTGGGCGGACCGCGGCGAATCGGGGTTCGCCTTGTACCGGGATGCTAGGGAATGGCAGCGCGCGAGGATGGGCTTTGCCGGACAAGCCATAGTCCCTGGCGGACACGACGGGTTGGGTGAGGCGGTAGCCCGGACTTCAGTCCGGGGTGTGCCAGTTCCCGGACTGAAGTCCGGGCTACACCGCCAGGGCCAGGCGGCTGCCCGAGTAACTGCGGGGCGGTGCATGCAAGGCCACGGCGACCACCACCGGCAGCAGCTGCCGACGCCACTGCCCGGGTGTCTCGCCGGTCCAGCGGCGGAAGGCACGGTTGAAGCTGCTCGGCTCGTTGAAGCCCAGGCGGTAGCAGACTTCGTTGATCGAGCAGTGCGACTGGCGCAGGTAGTCGAACGCCAGCTGGCGGCGGGTGTCGTCGAGCAGTTCCTTGAAGCTGGTGGCGTGCTTGAGCAGGTGGCGGTGCAGGTTACGCACGCTCATGCCCAGCTCGTCGGCTACCGCGCCCTGCTGCACTTCGCCCAGCGGCAACTGGCGGACGATGGCGGTGCGCACCAGCTCGGGCAGGTTGTTGTGCTGCAAGCGCTGCAGGTAGTCCATCAGCACCTGGTCGAGGCTGTTGGCCAGCTCGCTGTTGCCGGTGTGCAGGGCGGTATCCAGCGGCGCCAGAGCGTACTCGATGGCGTTACACGGCGCGGCGAAGCGCACCGGGCAACCCAACAGGTTCTCCCAGCGCTCGGGGTCGGCCGGGCACGGGCGCGCCAGCTCCACCGCACTGATGAACTCACGCTCGCCCCAACTCTGCCGGGTGAAACGCACGGCACTGGCGATCAGCGCTTCGGTGGCGATCTGCTCGGCCTGCACGCCCGGCAACTGCCGGTAGAGCAGCAGAGTGCGGCCGCCCTGCTGCTGCAGCTCGAGGTTGGCCGAGGTGCTGACGATGTGCGAGAAGCGCACCGCGCGCTGCAGCGCTTCGCCCAGGGTGTTGCTGCTCTGCATGGCGAACAGCAGGCCGTGGAAGTCGGTAGGGAAGCAGTGCTGCGCCACGCGCAGGCCGAAGCACTCGTCGCCGCTGACCCGGCGCACCGCACGCCACAGGCGGCTCATGCTCGCCAGCGGAATGCGCAGGTTGCTGTCATGCAGACCCTGCGGGCTGATGCCGGCCTCGCGCAGCAGCTCGGCGCTGGCATAGCCTTCGGCCTCCAGTGCGCGGGTAACGGCCTGGGCCCAGGTTGCGATGGTGCTGATCGCCTGCATGGCGCCTTCCTCGATTGCCTCGAAACAGCAGCCCGACGGGCTGGTCGCCATGATCGAAGGCACGCCTTATCGCATAAAGTAATTTTTAATGATTTTTAAATTCTTTATTTGCATATGCGATTGCAAGCCATTGAATTTAAATGATTTTTAAATCCAATGCTTTGCCAGCATGGGAAATATGCCCGCTGGGCATCACTCAGAACAGCGCGACCTGGCTGCCCGCTGTCAGCACCCCTTCCAGTTCCAGCAACGCCTGCTTGCGCGCCAGGCCGCCGGCATAGCCGGTGAGGCTGCCGTCAGCACCGATGATGCGGTGGCAAGGGACGACGATGGAGATCGGGTTGAGCGCGTTGGCCCGGCCGATGGCCCGCGCCGAGGTCTTGTGCGGCAGCAGGAGTGCGCCCAGCTGGGCATAGGTCAGGGTCACGCCATAGGGCACCTGGCGCAGATGCCGCCAGGCCAGGTGCTGGTAGGAGCTGCCACGTGGTGCCAGGGGCAGATCGAAGACCCGGCGCTGACCGGCGAAGTACTCATCGACCTGCCGCGCGACCGGCGCCACGGCCGCCGTATCACGGTGCCAGGCATAGCCGTGCCAGACGGTCAGCGGCTGGTCCTCGGGCGGGAAGTCCAGCCGCAGCAAGGCACCCTGCTCATCCACCAGGGCCAGCAGGCTGCCCAGGGGCGTGTCGATCAGGTCGCCAAAGGCTGGCTCGGGTGCTCGTTGCATCGCTGTTCTCCTCGCACGGCTGGCAGGTACCGCAGGGCGATCCTACCAGCGCAAGGGAAACTCAGAGCAGCCCTTCGGCCTGCAGCGCTTGCTGTACTGCCGGGCGCGCGCGCCATTGCTCGCGCAGACGACCGATGGCGTGCAGCTCGTTGAACGGGCCACCCAGACGCAGCAGCCAGTTGGAGAACACGCCGAGGTAGGCATCGGCCAGGGTGTAGCGCTCGCCCACCAGCCACTGCCGATCGGTGAGGTGGCGCTCGATGTGCTCGAAGGCCTTGAGTATCTGTACCTGGGCCTGGGCGCGGATACCCGGATGAGCGGCTTCGTCGGCGGAGTAACGCTCCGGGCGATTGAGCGGGCGGAACGTGGCGGTGTGGATTTCCGCGGACAGGTAACCGAGCCAGCTCTGGATCTGCGCGCGCTCGGCACTGCCAGCAGCGGCAAACAGCGGCGTGCCCGGCACCTGGTCGGCGAGGTACGGCAGGATCGCGCTGTTCTCGGTGATCAGCGTGCCGTCGGCCAGTTGCAGCGCCGGTACGCGGCCCAGCGGGTTGATCTGGTGGATCGGCGAATCGGGCGTACGCAGGGCGACCTTCTCGATCTGGATCGGCAGATCCAGCTCACGGACGGCGATGTGCGAGGCCAGCGAGCAGGCGCCGGGGGAAATGTAGAGAGTGGTCATCGGTACGCTCCTGGTGGTGGATAAAAAAGAGGCCGCTCCCCCTGCCTGGAAAGAGCGACCCCGGGAACCGTGCCGGTCACGGGACCGGCGGGTGGCCTGAGGAACAGGCCGGGATGTGTTGCGCATGCTGAGGGCTGATTTGCCGGTGCTGAAGGGTGGGCGCCGTAGCTGCCTACCCCTCACCCCAGCCCTCTCCCCAGAGGGGCGAGGGAGCAGATTGCAGGGGCTGGCGACAGCGGTGATCGAAATGAACGCCGACAACCAGCGCCCCACTCGAACATCCCCTATCCCCAGTGGAGCGAGGGAGCAGATTGCAAGGGCTTGAGACAACGCAGAAGCACTTGGCCACGGCCACCCACATAACCCTCGAACATTCCCTCTCCCCTTTGGGGAGAGGGCTAGGGTGAGGGGGCTCGGCCCGGCTGATCACCGAAACCATCCACACACCCAATCAATACAACCCAACGGGCTTAATCCGTCCTGCTTCAACGCGCAGTAATCACCGCCAGCTTGGTGATGCCGGCCCGCTCGATCGAGGCCATGGCCTTGGCCACCGCGCCGTAGTCGACCTGGTCGTCGGCCTGCAGCTGCACCTTGAGTTCGGCGTCCTTGGCCTTGGCCTGCTCCAGGCTGCTCTGCAGCAGCTCGGGCTGGATCTCGTCCTTGTTGATGAACAGCTTGCCCTCGCCGTCGATGCTCACCACCAGCGGGTCCTTCTGGTCCGCCGGGGCCACGGCCTCGGTCTTCGGCAGGTTGATCGG